>NZ_JBDPLX010000005.1:0-425936 GCF_039871815.1 Micromonospora sp. B9E7
TGCCAAAGGAATCCCAACCAGCCAGCAAAAACTGACCAGTCCGGGGTATAAATCATAATTGGCACTGGCTTTACAAGCACCCTGTTGAGTTCTCAAAGAACAACCACACACCGACCAGAAGCCCCACATTCCGTGGAACCCCAACCGGGGCTTTACCGCTCTGCGTCCCCGTCGCTCTCGCGCCGGGCACTTTTACTACGTTACCTCACCGTCTCGGCCGTGTCAAACCGTGTGTCCCGGTCTGTCATGCTTCGTGCGGGTTGGTTCCGGCGCACTCACGCAGCAGCGAACCGCTGCGTCAGGTCGTCGGATTTGGCAGGCCGGCCGCTGCGGCTTCCCGCAGTCTCGCCCGGTTCCCTGCCGGTCGTGAACCTTACCCGGTCGGCTTCGCTGCACCAAATCCGCCTCGCGGCCGATCCGGCAAGCCCCGCCCGGACCGCGTCTCCCAGGAGCGAACCCCTGCTTGACCCGGTTGCCATCCCGTTTCGGTGCTCTAGGACCTTCGTCCCGTTTGCCCCGTTCCGCGCTGGCAGAGAGAAAGTTACGCGTCTGCGGGTTTGATCGTCAAATCCACGGGTAGCGGCGCGCGTCACATTTGGCCGTCCGAACCGTTTCCCCAGGTCAGACCCGATCCGCCAGCAACAGGGCTCGCCGGCCACCGGCATTACCCGCACCGAACGCGCTGATCGGCAGGAGCGGCTGCGGCGATCAGGACGTCTGCCGGCGCCGGGCGGCGAGCCATGCCCGGACACCGAGGACGCCAGCGGTGGTGCCGATCGCCAGGGACGCGGCGATCAGCAGCGCATGCACCCACAGGAAGCTGGTGGCTGCGCCGTCGGCCACCGTGCCGGACGCCCAGGACCGTGGGTCCTGCCAGATGGCCACCGCGAACCGGGGCCAGATCACCCAGGTCCAGACGCCAACTCCGACCAGGAAGAGACTCCACCCTCGCGACAGCACCATGGCAGCCGAGTATGCCAGCGCACCTGCTCACCGGGCCCGCGGCGCGAACGCGAAGGCGCTGCCACACCTGGACAGCAGGCTGTTTCCGGCGGCAGTGGGGTGGGCACTGCGAAGGAGGACAGCTGAGGACCGTCCCCTGGAGGTGCCCCATGCAACCCTCGATCTTCAATCCCTGGGCCTGGCGAGATCCGTCCGCCCTGGCCGGCGGCTACACGCAGACCACCCCCTCGATCACGCCTGCGGAAGGTCCGGAGGGTGGGCACGACGGCCCGGACGCCCCCGGCCCGGGCACACCCGTCGATCTGGTCGGTTATCAGGTGCAGGCGACCGATGGGCGCATCGGCAGCATCGACGAGACGAGCGACGAGGCGGACGCCGGATACCTGGTGGTGGACACCGGGCCGTGGATCTTCGGTCAGAAGGTGCTGCTGCCAGCCGGGACGGTGGCCCAGGTGGATCACCAGGAACGCGTCGTGCACGTCGACCGGACCCGACAGCAGATCAAGGACGCGCCACCGTTCGACCCGGGTTCGGCCGACCCGGAGTACCGGGAACGCGTCGGCGCCTACTACGCCGACAGCTATCTCCCCCCTCGGGGTGCCATGCCGCGCGTAATCTGAGGCCGTGGTCCGGACAGGCAACTGCGCACCGGAGGCGGTCGACCTGGTCGACGGCCTCCGCCTCGGTGCCGTGCCCGAGATCCCGATCAGCTCCGGCGACGGCCGTGAGCAACTTCTGAACGTCCTCCGTGCCGGTGGTCTGCGGTTTCGCGCCGGCGCGCGATGGCGGGCGACTCGCTGAGTCGATCCCGCTGACCGAGCAGGGCTGAGCCAGCCCTGCTCGGCGCGCGCCCACGCGTGACCCACCTTCGGATACGAGAGGCACCACCATGTCCGTCGCACGAATGCTCACCGGCGACCGGCCCACCGGCCGCCTTCATCTCGGCCACTACGTCGGCAGCATCGCCAACCGGGTACGGCTGCACCGGCGCTACGAGAGCTTCTTCATCATCGCCGACCTGCACATGCTGACCACCCGCAACCGCCGCGAGGACATCGAACAGGTTTCCGGCAACGCCCGGGAGATGGTGACCGACATCCTCGCCGCCGGCGTCGACCCGGAGCGGGCCACCTTCTACCTCCAGTCCGCGATCCCCGAGGTCGGTGACCTCAACACACTTCTCCAGAACCTGGTGACCGTGCCCCGGCTGGAACGGGTCCCGTCGCTCAAGGACATGGCCCGCGACGCCGGCAAGGAGGAGATGCCGTACGGGCTGCTGGGTTACCCGGTGCTCCAGGCCGCGGACATCCTCTGCGTCAAGGGCGAGGTGGTCCCGGTCGGCCGGGACAACGCCGCGCACGTCGAGGTGACCAGGGAGATCGCGCGGCGCTTCAACCACCTGTACGGCCCGGTCTTCCCGGTGCCCGAGCTGATCCCGGCGGACACGCCGAGCCTGGTGGGCACCGACGGCGCGGCCAAGATGAGCAAGAGCCGGGGCAACACGATCGCCCTCTCCGACGACGCCGCCACCGTGCGTCGGAAGGTGCTCGGCATGTACACGGACCCGAATCGGGTACGGGCCGACGTGCCGGGCACGGTGGAGGGCAACCCGGTGTTCGCGTACCACGAGGTTTTCAACACGGACCGCGACGAGGTGGCCGACCTGGCTCGGCGTTACCGGGCCGGGCGGGTCGGTGACGTGGAGGTCAAGGAACGGCTGGTCGTCGCGCTGGAGGGATTCCTGGCGCCGATTCGGCAGCGTCGGGCCGAGATCGAGGCCGACCGGGGGTTGGTCGACCGGCTGATCGTCGAGGGCACCGAACGGACCCGTCAGGAGGTCCGGCAAACCTTGATCGAGGTACGCCGGGCGATGGGGCTGACCGGCGCGTACCAGCAGGTGCGGCGGCGGGCGGAGCGGAGCCGGCGTCGGACGGACGCCTCGACCTGACGCCGGGCGTCCGGTCGAGCGGCGTGACGCCGGGTCCGCTGCGACACCACCGGGGCTCAGCGGATCCGGACGTTCGCCAGGTCCAGGGTGATCGGCGTCCAGGAGAGGTCCGGCGTGCGGTCCTCCTGGCGGATGTGGATCCGGCGTCGCGTCGGCACGACCAGCCCGTCGACCTCGGCCGCCCCGCTCACGTAGTGCGCGACCGGGGAGGAGCCGTTGACCACCGCCTGGTAGTCCATGCGCCGCAGCAGCCCGCTGTCGTCGAAGTAGTACAGCTGGGTGTCGGTGTGGGTGTCCAGGCTCTCGGGGAACGTGACGCGCAGTACGCGCCACGACTCGCCGCCCTCCGTCCACGGCTCGACCTCGTGCGCCTCGACACCCGGCCAGGTGAACAGGAACGGCTCGACGAGGTAGTGCCAGGTGGCGTAGCCACGGAAGTAGGCCGCCTGGGCGAGCGTCCACTGGCTCTCCCCGGTGTAGCCGGCAAAGCTCGCCCGGGGGTTCGTCAGCTCGTCGATCAGGCTGCCGTCGGCCGCGGTGACGGTGACCCGGTCGTTGTTGCGGTCGTACTCGGTGACCTGGCCGGTGCCCTCCTGGACATGGCGGATCCGCTCCCGGTGCAGGTCTGCCTCGACCAGTTCGGTGCTGTCGAAGTCGGGGCGGCCCTTGAACGCCCAGAACGGGCCGCCGTAGGTGAGCCGGGTGGTGAGGGTCGACGCGGTGTTCCAGCGATCGAGGCCGCCGTGGCGCTCGATGACCTTGGCGAGCAGTGCATCCATGGGCTACTCCTAAATTAGGACTTCTTGGTCCTAGATTAGCACTGCTCGGTGGACGCCGACTACGATGGCGGTGTGACTCAGCGGACTTACCAGGACGCCTGCGGGGCGGCGCGCACGATGGACATCGTCGGCGAGCGCTGGGCTCTGTTGATTGTTCGAGAGCTGGTGTTCGGCCCGAAGCGTTTTGGCGATCTGCGGGCCGGCCTGCCGAAGGCCAGCCAGAACGTGCTCAGCCAGCGCCTCCGGGAGCTGGAGCAGTCCGGCATCGTCCGGCGGGTGCAGCTCGGGCCACCGGCGAGCGTGCACGCGTACGAGCTGACGGAACGCGGTCAGCAACTGGAGCCGACACTGATCGAACTGTCGCGGTGGGGGGCCGGCCTGCCCGCGGAGCCGGACGTAGAGATGAGCACCGACGCATTCATGCTGCTGCTCAAGGCTCTCTATCGGCCACCGGCCGACGCGCCGGTGACCGCTCGACTCCGGTTGCAGGTGGGCACCGACGCCTTCGAGGTGGAGGTGGCACCGAGTGGGATCAGCGTGACCCGCGGCAGGTCGGGCCAGGTCGACGTCACTGTCACCGGCACGGTGAATACGCTGCGGGACCTGATGTTCGGCGGCACGCCGCTGCGGTCGGCGGTCTCGGCGGGCGAGATCGAGGTGCAGGGCGACATCGGAGCGGCCGAGCGGTTCTTCCCGCTCTTCGGAGCGACGCCGGGCGAGTAGACCGGATGAACCGTCGACCCCTATGGCGCAGAATGCGAGGATGAGGGGGATTTTCGATATTCGTCCGGTGCCGGCAGGGGTGACGCACCGGACCACGATGTTCGAGATCTTCTTCGACCTGGTCTTCGTCTTCGCGCTCACCCGGGTCATCACGTTCATGGCGGCGTCGCCGAGCGCGCTCACCCTGGCCCAGGGGCTACTCCTCCTGCTACTGCTGCTCTACTCCTGGTCGCCGTACATCTGGGTGGGAAACCTGGTCCGGCCGGACGTTGGCCCGGTCCGCGCCATCACCCTGGTCGCGATGGCGGCGATCTTCGTGGCCGCACTGGTGCTGCCGGACGCGTGGCAGCAGAGCCCGGAGCTGTTCGACGCGCCGCTGACGCTCGCCCTGGCCTACGTCGTCGGCCGCGCCGTGCAGCTCGTGATTCTGTTCTGGGCGAGCGCGACGAACCCTGAACTGCGATCGACGCTGCGATTCTTCAGCGTGCCGGTGGTGCTGGGCTGGGTCCCGCTGATCATCGGTGCCCTGCTCGGCGGTGCAGCCCAGACGGCGCTCTGGACGGTCGCGTTTCTGCTGAACATCGGCGGTGCCCGGATCGCGTCCACCTTCCGGCCGTGGCAACTGCGCAGCGTGGACCACTTCAGCGAGCGGTTCGGCCTGGTGCTCATCATCGCGCTCGGTGAGTCCCTGATCTCTGCCGGCGCAGCTCCGAGGGCGATGGCGCCGGTCGGCTCCGCCCTGCTGGCCGCACTGCTCGGCCTCACCAGCACGGTGTGCCTGTGGTGGCTCTACTTCGATCGGCTGGCGCCCGCAGCCCGGGAGGCCGTCAGCAACGTGCCTGGTGAACGACGGGGCAGCGTGGCCGGCGACGCGTACGGGCTCGGGCACTCCGCGCTGATCATCGGCGCCATCTACGTCGCGCTCGGCATCGAGGAGGTGATCGTCCAGCTCACCGAGGGGTCGGCGCACCCCGGCCGGCTGGGCTGGGAGGCCGCGACCGCGCTCTACGGCGGCAGCGCCCTCTACCTGCTCAGCAGGTTGGTCTTCCGCCGGCTGACAGTTGGCGCGGTGTACCCGGCGCAGGTCGTCGCCGCGCTGCTGGCGCTGGCTCTGCTGCCGATCGGCCGATCCCTGCCGCCACTGGCGGCGCTCACAGTGGTGACCGCCTTCCTGATCGCGGTGACCTGGTTCGAGCGACGGATGGACCGACGCGACGAGCGGGCCGAACATGGGCAGCCACTCCTGTCGTGAACTGGCGGCGAAAAATTCTGACGCGCCGTGTCGACATCCCCGGGCTCCGATCGTCGTCATGCTGTACGGCGACACGCCGCACCGAGAGGAGCCGGAACGTGAAGTACATGCTGCTGTTCATGAGTCCCGTGGCCGACGGGGAGGCCGTCGACAACGGGTGCACCGTCGAGGACTGGATCCGCTACGACCGGGAGATGAAGGACGCCGGGGTCTGGGTCTCCGGGTATCCGCTACAGGACCTGACCACGTGCACGACGGTGCAGGTCGGCCCCGGCGGTGAGCGCACGATCACCGACGGTCCGTTCGCCGAGACCCGGGAGCTGCTCGGCGGGTACGACGTCATCGACGTGCCGGACCTCGACGCCGCGCTGGACTGGGCGGCCCGCAGCCCCGGGGCCATCGGTACCGGATCGGTCCAGGTGCGTCCGATCTTCGAGATCGACATGCAGGCCTGACCGTGCCGGATGAGGAGTCAGCCGTCGGGTCGTCGGTGGAGGCGGTGTTCCGGGAGGAACGCGGTCGCCTGCTCGCCTCGCTCGTGCACCGGTTCGGGGATCTCGACCTGGCCGAGGAGGTCGCGTCCGAGGCCATCGAGGCGGCGCTCGTGCACTGGCCGACCGACGGTGTCCCGAGCCGGCCGGGCGCCTGGCTGCTCACCACGGCTCGGCGTCGAGCGGTGGACCGGCTGCGACGCGACAAGGTGCTGGCGACGCGACTCGCCGTACTTCGGGCGGAGGCCGAGCGGGCCGACCCCGCGCCGCCCGCCGACGCGGACCGGGACCTGCCCGACGACCGGCTGGCGCTCTTCTTCACCTGTGCTCACCCGGCCCTGGCCGCGCCGGATCGCGGCGCGCTCACCCTGCGGTTCCTCGCCGGCCTCACCACGGTCGAGGTGGCGCGGGCCTTCCTGGTGCCACCAGCGACCATGGCCCAGCGGCTCGTCCGGGCGAAGCGGAAGATCCGGGACGCCCGTATCCCGTTCCGGGTGCCCGGCGACGACGAGTTGCCGGGTCGACTGCCCACGGTGCTCCAGGCCGTCTACTCGGTCTTCACCGAGGGGTACGCCGCCAGCTCCGGCCCGGATCTCCAACGGGTCGACCTCGCCGATGAGGCCATCCGGCTGGGCCGGATCCTGCGACGGCTGCTACCCGCCGAGCGGGAGGTCGCCGGGTTGCTCGGTCTGATGCTGCTGGTCCACGCCCGGCGTGCCGCGCGTACCGGGCCGGACGGCGCGATGATCCTCCTGGACGACCAGGATCGCGGACGCTGGGACCGGCCCATGATCGAGGAGGGGCGCGGGCTGGTCGTGGTCGCGTTGACCGGCCCCGCCCCGGGCCCGTACGGGGTGCAGGCTGCCATCGCCGCCCTGCACGACGAGGCCGCGGACGTGGCCAGCACCGACTGGCCGCAGGTGGTGGCGCTCTACGACGTGCTGCTCAACCTGGTGCCGTCGCCGATCGTCGCGCTGAACAGGGCTGCCGCGGTGGCCATGCGGGACGAGCCGGAGGCAGGTCTTGCCCTGCTCGACGAGTTGGCCGACGATCCGCACCTGCGTGGCCACCATCCCTATCCGGCGGCGCGGGCCGACCTGCTGCGCCGGCTCGGCCGGTACGACGAGGCCGCCGAGGCGTACCGCAGCGCGTTGACGCTGGTGGGCACCGAGCCGGAGCGGGCGTACCTGCTCGGCCAGCTCAGGGCCGTCACCGCCGAGTGAGCGGAAGTCCCGAAGGGGCTTGTACCCTTCCCCGGTGAGTCTGCCTCTGCCTCCGGGTGAGTTCGCCGCGTACCTGTTCGACTGCGACGGCACGATCGTCGACTCGATGCCGCTGCACTACGTGGCCTGGCAGCGGGCTCTGGACGAGTGGGGCTGCGAGTTCCCGGAGGACCTCTTCTACGCCTGGGGTGGCCGGCCGACCGCCGACATCATCGTCGCCCTGAACGAGCAGCAGGGTCTGGCGATGCCGGTGGCGACCGTCGTCGAGAACCGTGAGCGCATCTACCAGGAGTTGTTGCCGCAGCTCGCCGCCGTGCCCGACGTGCTGGCGCACATCCACGACGCGCACCGGCGGGTCCCGTTCGCGGTCGTCTCCGGCAGCACCCGTGCCTCGGTCACCGCCTCCCTCGACGCGCTCGGCCTGCTGGACCGCTTCGATGTGCTGGTCTGCGCCGACGACTACACGCGGGCCAAGCCCGACCCGCAGGCGTTCCTGCTCGCGGCGGAGCACCTCGGCGTACCCCCGGGTTCGTGCCTGGTCTTCGAGGACACCGACCTGGGCATTCAGGCCGCGACCGCGGCCGGCATGGCATCGGTACGCGTGCCGCAGCAGCGCACGCGCTGAGTCTCAGGCCACCGTCAGCAGGAGCTTCCCCGGGTAGGAGGTCTGCAGGCGCTGGTGTGCCTCCCGCACCTTGCCCAGCGGGAACGTCTCCGCGACGTGCACCACGAACGGTCCCGCCTCGATGAGTTCGTTGAGGCGTTGCAACTGCCGGGGGCTCGATTCGCCGTCGTACGCCCGGACCACGACGCCGGGGCGTTCACTCGGTTCCGGCTGCACCCCGTGGGCGTACGCGACCACGCCGCCGTCGACAAGCGCCTCGGTGAGCCGGTCCAGGGTCGCGCCGCCGGCCATCGCCAGGACGGCGTCCACCCCGGCCGGTGCCGCGTCCCGGATCCGGGCGAGCACGTCGGTCACGTCGCCGTGGCCGTCGACGGAGATGTCGGCACCGAGACGGGTCACCAGTGCGACGCCGTCCGCTCCGGAGGCCACGGCGATGACGTTCAGCCCCTGGCGCTTGGCCAACTGCACGGCCAGGTGACCCTGACCGCCGCTCGCCCCGAAGATCAGCAGCCAGGAGCCGGCCGACAGGCTGAGCGCGTCGATCCCGGCCAGTGCGGTCAGCGCGTCGGTGGGCATGGCCCCGGCGTGCTCAGCCGGTACGCCGTCGGGCACCTTCGCCGCGTACTCCGCCTTGACGGCCGCGTACTCGGCGTAGCAACCGCCCTTCGGGCGGGTCGTGGCGGAGACGTAGACCAGCTCGCCGACCATGACGTTGGACACCCCGCCGCCAGCCGCGATGACGGTTCCGGCGGCGTCGGAGCCGGGCACGATCGGGAGAGAGGAGCCCTCCGGCACCAGCGCGCCCTGCCGCTCGTACGCGTCCCACACCCCCACGCCGGCGCTCAAGACCTTGATCAGTACCTCGTCGTCGGCGATCTCGGGGATCGGCAGCTTCCGCAGCGTGATCACCTCCGGCCCACCGAACTCGTCGAAGGCCGCGGCCTGCATCCGCTCTGGCACATCCCCGTCAACCATGTGGATTCCCTCTCCGTGCCGGCGTTCCCGTCGCAGCATGCCGGCTCGGGGACAGGCGTGGCCCGGGGCTGAGCGTCGTTCACCCACAAGGGCGACCGGCTGCTCTCGCCGTGCCGTGGCTGACCGAGTTGGTCCGTCGTCGCGTCGTCGACCCACACCGGATCGCCGACGTGGGTGGCGTTGGTCTACTGGCAGGGCTGGTGCTCGGTGCCGTGCTCGGCACGGTGATCCTGCGCGCGGCACCGACCTGGGCGCCGGCACGGGCGGCGGTGCTGGTGCTCGTGGTGATCGCTGTCGCCGTCGGGCTGACCCGCCGCGCGGCAGCCGCCGCCGACCACGGCCGGCGGCGGTGACGAGAGCCGCGATCAGGACGTCTGCGGCTCCTGACCACGCAACGCCTGCTCGACGGCGTCGCGGACGCGGGCGTCCTCGCGCACCTTGCGCTGCGTCCGGTTGCGACGCCGGTACAGGTAGGCGCCGACGAGCAGGGCGATCAGTACGACGAGCACCAGCACCAGCATCCACGGCAGGGCCCAGCCGTGGGCGGTGACCTGGACCGGCTTGAGCGAGGTGATGGAGCCCGAGGCGTCGGTGAGCAGCGGGGTGAGTGTCGCGGTCGCAGCCAGCGAGATGGTGGGAGCCACCCCGTGCACCGGCACCGTCACGTTCCAGCTCTCACCGGGCAGCAGTTCCGGCGGCGCGGCGATGTCGCCCGCCGGTACCCGCAGCAGGCCGAACGGGCCCGAGACCGTCACCGTCTGCTGCCCGGACAGGGCGGCGTTGCCGACGTTGTGGACCTTGTAGGTGATGGTGGCGTCGCCCTTGGCGAACGGGTTCGACGGCCCGGCGTACGTGACGTGGAGGTCCTCGATCGCGAGGTTCGGCTTCAGCTCGCCGCCGACGCGCAACTTGATCCGGATGCCGAGGCGTCGGTCGACGTTGATGCCCTCGGCCTGGTCGGCCTGGGTCAGCGCGGTGAGGATGCCGCCGACGTAGTCACCGGGGGTGGCGTTCTCCGGGATGCTGACCTTGAAGGGAACCTGCGCGGTCTTCCCGGGCTGGATCACGACACTGTCGGCGGTCGCCTTCACCCAGGCACCGATCGCGACGGACTTCTTGTCCTTGGTGAGCAGGTCGAGTTGGCCCGCGTCGGTGGTGAAGCCGTCGGCCGCGTACACGGACAGGGTCAGCGGCGCGGGGCCGCGGTTCGCCACGACCATGGCGTCCTCGACGGCGCCACCGGGGTTGACGTTGTAGCTGTAGCTGGACCGGGCCTCGCCGTAGCCGTTGGAGGCCGTCCGGACCGTCCAGGCGACGTTGCCCTCCGCCGCCGAGGCGGGGACGGCACCGACACCGACGGCCGCGACGGCGGCGAGCAGGGACAGTGCGGTCGTACGGAGGAGTGTCTTCCAGCGGGTTGCGGACGGGTACATGTCGGTTCCTTGGGGTGATCTTGGGAGAAGTGCAAATGGGTGGCGGGGTAGGCCCCCGAAGGTGCCTACCCCGCCGAATGGAGCAGTCCGGTCAGCTGCTCAGCGCAGTGATCGTGAGGGTGGTGCGGTAGCTACCCTTCGCGATGCTGTCCGGGATCTTCAGGTCCAGGTCAGCGCCGAGCTTGGCGCCGCCCCGGGGGTGACCCTGCGCGGCCGCGCCGAGGGCGCTGGAGACCGAGAGGCCCTTGCCCTGGTCGTCGTAGGACGACAGGATCGGAGCGCCGGCCTCGGCGCCGGCTCCGGCGTCCAGCACGTACGGGGTCCAGCCCAGGTAGGAGCCCGAGAAGGTCTTCTCGCCGTCCTGGAAGTCGCCGACGTTGGCCGAGATCGACCACGGGGCGAGCGAGCGACGGCTGTCCGACACGAGGATCGGGTTGATCTTGCCGTTCGCCTGGAAGTAGGTGCCGTTGCGCTCCTGCGCGGTACCCAGGTCCACCAGACCGTTGTAGCCGTCGATCGTCCAGCCGAACTCACCCGGAGCCGGGTTCGGCACGTTCACCTGGATGGCCTGGCCGTCACCGTTGTACGGGTGGATCGTCGTGTTGTCCACGATCGAGCCGACCGGCTGACCCTCGGGGGTGTTGACGCAGGAGACGCCCTTCTCGACCGCCGCGTTCGGCGCCGCGCAGGTGCCGCTGCGAACGTTCTGCAGGACCAGCTTGTCGGCCTTGACCTGCACCTTGACGTAACTGCGCACGTGCTCCTGGTTCTGCGCGGAGTTGAACCAGTAGTTGCTCGGGTTCAACGGGTCCGGGCCGAGTCCCTCGACGCCGGTGCCGGAGCCGTCCGGCTTCTTGATGTCGTAGTACTTCGAGCCGGAGGCCGAGTTCGCCGTCACGTAGATGACGCCACCCGGACCGGGGAACACGTCGGCAGCACCCGGCTGCTCGGCCGGGTTCTCCTTCTGACCGTTCTTGATCGAGTAGCTACGGGTGTAGACGTGGTCGTGACCCTGCAGCACCATGTCGATGCCGAGGTCGGAGAACGCGGTCGTGAAGTCCTTCCGGCGGTTCTTGTTGTCCGCGTCGGTGGAGTGGCTCGCCGCCGAGTAGATGGAGTGGTGGTAGACCAGCACCTTCCACTTGGCCTCGGAGCCGTGCTTCTTGACGACATCGGTGACGTACGCGACGTGCGCCGCGTCGCCGCCCAGCGAGCCGTCGGCCGGGTTGACGTAGCTGTTGCTGTTCAGGTCGATGAACAGCACGTCCTTGTAGATGTACCAGAAGTCTCCGCCGGAGCGGGTCGACTGGTCCCCGTTGTAGTACTGGGCCGAGCGGTCCGTGTTCGGGGTGAAGTGGTGCTGCTCCCAGGACTTGCCGCCGACATCGTGGTTGCCGATGGTGGCGGCCGTCGGGTACTGCCGCAGCTGCTCCGGGGCGAGGTACGCGTCCCACTGAGCCTCGTTGTTCGCGGACTCGACGTGGTCGCCGCCGGAGACGAGCAGTTCGGCGTTCGGGTTCGCCGCGGTGGAGACCTTCAGGGTCTCCGCCCACCCGGCCTGGTCCTTCGCGACATCACCGGAGGCGCCGATCTGCGGGTCGCCGAAGAACAGGAAGTCGAAGTCACCCTCGAAGTCCCGCGTCTTGAAGCTGTAGGTCGGGGACCAGCTGCCCTCGGCACCGACTCGGTACGAGTACGCCGTGTTCTCGCGCAGGCTGCTGATCGTGGCATGCCGGTTGAACCCGGTGGTGGAGGTGTTCGCCGCGCCGACGGCGTCGAAGCCCACGGCACCGGCCGGGAACTCGCCGTTGACGATCTCGGCGGTCGGGGCGAGCTGGATCTTCTGCGCGGTGTCGGCGGAGGAGTACCAGGTCACGATGCGCTGGGTCTCGTTGGCGCCGACGCCGAGGACCACACCGGTGATCGTGGTGGACTCGGCCGCGCTCGCGGTGGCCATCAGGCCACTACCGAGGGCCGTTCCCATTCCCAGGAAGCCGGCGACGACCCCGGCGACCAGGCGCCGCCGCACGAGCCCGGAGGCCCGTGTCGAGGTGCTCAATGTCATCGACATTGTTCCCTTTTCAAATAGAGAAATGGATGTGTCTTCACCCGACACTGGGGAAGCAAATCCACGCTTTCGCTGCCCGATGAACCGATCATGAACGTGATCTTGCGAAAGACTGCACTTCGCGAACTACTTAGCCTTGCTCAGGACCCGGAAATGCGCTGCACAAACCAGACGAGCCCCATGATGGACACCGCCCCCGAAACAGCACCGGTCGCCCACAGTCCGGCTTTCGGCGCACGGCGACGCAACACGAGCAACAGCGGGAAGACGACCGCGATAATGGTCAACTGCACGACTTCGATGCCGACGTTGAACACCAGCAACGACCACAGCAGGGTCCACGACCACGCCTCGTCGATGCCCAGCGCGCCAGCGAAGCCCAGACCGTGTACGAGACCGAAGCAGAACACCACGCCGAGGCGGATCCAGCCGGCCCGGTCCAGGCTGAGGTGCCCGTGCCCGGGCGTCTCCAGATCGGCCGCGTGGGTGCCCCGCCGCCAGATCCCCCACAGGTGCCAGCCTGCGACGACGGCGATCGACAACGCGATCACCGGCTCCACGACCGTCGCCGGCACCTCCACCAGGCCGAGGGCGGCGAGCATGAACGTCACCGAGTGCGCCAGGGTGAAGCTGGTGGCCGCGAGCACGATCTCGCGAAGCCGCCGCGACCCCGCGATGAGCGCCAGCAGGAACAGAATGTGGTCGATCCCGGACAGCAGATGCTCGGCGCCCAGCAGGAAGAACTCCCCGAACCGGTCGTACCACGCCTGCGCTGTCGAGAAGGAGGGGTGGGCCGCGTCGAGTGCCGCGCTGCCCGTACGGCCGTCGATCTCATAGGTGACGATCGTCTTGGTGCCCTTGACGTAGCCCTCGCCGTCCGGGAAGAGGCCGCTGCGTACCTCGTGCTCGTCGCCCCGCTGGGCGCAGGTCCAGTCCAGCAGCAGAGCCGCGTACGGCACACCCTCGCGCTGGCCGGTCGTCGCGTCACCCACCTGGGTCGGCCGGCAGGCAGCACCTCCGGACGAGACCGAGAAACGGTCGGACACGTACCCGAGCACCGTCGACGCATGGCTCTTCAGGGCTGCGGCCTGGGCGTCGGAGTCACCCGCCTCGAATGCGGCGGTTCCCGCCTGGAAGAGCGGATCGTCGCCACCGAAATCGGCGGCGGACACGATGAGGAGGTCGTATTCGAGTTCGACCGCCGTGCGAATGTGACCATCGTCTCCCGATGTGATTTTCGTGTACACGGTCGACGAGAAACCGTGCGCGGACGCCGCTTGAGCGCCCAGAAACGGGATCACCGCTGCGGCGATCCCGACAGCGGTGACGATAACGGTACGGCGGACGCGGCCCAACATGCGACTCCCTCGGTTGGCCAGTGCACGTTGCATGCCGCGGGTGAACACCAACCCGCACGCCGACGAACCGCCGGAAAACAAAATCTCGAACGGCCACCCGCAGATTGCCGGCGACCGGAATTGCGATAGGAATACGAGAAAGTACGCGCACTTCCCGCCACCACCCGGAGGACGATCACCTTGCGCCCCCCGCTTCGGGCCGTTGCCATGCTGGCCGCGACCGCCGCGCTGGTCACCGCCTGCAGTTCCAGCGACGACTGGTCCCAGCCGCGCCCGGCGCCCAGCGCCATCGGCACTCTCGGCCCAGGTTTCGTCGACCCCTCCACGAAGCCCGCCCCGGAGGCGACCATCACTCCGCGGCCGGGCTCCTGGGCCGGCGTCCACCCACCCAGGGACTACCGGGTGGTGCTACTGACCGCCGGCGACGACAACCCGACCAAGTCCCTCGTGACGGCCGTGAAGGAGTGGGCGGACGACGAACACGTCGACCTTCGGACGATCGTCGTCGGCAACGCGCACGACGCCGTTTCCAGCATCGCCAAGGCCATGGAGATGGGCCCGGATCTCATCGTCAGCGCGGGCAACGACCTCATCGACCCCCTCGCGCTTGTCAGCCCGAGCCACCTGGACAGGAAGTTCCTGGTGGTGGGCGCGGAACTGGCCGAGCCCACCCACAACGTCACCGCCGTCGATTGGGACGGCGCGTCCTTCCGTGGCGAAGGACTCGGGGCGTCCTCGACGTACGACCCGGCCTCGTTCACCGGCGAACGGTGCGCCGCCGCCATTCGGGCCGGCGTGGCCGCCGTCCTCAACGACCTGACCGGGATCGTGGTCTGGCTCTGAACGACCGGGTCAGCACCCTCGGCCGACACGGCCGGCAACACGGTCACGCAGACGATCCAGCGGGCCTACCGGATCCGCCTGACGCACTGCCTGGTCCGGGGCGGTGGCCGCGTGAGCCACCGCCCCGGACCGACCTTCGGCGCCTCAGGCGGTGAGGGCACCGTCGATGGCGATGGACGCACCGCTGATGAAGCTGGCCTCGTCGCTGAGCAGGAACGTGGTCAACGCGGCAACCTCGTCGGACGTACCGGCTCGTCCGGTCGGCTGCGCCGACAGGTAGCGCTCCGCGGTCTCCGGCGCCTGACTGACCACGCCCTGCCAGAGCGGAGTGTCGATCAAGCCGGTGACCAGGGCGTTGACCCGCACACCGGAGCGCGCCACATCCAGTGCCGCCGAGCGGGTCAGACCGATGACCCCGTGCTTCGACGCGGTGTAGGCGGCCTGCGTCGCGTCACCTCGCACGCCCGAGACGGAGGCGTTGTTGACGATCGCGCCACCGCCGGAGGCGATGATCGCCGGGAGTTCGTACTTGAGGCCGTAGAACACGCTCGTCAGGTTGAGGGCGAGCGACAGGTGCCAGTTGTCGCTGTCGGTCTCGCGAACACTGGCCATCGGGCCACCGCCGGCGTTGTTGAACGCGCCGTCCAACCGCCCGAACTCCGACACCGCGCTGTCGACGAGCCGCGCCATCTCCTCCTCGACCGTCACGTCGGTCGGCACGAACAGGGCGCTGCCGCCCGCGCTCCTGATCCGCGCCGCCACCTCCTCGCCCCGGTCCTTGTCCCGGGCGCCGATGGCGACGTGGGCACCCTCGCTGGCCGCCCGCTGCGCGAACGCCAGGCCCATGCCCTGCGTACCGCCGGTCACGACCAACACCTTCGAATCCAACCGTCCGGACATCTCGTCTCGCCTCCACTCGACTGGCTGAGCCCTGGCAGTCCGCAGGGCTACGCGGCGAAACGCTAGCCATTTCTGGAACGATCGACAAAGTAACGCCACTCACAGTGCCGATGGCCCGCTGCGCTGATCCCCGACGAACCGGGCGTTATCTCCCGCTTGCTTCTCGGGGGGAGGCTCACGCGCCGCTGTAACCACAGGCACATTCTTTGGCGTACGTTCCATAAAGTCGTTAGCTTTGGCGAGTCTCTGGAAATCCCCTAAAACACCCTTGAAGGACAACCGTGTCTACACGTCACGCCGCTCCACAGTCGCACCGATGGAGAGCCCTGCTGTTCATCTCCATCGCCCAACTGATGGTGGTGCTCGACGGCGCCGTCATGAACATCGCGCTCCCCTCTGCCCAGCAGGCGTTGCACTTCACGGACGGAAGCAGGCAATGGGTGGTCACCGCGTACGGTCTGGCCTTCGGCGGCCTACTGCTCGTCGGTGGCCGGATCGGCGACATGGTCGGGCGCAAGCGCATCTTCCTGATCGCACTGGCCGGTTTCGCCGTCGCCTCAGCCATCGGCGGCCTGGCCGCCAACGCCGCGATGCTGCTGACCGCCCGAGCACTGCAGGGCGTCTTCGCGGCCCTGCTCGCGCCGGCCGCACTCTCGTTGCTCTCCCTGTCCTTCACCCAACCGAGGGAACGGGCGAAGGCGTTCGGCGTGTTCAGCGCGGTCTCGATCGCTGGCGGTGCGGTCGGTCTGATCGTCGGCGGCTTGCTCACACAGTATCTGAACTGGCGTTTCGCGATGTTCGTCCTCGTCCCGATCGCAATCATCGGGATCGTCGGCGCCGGTCGCACCGTCCACGACGACAGCGAGCGACACCGCGCCCGCCTCGACATTCCCGGCGTCCTGCTGGCAAGCCTCGGACTCGTCGGCCTGGTCTACGGGTTCGGTGTCGCCGAGAGCCACGGCTGGTCGGCGGGCGTGACCATCGGATCGTTCACCGCTGGCGTACTGCTGCTGGCGGCCTTCATCGTGGTGCAGACACGGGTCACCTCACCACTGCTGCCGCTGCGCGTCCTGACCGAACGCAACCGGGCGGCCGCGTACCTCTCGGTCGGTCTTGCCATCGTCAGCATGTTCGGGATGTTTCTCCTGCTGAGCTACTACTTCCAGCAGGTCAAGGGGTGGTCCCCGGTCATGGCGGGTCTGGCGTTCATGCCGATGGCGGTGCCGCAGGCAGTCGGGGCCACGCAGATCGGCGCCCGGCTCGCGCACCGGATGGCCCCCCGGCCGATCATGGTCGGCGGCTACCTCGTCACCGCGGCCGGCCTCGTACTGCTCGCCCTGCTCCGCGCGGACAGTGGCTTCCTGGAGATCGCGTTCGCCGAAGCGGTGATCGGGCTCGGCATCGGCACCGCGTTCATGCCCGCGATGAGCATCTCCACCCACGGTGTCGAGCCCCGGGACGCCGGTGTCGCCTCCGCGATGATCAGCACCTCGCAGCAGGTCGGCGGCTCGATCGGCACCGCTCTGCTGAACACCATCGCGACCAGCTCGGCCGCCACCTACCTGGTCTCGCACCATGGCCAAGGGGCCCGGAACGAAGCGCTCATGCACGGCTACTCGGTCGCCTACTGGGTCGCCGTCGGGTTCGTGGTCGCGGCAGCCCTGGTGTCGGCGGTCATGGTGAATGCCGGCGCTCCGAAGCACGTCCCGGCCCGGGCGGACGACCTCCCAGACGTCGCGCCGATGCCCGCGCACTGAGCGGTGTGACTCCACCACCGGTGACCGAGGACACGGTGCGCGGAGCCCTCCGGCAGGGTGGAATCAGATGCGTGAGCAGAGCACACACCACGAGTGACGTCGGGACGCGCGCTCTGCCGAATCGCCATCCGGCTTCCGCCGGCGACGACGACGCTCCCTCGGCGGACGACCCGGTGCGGGCGACCGCAGCGCACCGACAGCGCTGGGCGGTGCAGACGATGGCCGTCGCGCCTGACGACCAGGTGTTGGAGATCGGTTGCGGACGAGGGGCGGCCGTCTCCCTGGTCGCCGGCCAACTCAGGACCGGCCGGATCATCGCCATCGACCGCGCGGCGACGATGGTGCGACTCGCCATCGAACGGAACGCGAGCCACATCGACGCCGGTAGGGCCGAGATCCGATGTGCCGGATTCGAGTCGGCCGACCTCGCCGCTCACCGCTTCACCAAGATTTTCGCGGTGAACGTCAGCCTGTTCTGGTTGGGCGACGCAACGCAGCAGATCGACCGGGTGCGAAACCTGCTGGCACCTGGCGGGCAGCTCTACGTCTTCGGCGAGCGGCCCACCGCCGCGCACGCCACGGCGAATCTCACCGCGACCGAGCTGCTGCTCCAAACCCACGGCTTCGCGACGACCAGGACGAGCGCCGTCCGAGGTAAGGGCCGGGTGCTCACCTGCGTCAGCGGCACACCGACCGAGTAGGTCAGGGCCTGCTTCCCCATTGGGCGTTGTCATTTCTGGGACTTACCGGGGCAAGGACTGGGCAACCGTCAATTGATCTATCGGCCTCGGTGCATACCCATCCGGGTTGCGGAGATGTCGTAGCATTGACCGCGAACGTTATTCATCCCGGCGCGGGGAGGGATCGGCATGAAGTTCGACATGGGAGCGCAGGCTCTCGGGAGCCTCACGAAGCAGACCCAGGGGTCGTCTGACGACCTCGGGAGTTTGATCAAGCAGTTGATCGCTGCGGCCGAGCCGTTGCAGGGCAATTTCAACGGCGCGGGTCGGGTGGCGTTCGACTCGTTCAAGGCGAACGCTGATTCGATCACTGCTGCTCTGAATTCGGCGTTGGGTGCGATTCTCGGCGGTCAGGGCGGGATGGATTCGGCGTTCGGTCAGGGTGACACGGAGATGGCCGACAACGCGTCGTCGGCGGCGGGTACGGCGAATTTCGACGCGGCCAGGTTCTCGAGCAGCCGCTGAGCGGGGAGTGGGCAGGTTATGAGCACAGACCGACGCAGCTTTGACGTGGGCACTTCGCAGCAGGTCCAGGGTGACCTCGCCGGGATCATCGCCCGGCTGGAGGCGGTGATCTCCCAACGCAGCGCGGATGTTTCGGCGGCGATGGCGGACTTCCAGGCCGACGGTGTTTCGGAGGAATACCGGACGGTCGAGGATCGATGGAACCGCGCCGCAGGCGAGGTGCGCACAATCATCGATCTGGTGAAGACCACGATGGTGAAGAACGACGAGACGGCGACGACCACGCTGGCCAAGGCACGCACGGCGGTGCAGTCGATCGGCTGAGTCGGATTTTCTTCGAGTGTTGACGAGGGAGCACAAGCGTGAGCGCGTGGGATATCTCCCCCGGTGGAGTGCGTGATGTCCTGAATCGCACGCATGCCGCGGCCGCCCCGTTCGAGGGGCAAATGAAGAATTTCAACTCGGCGTTGGAGGGTTCTGCCGTCCAGTCGAGTTCGGAGATCGTCGGCCAGGCGCTTCAGGGTTTCGTGGAGTCGATCCGCACGGATCTTGAGTTCGTGTTCACTCGCACGGGGGCGTGTATGAATGCGGCGGCGCAGGCGACGAACGCGTATGTCCAGGGTGATCTGGACATGGCCGCGAACGCGCAACGCAGCGCCTCGGCGGCACCAGACCCGTCGGCCACCATGCCGGGGCCGGGCCGTCAGGCGGTGCCACGATGATCAATCCGGGGGAGATCCCGCAGATCCCGGGGAACATGGAACTGCTGGCCACCCACGCACAGACGATCAAGACAACCGGTGTCGACTTCGCCAATACCGGCCAAGCGGTCGACACCACGTGGCAGGGGTTGGCCGCGGTCTACGAGGCACCGGAGGCGGCGCAGTTGTTCGCCGCGTCCGGCCCGATCCGCACGGTGTCGGCGTCGGTCGGTGAAGACGTCCAGGCCGTCGGCACCGCCCTGGCCACCTATGCCGCCGAGGTCAAGGAGATCAAGGCCCAACTCGCGGCTCTCAAGGGCCAAGCCGAACAGTTCATCGCGTCCACCAAGGACGACGACGACTGGCGTGAGGACGAAGGCAAGGTCGACCAGCACAACGGGTTGATCTCTGCGGTGAATACGCAGGTCGCGGCGTTCTTCGAAGCGCAACGCAAGTGCGCCAACACGATCAACGCCCTCTACGGCGGACGCCAGTACCGGGCCGACAACGCCGACGGCAAAGCCGAAGACGGCGAGTACGGGTTCGACGCCAACACCCTCAACGCGGCGGCCGGCGAGGACGGGGCACTGCCCTGGGGCAGCAACGAGGAGCACGACCGCGGCTTCTTCGGTGACGTCGGCGCGTTCTTCGGTGGCATCGGTGAAGGCTTCGTCACCATGCTCGAAGACCTCGGCGGGCTGATCGGTCGCGACCCGACCACCGGCGAATGGAGCTGGGGCACAGCCGGCCAGTCCTGGCTGGGCCTGGGCAAGTTCGTCTGGGCGGTCGCCATCTACACCAATCCGGTGACCATCGTGGTCGACCAGACGGTCGGCATGCCCTTCATGGAGAAGCGCGAGGCGGGCAACCTTCTCCTCAACGCGGGCAAGAGCATCATCGCCTACGACATGTGGGGTGAGGACAAGTCGAGGGCCGGTGGCCTTGCCGTGTTCAACATCGTCTCCGCGGTCGTCGGCACCAAGGGGGCAGGCTCCGGCCTGCGCGGCGCGGGCGCCGCGGTCAACACCGTCCGGGGCAGCGCGACCGCCGCCCGCATCAGCGCCGGGCTGGTCCGCGCCGGCAACTGGCTCGACAACCTGCCCACGGTGGGCGAGGTCGCCATCAACTTCGCCAAGAAGTTCGACATCCAGATTCCACAGCTCGGGCTGGTGCCCGCCATCGCGGGCGACGTGCCGGTCGGACGCGGCTTCGAGGTCGAGATGCCGAACGAGCGCGGCGGGAATCCGATGAACATGGATGCCGGCAACGGCCCCGGCGGCGACACACCTGGTGCCAACAACCCTGACACTCCACCCGTCCGGAACCTGCCCGAGGACACCCCACCCGTCAGAGATGTGCCGGGCGACGACCTACCCACCAGAAACCTGCCGGAGGACAACAGCCCGGGCAACCTCCCGGACAACACGCCGAGCGACACCCCCGGGAACCTCCCCGACGACACCCCCGGCAACGTCCCCGACGACACCCCCGGCAACCTCCCGGACGACAGCACGAGGCTTCCCGACGGGACGCAGCGCATACCGGAAGACCGCACCGCTCCGCAGGAACTCGGGCGGGTGGAGGGTGACCTCACCCGCGACGCCGACGGTCTCATCACCCATGTCGACGGCAAGCCGCTGGACGAGTATCTACGCGACACGGCAACCCGACGCACGGACGAGATCCGCAACATGCGCGACACCGGCGTGATCTCGGCGAAGGAGACCGGCCCGGTCAACTCGGTCGCGGTGGACCTGCGTACCGGCGAGGTCTTCGAGGGCGTCAACGGGCGTCCACGGGACGCCATCCCCGAGGAGAATCTGCACCCGGTGCTGCGGGATCGCCTCGAGCAGATGCGCGCCGAAGGGCCCTACCCGCAGTACAACCGTGATGGCACGCCGATGATGCGCGACGGCCAGCAGGTCACGACCCCGTACCCGCACGGCGACAACCCGCTGCGGCATGCCGAGGTCAAGGCCGTCAACGAGATGTTGTTGCGGCGTGGTCCGGACGTCGATGCTTCTGTGATGTCCGAGTTCCGAGTCGACAACCGGTTCCCGTTCCGATCCGACGGGCAAGTGCCCGCACCATGCTGCGCGAACTGCCATAGGCTGCTGGCGGGTACACCTAGCAACGCTGGGCGTCTCACCTATGACAGCGGCCACCCTGACAGCCAGTTCATCCCGGAGTAAGCACTATGCGAGTCGATTACGACGACGTTGAGACCGAGGACGACCTTCGGGTGACCTACCAGGGTGAACTGTTCACCGGCGAGGTGGTCGAGCGCTCGCCGCAGGGTCAGGTCATCGCTCTCACCACGTACTTCAAGGGCATGGAGGATGGCCTCTCTGCCGAGTGGTACCCGACCGGCGAGCGTAAGGCCGAGGGCAACGTCCGTTATGGCACGGCTGTCGGCGTCCACGAGGAGTGGCACCGTAACGGCAACCCCGCCGCCCGTGTCGAGTTCGACGACCAAGGCAAGCTGCTCAGCCGCCACCGCTGGGCCGAAGACGGCACTCCGCTCGAAAGCTACGTAGTGGAGAGCTGAGCGCGTCCGCCTTGATGCGTCCGATGCGCGTCGCGGCCCGGCACGCACTTGCCGGACCGCGACGCGCATCGCGTGACTTCCTCAGGCGCTACGGAGTTGATTTCCAATGACCGGTCCCTGGGTTGCCCCCGAACTGCTGGCCGCCCTGCCAGTTCCATGGCAGTTCGCGGATCCCGTCGAGCGTGGCAAGGCGACGCGAGACCTGCCACCCGACCCGCAGCAGCGGGCTGAGGCCGTACAGGCGTTGGAGATGTGCCTCCCCTACCTGGTGGACGTCAGAGACCGTTACGGCGACGAGACCGACTGGGGGCTTCCCAAGGCGTTCTTCGACGACTACTGGTTCCTCCTGTACGCGAGGCTCAAGCAGTCGATGCCGACCCTTACCGACGTCACGCCCGAGAGGGTTCGTGACTGGGCCGAGGAATACCTGGACGCGGATGACGTTTTCGGTGCGACCTGGACGACGCCGCCGGACGAGGTCGTTGACCGCATCGGTCGGTCCTGGGCTTTCTTCATCGTGCAGGGGGCGACGGAGAGTCTGGTGCGGTGGCTCCGCCAGGTCGGACCCGACCACCTGGACGATTCGGAACGAGCCCGAGTGGTCGATCTACTCAAGGAGGCCAGTCGTCGTCTGCAGTGGCGTCTGACGATCATCACCATTCCGGCGGTCCTCGATCTCGGCGGCCCCGACGAAAAGGACTACTTCGATCGCCTGGCCAGCGAACCGGGCCTGCACGAGAAGACCCGGGCCGAGGCGGAAAGTGTCAGCTCCTTCATCGACCGCCCACACGAGCGATCTAGGCCGTCGCGAGTGCGCCGGCCACCCTCAGACCGGGTCGTCTCCCATGCTGTCGGCCCGGGTGCCGCCGCTAACACCGGCTCCGGCGGCCAAGGCTCGCGAGTGACTCAGCCAGCGCCCTGACCGGCGGTGCTCAGGCCGTACCTGCGCAACACCGCGGTGAGGTTCTCGTACGGGGCACCCGGCCCGCTGTCCACCCTGTACCACCATGCGCGACGCGCACCCCGGCCGAGCGCCCGGCCCGGGATCACCTCCGGCTCGGAGTCGAGCGCCTGTTCCTGACGCCCGACCAGGATGCCCAGCGGCAGTGCGGGGAGGCTCGGCGTGCTGGACCGTACACCGCCGGATCGACCCGGATGCACGGTCACGATCATGCTGCGAACGGTCGTCGCCACCTTCTCGGCGAGCGCCTCGATCGTAGCCTCGTCGACCACCGACAGTGGAGGGCCGGCCAGCCGGAGCTGTTCGCGGACGCCGACGTCGACCCGCTCGACCGTCAGGACCCCGAGCAGCGCCGAACGATGCTCCCCTCCGACGATCGCCACGCTGGTGGGCGCCGGTGCCCGGGTACGGCAGAACGAGGTGAGGTCGCGGCGCGACCACCGCTCGGTCACCGGCTCGGCGACGCCCCACCCGGCGGGGTCGTTGCCGGTGAGGGCGCGCACGGCGGCCTCGGTGCTGGCACCGAGTTCCAGGGCCTCGGTGGCCGGATGCAGCGTGACGATCTGAATCTCCAGGCCGCCTGACCACGGTACGGCGGTCGGCAGCGGGCCACCGGTAGGCGATCCGTTGGATGCCGAGAAGCGTTGACCGTCCCAGTGCAGGGGTAACCCGGTGAGCCCGTCGCGGTACCGGTCGCCGGCGCGCACCACCCACTGCCCCTGGGCCTGCGCCAGCATCACTTCGAGCGGGTACGTGATGGAGCCGTCGGCCGGCGTGACGAGCTGAAGCAGCAACCCGTTGCGGACCGCGTCGACCGCCGCTTCGGCGAGCCAGGGCGAGAGGCCGACCACCGCGCGGTGCTGGTGCAGGACGACGGCCCGGTCGGTGATCGTGTCGGTCGCGCCGGTCATCGGTTCGCCCATGTCAGTCCCCCCGTTATCGATACCAGCGCGTCGGTGAAGCGGCGGGTCACCTCGGCGGCCTGTGGGTCGCCGTCGGGTGCCCGGCTCTCCACCCACCAGACCCGGCCGCCGAAGGTGTCGTCCAGCGTGACGCCGAGCAACCGTTCTGCCTCGCCCGGCACCTGTACCAGCCGCGCTGTCTCGACGGTCAACAACAACCGACCGTCAGCCGGGTCGAACAACTGCACCAACCCGGCCGAGTCCACCGTGTCCATTTTCAGGTCGGAGCCGACCGCGACCAGGGCGCCGAGCATCGTGGCAGCGTCGGGCTCGGAGCGGCACAGGGCCACCGTGTCGTACGTCATCAGTGCTCCTTGGTCTCGCCGAGGTACGCGGTCTGCGTCATGCGCGGGGGGTGACCTGGGCGGATGAGCTGCCCGCGCCCCACCGGTAGGACCGTTGGCCGCACCCCCGTGAACAGTTGGCCCTCCGTGCGGTCACCGGACATGAGCAGACTCAGACAACCGGCCTCGCGCACGGCCAGCGGGAACGGTTCGAAGAGGCCACGCGACGCACCGGCCACCCGGCGCGTCATCACGACGTGCAGCCCGGTGTCACGCGCGGCCGCCACATAGGGGACGAACGCGCCGAGCGGCTGGCTGGCCGACGCGGCGAGGATGTCGTAGTCGTCGATGAGCAGCACGATCCGCGGACGCGTGGGCTCGGACGGTTGCCTCGTCGCCAGTTCCTTGCACACCGCCGTCGACAACTGCTGGGCGAGTGTCGCGTTGGTGGCGTAACCACCGAGGTAGGACTCCGGCACCACGTCGGCGAGCCCTCGACGCGGATCGAACACGGCGAACACCAACTCGTCGGACGTGTACTGCCCCATCAACTCCTCGGCCACGAGCCGCAACAGGTTCGTCTTGCCGGTCCTGGGGTCGCCGAGGACGAGGAAGTGCTGGTCTCGACCGAAGAGGTCGAGCACGGCGGGGGTGAAGTCGCTCTCGAACCGGCCGAAGGGGACCACCCCGTGCCCGGCCGGGGTGCCGGCGAGATCGGCCAGCGGAAGCACCGCGGGAAGCACCCGCACGGGTGGCGGCAGTGTCCCCGACCACGATCCGCGTACCGACTCGGCCGCCGCGACCAGACCGGCGTTCGCCGGATCCGGTTGGCCGTCGAGGCGCGGCAGGGCGACCTGGGCGAACAGCTTTGCGCTGGTCAGCGCCCGTCCGGCCTGGTCCGGCGAGATGCCTCGGGCCAGCCTGCCGTCGATGCTGGACTCGGCGGGCTCGGTGAGCCGCAGCTCGATGCGGTTGGCGAAGGCGACCTGCTGGGCGGCGCGAACCTCGTTCCACCGCCGGGCGGTGCCGATCACGTGGATGCCGTAGCGGCCGCCCCTGGCGAGCAGGTCGTGCACCTTGGGTTCGAGGCTCTCGAACTCGGCGTTGAGCTGGCCGTACCCGTCGATCAGCAACACCACGTCGACACAGCCGACCTCGGCGCGTACCCGTTCGCCAGCGGCGCGCAGGTCGTCGATGGTGTCGAACTGGTGCTGGGTGTAGATCCGCTGGCGTTGCGCGAGCATGGCGTGCACCTCGTCGACGGTGCGGCGGATGCGCTCCCGGTCCTCGCGGCTGGCGACGCCGCCGACGTGGGGCAACCCGGCCAGGCCCGACAGCCCGTTGCCGAGCAGGTCGATGCCGTAGATGCCGACGTCGGTCGGACGGTAGGTGGTGGCCAGACCCAGCGCCAGGGTACGCAGCGCGGTCGTCTTGCCGGTGCCGGGACCACCGAGCACGAGTGCGTTGCCGCCGCTGCTGGCCAGGTCGACCAGCCAGGGGCCCTGCCACTGACGGGCCGGGTCGTCGAGGCGGCCGAGCGGCACCGGTAGCCCGTCGCCGGCCGGCCCGGCGAGCTCCAGCCGGAGCCCTTCCGGGGTGCTGCGGATCCCACCGGCCGCCTGGTCGAGGGTGAGGGCGGACGGCAACGGCGGCAGCCAGATCGCCTGAACGCGCTGGTCACTCGTGGCCATCTGTTCGACCACTGTCGAGAGCAGCGTCGGGCCCGTGGTGCGCCTGGTCGCCTTCGGCTCCTCGGGTACGCCGTCGTCGGTGTCCCGGCGGACGGTGCCGACCACCGGCATCGGCTTGGCCATCGGGCCGACGATCGGGGCGAGCTCGGCGTCGGCTCCGTCGGTGAGCGGGCCGGAGACGTAGGCGGCCTTGAACCGCTGGTAGATCGAGACGTCCACCTTCAGATACCCGTTGCCGGGCAACGGAGGCAGTTGGAACGCGTCGACCGTGTCGAGGACGGTGCGCGACTCCATCTCGGTGAGCGTGCGCAGCCCGAGACGGTAGGCCAGGTAGTTCTCCAGGCCGCGCATCTTGCCCTGCTCGACCCGTTGGCTGGACAGCAGCAGGTGCACCCCGATGGACCGGCCGATCCGACCGATCCGGAGGAACAGGTCGATGAACTCCGACTTGGCGGCGAGCAGCTCGCCGAACTCGTCGATGAGCACGAGCAGGTGCGGCAGCGGGGGCAGGGTGGTTCGCTCGCCCTGCACCGCGCGCAGCAGGTGGTACTCGACGATGTCGGTGACCTTGCCCGCGTCGGCGAGCAACTGCTGGCGGCGCTGCACCTCACCGTCGAGGCTGGTGTACATCCGTTCCACCAGCGCGGCGTCGGCGACCAGGTTGGTGATCAGCCCGGAGACGTGCGGCATCTCGGCGAACGGTGCGAACGTCGCGCCGCCCTTGTAGTCGACGAGCACCATCGCCAGCCGTTCGGGCGGGTGGCTCGCCGCCAGGGCGAGGACGAGCGTCCGCAGCAGCTCGCTCTTGCCCGACCCGGTGGCGCCGACACACAGCCCGTGTGGGCCCATCCCGAGCTGCGCGGATTCTTTCAGGTCGAGCAGCACCGGGCGGCCCACCGGGTCGACACCGATCGGTACGCGCAGGAAGTCCCGCTCGCCCCGGGGCCGCCACAGCGTGGCCAGGTCCAGGTTCGTGGGATCGGACAACCCCAGCAGGTCCTGGAAGTCGGCCGGCGGGGTGCCCGTGCCGTCGTCGTACGAGTCGGCCGACAGCCGCAGCGGTGCGATGGCACGGGCGAGGCCCTCCACCAACGGCACCGGCACCTCGTCGACCGTGCCGACCACGGTCATCGGCGGCGAGGCGGCAAGATCCTCCAGGGTGAGCGCACCCCCGTCGACGGTGATCCGCCGGGAGATGTCGCCGGGCTCCTGCAGCCGGTCGGCGAGCAGGTGCACCACTGTGACACCGAGGCTCCCGAGACCCACGAACTGGTCGGGGCTCGCCAACGCGCGGGCCACCTGGCCGTGGGCGTCGTCGATGACCAGCAGCCGCGACCGCGTACGGGCCTCGGCCCTTCCGGCGTTGTGGCGGAATGACTTGAGCGCGTTCGTGGCCCGCTCCTCCAGGTCCCCGGCGAGGAGTTCGGCGAGCGTCCCGGGGGCGGTGACCAGCAGCGGGGTGGGGCCGGCCGGTCCGATCGAGGTCCGGTCGAGCAGGTGCGGCAGCCACCGCGCCCACCGCCAGGTCGTCGCCCGCTCCGGCGTGGTGACGATCGCGAGCGTCACGTCGTCAGGGGCATGGAACGCGGCGACCTGGACGAGGATCGCGCTGGCGAGGGCGACCACCTCGTCGTAGTCCGGCGAGATCACGCTGACATCGCCGGCGCAGTCCAGGTCGACCCGGAGCGGCAGCCCCGGCGTCAGTTCGAAGCGGCGCATCAGCGACTGCGCCTCGTGGCGCATGAAGGGGTCGAGCGGGTTGGTCGGTGTGCTCTGCTCACGCAGTTGCATCGGCCGGACGGGTAGCGCGCCCATGCCTACCCGTACCCGCAGGAAGTCGATGTCCGCGCGGCGGCGTTCCCACAGTCGCGCCGGGCTGCGGATCACGTCGAGCAGCCGGCTGACCGGCGGGTCGAGCACTGTCGCCTGTTCCTGGAGGCGCTGCTCGTCCTCGCGTAGCTGCTCGCGTAACTCTTCCAGGTAGTCCTGGTACCGCTCGCGCTGGACCCGGCGCTGCCGACCGGCCTTGCCGAGCTGGGTGAGGTACATCGCCCCGGCGGCGGCCAGCGCGACGACCATGACCACCGCGCCCAGTGCCGCGAAG
This sequence comes from Micromonospora sp. B9E7, assembly GCF_039871815.1. Taxonomy (NCBI): domain Bacteria; kingdom Bacillati; phylum Actinomycetota; class Actinomycetes; order Micromonosporales; family Micromonosporaceae; genus Micromonospora; species Micromonospora sp. B9E7. The sequence goes on from NZ_JBDPLX010000005.1 coordinate 27,795, forward strand.
CCGGAGCCACGCAGGAACATCATCATGCTCATCGCCACGCCCGCGCCGGCCATCGGCAGCAGCGCCTGGAGCCCCATCGCGGATCGGCCGTCGGGCAGCTGCGGTGGCGCGTCCAGCACGAGCGGTTCCATCGTGGATGCCGGGCGGGCGACCCGGGTGGGGCGGTGCACCATGCGCGTCGACATCAGGGCGTCCTCCGGTCACATCCGCCGGGCCGTGGCCAGCGCCAGGCCGGCCGCGCGGGTCGCCTCGACAAGCGTCGCCTCACCGATCCGCGACGGCGTGATGAGCGCGCCGGCCGCCAGGTGACGGTCGTAGGGCAGTACCACCACCGGTACGCCGGTGTGTTCGATCAGCTCGCGGGCGGCGTCACCGAGGAGTGCGTCGCGGCCGTCGGGGTTGCTGGTGCTCAGGACGACCACCACCCGCGCCAGCCACGACCCGTACCCGCCGTCGATGATCCGGCGCAACGCCTGGTAGGTGGCGCGGACCCCGTCCGGCGTTCCCGCGGCGACGAGCACCACCGAATGCGCGTCGGCCATGGCCGCCGCCGCGGTACGGGACTCCAGGCCGGGCGGGCAGTCGACGACGGCGACAGCGAAGAGACGCGACAGCGCCCGCGTCACCTCGCTGCACAGGGTCGGGTTCGCGGTGCCACTCGGCAACACCCACAGGCCCGTTCCGGTACGCGGAAGGAACGGCTCAAGCGCGCGGAGGTCGCCGCCCCGGGCTGCGATCAGGTCGGGTGCCAGCCGCTCCAGGGGCGGCTCGCCGGGCGCGCCGAGCCGCCAGGTCAGCGAGCCCTCGTACGGGTCGGCGTCGGCGACGAGCACCGGATCGGCCCGCCGCGCAGCGAAGACCGACGCGAGCACCGCTGCCACGGTGGTCTTTCCCGCCCCACCGTGCACGGAGGCCACCGCGATCCGCCGACCGGTGTGGACCGGCACCTGCACCTCGGCCGTGAGGTCGGCGAGCTCCCGGGTCGCCCGGCCGCTTGTGAACATTCGGCTGGCGCTGCGCCACAGTCGTCGCAGTGCCGGGTCGCCGGGGAGGATGCGCCGCACGAGCGACAGGTCGTCCGCCTCCGACCTCGCCGGCTCGCCGTGCACCCGTGGTGTCGGAGCCGGACGGGGCGGCGTCGACGCCGGCTGCCGGGGGGCCGCAGCGGGGGTGGCCGAGCCTCCCGGCACCCGCCGCTGTGGTGGGTGCGGTCCGTGCCCCCCGGAATGGGTCGGCCCGGGAACCGGTGGAGCACTCATGCCACCGCCTCAATCAGAACGTGTTGAGAAGTCGCGAGTAGAGCCCGAACACCCCGACCGCGACGGGGACCAGTGCCATCACGGTCAGCGCCTCGACGCGGTCGGCGTACTGCCGGGCTCGCGCCAGAGCGTGCGGCGGCGGCCGGTAGGCCAGGATCACGAGGGTCACCGCGCAGAACGCCAGCGCCACGAGCGCCGGGCCCCACCACGCGCCGGGCGCATCCCGTGCCCAGCGAGCCAGCAGGCCGCCCGCGATCACCAGCGCACCAGCCACCAGCCCCACCACCTCGACGGTCAGCGGGAACGCCCGCATCCGCAGCAGCAGGGCGGTGGCCACCAGGGCCGCCAGCACCAGCGACCAGGGGCCCGCCGCGGCGGCCAGGACGAGGCCGCCGAGCGCTGCCGACGTCGCCGTCGCCAGCGTCGCCACGGCCAGCCCACGGTGCGCGGAGTCGACTGCGGCCAACACCGCGACGCGGCTCACCAGCTCGTCGTTGCTCCGCCGGTCGTCGAGGCGGGTGAGCCCGGACGCGACCATCGCGATCCGGGGCAGAAGCCCCAGCATTCCCACGGACACGATCGTCAGCACCGCCGCGACGCGCTCGGCAGGCACGGCGAACGCCAGGGGTACGCCCCAGCCGGCCACCAGGGTCAGCAGCGTTCCGCCACCGAGGACGCCAGCACGGCGGTTGCCCGTCACCGCGCCCACGGCGAGCACGACGCAGCCGGCGCCGATGGCCCAGAGCGCCCAACGCAGGGTGCGCCCGCTGGTCAACCCGGGCACCATGCTCATCGTCATGGCGGCACCGCTGGCCAGGACCGCGATCCCGACGGCCCGCCTTCCCACCAGCCCGACGAGGAGGCCGACCAGCGCGACCACGCCCCCGATGACGCTGACCGCCACGGGGCCCAGTTGCGGGGCCGCGAGGACAGACGCCATGCCGGCGGCGACCAGGCAGACGGCGGTGGCGGTCCACATCCGTGGGGCGACGCCCCATCGCCCGTGCCGGCGGGCAAGGTCGTCGCCGACCTCGTCGGCGACGTCGTGCACGATCGCCGCTGGCGGTGCTTCGGAGATCGGGTCGACCCGTAGCATCGCACCGTCAGAGACGGCCGCCTGTCGCAGGCTGCCGGCCGGATCGAGCACCGTGCCGTCGAGGGTGCTGATCTGGTAGCCCCGGGAATCGTCCATCGGCTGGTGCCCGACCATGGCGACGATCTCGGGCAGCAGCAGACCGAGCGGCTCGTCGGCCGGCAGCACGAGGTCGATGCGACGGCGCGCCCCGGCCAGAGTCACCCGGCTGAGTTGGCCTGCTGCGGTGGACGACTCGGTCTGGGTCATCGCGCCCCCTCCGACTGGGCCGGTGGCGGGTTGCGCGCCTTCTGCTGGTCGGCGATGACGCCCTGGAGGAAGGACCAGCCCACGCACCCCGCGCAGGCCACGGCCGCCAACACGAGCCCGACCCGCAACCAGCGGAACCCGTCACCGGTGGCACGGACGCGACGCTGCCTGCCCCACAGCAGCAGCTCACGCATTCGGGCACGGCGGACCGCGACCGACTCGATGAGCTGGGTGTCGTATTCACGAGCCACGGCCCGATTCTATCCACGATCGCTGATCCAGCGGGGGTGACGATCGGGTGGCGGTGCGGCGCCCAACTGGTCGTTTCTCGTGGATGGGCCCGCGACGGAGTTGTCCGTCGCGGGCCCGCCTTCCACGGTTCAGCGTCGCAGGGTCAGCAGGCCCGGCTCAGCGCTGCAGGGTCAGCAGACCCGGCCGGTACGGCAGGAGGCCGTAGTCCACGCCGTCGGAACTGGGGGAACGCCCCTGGTAGAGCAGTTGCAGGTTGCAGGCGTCGACGGTCATCGTCTGGTCCGCGTTGGTCCGCAGCAGCTCACCGTGACTGATGTCGTTGGTCCAGGTCGCGCCGCTGTTGACCTTGCCCGCGAACGGGTTGCTCTGGGACGCGGCCTGCGGCGTCCACGTACCACCCAGGCTGGTGGCCGTGAACGAACGGAAGTAGCGCCCCGTCGAGCCGATCGCCTCGACGATCATGAGGTACTTGTTCAGACCCTGGAGCTTGTAGACCTGGACGGCCTCGAAGAGGTTGTTCGTGGTGTCGCTCATGATGGTCGTGTAGTTGGAGCCGAAGCTGCCCGGGAAGTTCCCGATCGGCATGCTCGCCCGGTAGATCTTGCCGTTGTCCCCGGCGAAGAACAGGTACATGTTCTGGTCGTCACCGATGACCGCCTGGTCGATCGGCCCGGTGCCCGAACCGGTGATGCTCCCGCTGAACAACGTCTGCGGCGACGACCAGCCGTTCGGGTTGGTCGGATCGGTCGACGTCCGATACGAGAACGCCGGCCCACCCCACTGGTACGCCAGCACCCAGATGTTGCGCGGCGCGAAGTAGAACAACGACGGCGCGACAGTCCCGGAGTTCATCGCGTTCTGACTCGCAGAGGCCATCTGCGAGTAGTTCGTGAACAGGCTGAAGTTCATCGAACCCCAGCTCGACCCGAAGTCGTGCGTGGTGGCGTACACAAGCTGCTGGCCGTTGTACGGCGCGACGGTGAAGTCCTTCAGCGACACCCAACCGGACCTCGGGTTGGCCAACGAGCCGGTCGACGACCAGCGGTACGTCGAGGGAAGGTCACACGTGCCGGTCGGCGGCGGCGTGGTGGGCGGGTTGGTCCCACCGTCGACGCGGACGAGCTGCCACTGCTGGTTGGCGCCGTTCCAGTCGTCGTACTGCACAATGTTGCCGCCGTCAGCGGTCGACGCGCCCTGCACCTCCATCACCTTGTTGCTGTTCCGATTGATCAACCGGACGTAGCCGCTGTCCGAATCAGCCAACCGGAACTGCTGGTTGGTGCCGTTGTTGTCCGACCACTGCACGATCGACGCACCGTTGGCGGTCGAGCGCTGGTAGACGTCGAGCACCTTGCTCGACAGCCGCGACTTCAACCGGTAGTAGCCACCGCCGGAGTCGACGAACTGCCACTGCTGCTGGTTGCCGTTGTTGCGGGCCCACTGGGTGATCCGGGCGCCGTCGTTCGTCGCCAGGTTGTACACGTCCAGGGCCTTACCGCTGTTGCGGTTGACCAACACGTACCACGCGCTCGTGTCGACAGTCGCCGCGGCGGCGGGTGACTGCACCACCGCCACGGCGACACCACCGACCATTACCGCCGCCGCGCCAGCGGCGAGGATGCGGGGCAACCACCATCGCCGCCGCGGCGGCGCGATCGATGCGGACCTATCGAGGGCAGACATGATCCTCCTTCAGTGACCAAGTGCCGAACGGTCTGCCCGAGATGGGCACACCGCGACACGTGCCCGGGCGCATGCGTCGGAGGAGTTAGCGCTAACAAGCCGCCTACATGCCCTGGTGCACGCCTGATTCGAGGTCGACGAAGCAGGCTCGCCCGGCAAGCCGTCGTGTCGTCGTCCTTAGGCATCGACTGTGAGCGATAACATGCCGTTCGTCAAGACGTAACGTGCTGGGAACATCGACCGATGACACACCGCGACCCGTGACCTGATCACTCGTTCACGACCAACGGCAGGCCACCACTTCGCGGAGCGGCTAGGAACAGCGTTCGTTGGCGCTAACATCGATAGTCGACCATGGAGTGACCGATGACCACCACGGCCTTCTTCGCCGTGGTCAACGAATCCAACTCGATGGCGAACTCGCCCGATGTGGTGGCTGATCGCCCTGCGGGGTTTGCGCTGCGGTGAGGGCCGCCGGCCTGCGGTGGAGCGAGATCGACCTGCACACGGGCCAGCTGTCGGTGGTGCGGCAGCGCACCACCGCCGGTTACGACGTGCACGAGGGGCCACCGAAGTCCGCGACCAGCCGCCGGAGCGTGGCCTTGGACCAGCACACCGGCTGCACGACCTGCGGCACGGCGCGGCGACCCTGGCGCGGGAAGCCGGCGCCGATCTCAAAGCGGTGCAGGACCAGCTCGGGCACGCCACCATCCAACTGACCGCGGCTACCTGTCGACGTCGCTGGTCACGCAGGCCTGGAACTCGGTGCCCGGCCTCAAGGGCCTGATGACCTGGTCGGCGAACTGGGACGGGTCGAAGGGGTGGACCTTCGGCGACAACGTGAAGCGCCTGCAGGGCCGCTGACGTTGCCCTCATCGAACACCGCGCCGTCCGCATGCCACCCATGAGATCGGTGCACCGAAAGTGCCCTCCCAAGCCGCGCAGATCAGGTCGTCGATAAACCAGATCGTCGCAGCCCAGAAGGGCACATTCGTCATCTACGCGTCAACTTGTAAACCGCTACCCAACGATCCGAGCCATGGATCCAGGCTGTCATCCGGCAATTCCGGACGCACGTCGGCACCGGGAGCGTTCACGACGCGCGCGTCTGCTTCGCCAGGAAAGCCGCTGTCCAGCAGCTTACTCACCGCCCGAGACTCCGCAACATTGGCCGTCCCGGGAATGCTGACACACGCCCATTCCCGATCTATTTCCGAGCTAGTTCGGCCACGGCGGACGATCTGACATTCTGAAAAACACCGAGGCAGGTCTCAGCTATTCGGATACGTAGGAGTCATATGGCAATCATAATGCCAGTCTCTGCGATCGCAGCTCAACGATTGGCCGACGGTGATGGAGGACGCAGTGTTGTCTGGGAGGGGGGTAAAATCGAATACAGGACTGCCATCGAAGTTCGCCTTCGAGTGCGGCATGATCGATGCTTGCCCTGGCTTCTTGTTCAATGTGTACCCGTTGTAGTGCCCATCCTGATACAGGAACACCCAGTGGTCGGTATTGTTAGTGATCGAGGACGCCGCATCGTTGAGGGTCTTGCGATTATAGAAGGTGTAGCCTCGGAAATCGGCGATCTCTGCCTTGAACTTGGTGGCTCCATTGGGCTGGAGTTCCGGCAGAACGGCGACAGACCCGGTTTGGTTCAACCCCGAGTAAATACAGATCTGCCCGTCCGGGCACGGGTACGGTGCCGCCTGAGCGACCCCAGGGAGCAGCGCCGCAGTGCCGGTCGCAGCCGCAGCGAGGGCGAGCGCCCTGAAGACGAGGTGTTTGTACATTGGTGCCTCAATCCGTAGAGTCTCTCGAAACCGGTGCGGTGGGGTGAACGGCAACCCGCAGGCATTGTTGTGTGAACCGTGACGCCCCTGACTGGCCACCACCACCGCGTCCTACAGGCTATCGTCGCGCACTTGATGAGAGCTTCCAGAACAGTGGACAGCGACTGAATTTGAGCTACCCCGCGTTTTCAGAGGGCATTCGATTTGCACTTGATCTACTAGACGAGTAGTTCCTTTGCCAGGGGTCGATGGTCTGGGCATGAAAAGAGGGCATCCAAGATCGTGTTGTGGCGCAAGACCTGGATACCCTCTTGACCGCCCCTGTACGTGAAGATCGACGACAGCATCCGCACGCCCCGGTGGCGGGGCCGGCCACCGCTGCTGACCGAATCTGAACTGGTGTGCCTGGCGGTGGCGCAGGTTCTGCTCGGCGCCCACTCGGAGGCGCATTGGATGCGCTACGCCGTATTCATCTGGCCGGCATGTTCCCGTACCTGCCCCAGCGACCCGCTCGACGGCGCAACGCTCGGATCACGCCGGCTGGGCCGGATACGGCTACTGCACCTCCCACTCGCGATTCTTCTGGGGCCTGCGGCTGTCCTTGGTGTGCACCCGACTGGAATGCCGATCCTGTGGGCCCTGGCCAACCCGAAGATTGGCGAGCGGAAGGTCCTCGCCGCGACGCTTGAGGTCGAGGCCGGTGGTGGCCGAACACCACGGCATTCTGCTGATATCGGATACGGGCTTCGCGTCCAAGGTGTCGAGCGGGACCTGGCCGAGCAGGGCATCGAACTGCTGCGGCCCTCCCGCAAGCGGGAGAAGGCCCGTTACGGCGAGGCGTCTCCTGGCCATGGCCGCCGCGATCTGACACAACAACAAGACAGGACCACCCGTTACCCGGTCACTGATCGCTTGCTACCACTGACCGGACTTCGGCACTACTCGTCTAGCGTCCGTCAGCTCAGGCAATCGTCCGCAGACGACCAACGGCGGCGGTCCCCCTCTGTGTCGGCGGCCATGCTTCTACCTGGTTCGCAACCCCCTGCTCGACGGTCACGTGCCGCTGCACGCGCCGACGCTCAGTGGAGGCGTGGCCTGCTGCACGGGTGGGCAAGCGGTCAGTGCGGGACCGGTGCCATGACCGGCAGTCGGATGGTGAAGGTGCTGCCGTGGCCGAGGGTGCTTTCGACGCCGAGCGTGCCGCCGTGCGCCTCGGCGAGTTTGCGGGCGATCGACAAGCCGAGCCCGCTCCCGCCGGTGCTGCGCGTCCGCGAGTCGTCGGCCCGCCAGAAACGGTCGAAGACCTTGGGTATGTCGGCGGGTGCGATGCCGGCTCCGGTGTCGACCACGGCAATGGTCAGCTCGTCGTGCAGTACCGCGCAGTGCACCGTGACCGAGCCGCCCGGGGCGGTGTGCCGGACCGCGTTGGTGACCAGGTTGCCGACGAGTTGGCGCAGCCGGGCACCGTCCACCGCCACCTGCGGGTCGGCGACCACCGAGGTGCCCAGCCGTACTCCGGCGGCCTCGGCGGCGCCTCGGTGCGCCTCGACGACCTGCTCCAACAGGTCGGCCACATCGTGCGACTCGCGGTGCACGCGCAGGTCGCCGGCGTCGGCGGCGGCCAGGTCCCGGAGGTCGTCGATGATGTGCTGGAGCAGCAATGCCTCCTCCAGCAGCAGGACGAGCAGCTGCGCGTCGAGTGGCGCGAGGCCGTCCTGGGCGGCCTCCAGCCAGCTGCGTATGTTGCTCAGCGGCGTCCGCAGCTCGTGCGCCACGTCGCTGACCATGGTCTTGCGTAACGCCTCGGTCTGTTCCCGCCGGGCGGCGAGTTCGTTGAGCGCGGTGGCCAGGAGCCCGATTTCGTTGCGGGTGGTCACCGGCACCGGGCCCTGTTCGTCCGCCGACTGGCGGGTGGCCTCGATCAGTGCCCGCAGGGGTCGTACCAGCCGGCGCCCGACCAGAATCGTGATCAACACGGTGACGGCCAGCACCGCCCCGGTCACCTCGGCGATGCGGATCATGTTCGCTGGGGAGAGGTTGAACACCGGTCCGGTGGTGCCCCGCGACTTGTCGGTGACGAAGAGGAGCGCCGGCGGTGCCACGTACTCCTTCAGTTGAACCAGGCGTGACTTCTGGAGGCACTCGTCGATCTGCTTGTCCAGTTTGGCGTCGTCGGTCGGGCTGGCCGTGCGGTCTGGATTGATGGCGACTCGAACACCTGCACCCTTTTCCTGCAGGCACCTTTTCGTCAGGGTCTGTAGCTGCGCGATCCCATCGGCCTCGCTCGGCATGGGCTTGGCCAACTCGCCGGGTGGGCAGGCGATGGTGAAGTCGCGTTCACCCGGGTTGACCACCTGCACGGACGCCCGCCCGGTCGGGCTGACGACAATCGTGCCGCCCGTCAGGTGGTCGCGGATGCAGGCGAGTTGCCGTGAGGCCAGGCTACGGGTGACGGCGCTCTCCCGTTTGGTCAGCAGGTACGGCCCGATCGCGCGCGCGTCGACCCGTTCGGTCCCGCCGGTCAGGCTCAGGTCCACCTGCAACGGGTCGATGGTCGCCGACGGCCGCGCCGTATCCAGCGACGGCCCGTCCGGTGCGGAGTCGGCGATCGGCTGCCGATCCGGGGTCATCAGGGTGATCCGGCGGTCGAGCTTGCCAGCCCGCTCGGTGACCACTGCCGTCACACCCGACCAGTCCCGATGGGTGGCGGCGTAGCCCAGCAGCGTGTCGTAGATACTCTTGTCGTCGGCGAGCGAGCGTCCCTGCTCCTGCTGGATCGCCCGCGTGGTCGACTGGACGGCCAGCCAGGCGGTCGCCAGGATCGCGCAGACAGCCACCAGTATGGATGTGGCCAGCAGCCGCACCATCAGACTGCGGTGTAGCGGGATCCGCTGGCGCGTCACGGTGCCGCCGCGTTCAGCTTGTAGCCGACGCCGTACACGGTCAGCAGAAGTTGTGGCCGGCGGGGGTTCGCCTCGATTTTTCGCCGCAGGTTCATGACGTGTACGTCGATGGTGCGTCCGGTCGACTCCCGGTCGATGCCACGGGTGTGCAGGAGTAGCTGGGTGCGGGTGAACACCCGGCCGGGCTGGCGGATCATCGCTGCCAGGATCGCGAACTCGCCGGCGGTGCAGTCAATCGGAATGCCGTCGACGGTCACCGTGCGTCGCGGTTCGTCGACGGTGAGGCGCCCGACCCGGTGCGCCGGTGACTCCTGAGGCTTCGTGCGGACGCGGCGTAGCAGCGTTCGGATCCGGGCCACCAGTTCTCGCGGGCTGAAGGGCTTGGTCAGATAGTCGTCGGCACCCAGATCCAGCCCGAGCAGTAGGTCGTCCTCGCTCGATCGGGCGGTCAGCATCAGCATCAGCACGTCCGATTCCTGCCGCAGGGTCCGGCAGACCTGCAGGCCGTCCAGCTTCGGCATCATCACGTCGAGCACGAGCAGGTCGAACTGCTGCTGGCGGGCCTGCTGTAGCGCCGTTTCGCCGTCATGGACGACCGTGGTCTCGTGACCTTCCGCGACGAGATAGCGGCGCAACGCCTCGGCTTGCCGTTCGTCGTCCTCGGCGAGCAGCACATGTGCGCACACGACGGCGACTATAGGTCAGGCGGCAAGGCCCTGAGTCCGGTGCCGTTCCCGGGACGGACGATTCGTCGCTGCCCGCACCGGTACGAGACGAGACGCATCGGCCGCGAAAAGATCGTGGTCTGGCCTGACAGGATTCTGATATTCGCGTCTGATGATCGGCGCCATGCCATTGACCCCACCAGCGCAGTCGTCTGATTCTGAGACTCAGGTCATTCCGGCCGTCGACGCGGACCCGACGCCGCGCCGACGTTACCTGAGAACAGTGGTCCCAGCTGTTCTCGTCGCCGGGATCGCCGCTGCGGCCGGTGTCGTCTGGTTCGCCGGGGCTGGCGGTACCCCGCCGCCGGCTGATGGCGAACCGGTTGGTGTGGAGACCATCGCGCTGGTGAAGCAGGATATTTCGACGTCGCAGTCGCTGACGGGCCGTCTCGGCTACGGCGCCGCCCAAACGCTCAAGGGTGGCAAAGAGGGCACGGTGACCTGGCTGCCCATGCCGGGAATGTCGATCAAGCGTGGCCAGCAGCTGTACCGCGTCGACGACCGGCCGGTGTCGCTGTTCTACGGCGGCATACCGCTGTACCGCCCGTTGAAGGACCCCGACATGGTTGGCCGGGACGTGCGGGTCGTCGCCGACAATCTGAAGACCCTCGGCTATGACGTCGGCGATCAGCCGAAGCCCGGTACCCGGCTGTCCAAGTCGGCCAAGTCGCCCTCACCCAACTCGCCGTCACCCAAGTCCAGCCCCGGGGTGACGGTGCAGAAGGGCGAAGGCGTTCTGACCACCGCGCTCCGGGCCGCCGTCAAGCGCTGGCAGAGAGACCTGCACGTTCCGGAGACGGGCACGATCGAGCCCGGAGACGTGGTGGTGCTCGTCGGCGCGGTCCGGATCGACTCCGTCGCCGTCCTGCCCGGTGAGAACGCGAGCGCGCCGCTGATGTCGGTCACTCAGACCACCAAGGCGATCAGCCTCGAGATGGAGGTGGGTGACGCAAGCTCGATCGAGCAGGGCGATCCGGCGACCGTGCACCTGCCCGATGAGAGCACGGTCAGCGGCAAGGTTACCGCCATCGATACCGCCGTGAAGCCCGCGGAGGAGAACGGCGGCTCGAGTAACGCCGTACCCAAGGTCACCGTAACCGTCGCTGTGGACAAGCCCGACACCATCGCCAAGATCGATGCCGCCGAGGTGCAGGTCGATTTCGCCGCCGAGACCCACAAGGGCGTTCTCGTCGCTCCGGTCGGTGCGCTGCTGGCGCTGAACGAGGGTGGCTACGCCGTCCAGCTCGAGGGTGGAGCCCTGGTCGCGGTCGATACCGGCATCTTCGCCAAGGGACTCGTTGAGATCAAGGGCAACGGCCTCGTCGAGGGAACGAAAGTGGTGACCACCTCGTGAGCATCGTGCTCTCTGCCCGCGGCGTGGGCATGCGCTACGCCGGCGGGGTCGACGCGTTGCGCGGGGTTTCCCTCGACATCGTGGAAGGCGAACTACTCGCCATCGTCGGACCCTCCGGCTCCGGCAAGTCGACCCTGCTCAACATCATGGGCACGTTGGACCGACCCACCTCCGGCACCGTTCTGATCAGCGGCCAGGACGTCGCCAAGCTCGCCGACCGCCAGCTCTCCGCCCTGCGTGGGCACTGGCTCGGTTTCGTCTTCCAGCAGTTCCACCTGACCGACGGCCTCACCGCCGCCGAGAACGTGGCCACGGGCCTGCTCTATGCCGGAATCCCACGCAAACGTCGCCGCCCGCTCGCGCTCGAGGCTCTCGACCGTGTCGGCCTCGCCCATCGCGTCAACCACCGGCCGGCCCAACTCTCCGGCGGCGAGCGTCAACGTGTCGCCATCGCCAGAGCCCTCGTCAACAGTCCGGCTCTCGTGCTGGCCGACGAACCCACCGGCGCGCTCGACACGACCAACGGGTACGCCGTGCTGCAACTGCTGCACCAGCTCAACAGGGAAGGCACCACCATCGCCATCATCACTCACGACAACGAGATCGCCGCCAGCCTGCCCCGCCGCGTCGAGATCCGCGACGGTCGGCTGGTCCGTGACACGGCGGCTGCCCGGTGATCCGCCGGATCCGACTCTCCCCGCTCGACCTGCTCGACGTCGGGCTGCTCGGCATCCGTACCCGCAAGGCGCGGGCCGCCCTCTCCGCGCTGGGCATCGCGATCGGCATCGCCACCATGGTCGTCGTCACCGGGATCCCCGCCTCCAGCCAGGCGGCGCTGCTGCGCGAACTCTCCGCGCTCGGCACCAACAATCTGCAGGCCATGGCCCAGAACGACGTCAACCCGCCGCCGAAGCTTCCCGAAGAGGCCGCGGCGATGGTGAAGCGCATCGGCCCGGTCACGGCTGCGAGCGCGGTCGCCAACACCCACACGTTCGTGCGCCGTAACGACCGCACCGATCCCCGCGACGGGTCGGGCCTGACCGTGCTCGCCGCCCGCCTCGACCTGCTGCCAGCCATCAACGCGAAGGTGCGCTCCGGGCACTGGCTCAACCCCGCCACCGAGAGGCTTCCGACGGTGGTGCTCGGCTCCGTCGCCGCGGCCCGGCTCGGTTTCAGTGACCTGCGCAGCACCGCCGGCGCCGGGCCATTGGTGATCATCGGTGACACCTGGTTCACCGTTGTCGGCATTCTCGCCCAGACGCCGCTCTCGCCGGACATTGACCGCTCGGTCCTGGTCGGCTGGGAATCGGCCCGCAGTCAACTCCGCTTCGACGGACACCCCACGGTCATCTACATCCAATGTAGAGAGTCGGCGATCGAGGCCGTCCGTGCGGTCCTGCCGTCCACCATCTCGCCCGTCCAACCCGGGGATGTCGTGGTGACCCGCCCGTCGGACGCTCTCGCCGCGAAACGGGCCACCGAGAACAACTTCTCGTCCCTGTTTCTCGGTCTCGCCCTGGTCGCGCTGCTCGTCGGCGGGATCGGAGTAGCGAACACGATGGTGATCTCCGTGCTGGAACGCCGTACCGAAATCGGCTTGCGCCGAGCGCTGGGTGCGCACCGGGGCCAGATCCGAGCCCAGTTCCTCACCGAGTCGGCCGCGCTGGCCGCGCTCGGCGGCGTCGCCGGCACCCTGCTCGGCATGGTCGCCGTCGCCGGCTACGCGGTGTACCACGGCTGGCCGATCGTGGTCTCGCTGCCGGCGACGTCCGGTGGGCTCGGCGGTGCCGTCGCGGTCGGCGTGATCGCCGGGGTCTACCCGTCGGTCCGGGCCTCCCGACTTACCCCGACCGAGGCGCTCGCCTCGGCCTGATGGTCACACCTTGGGGAAGACGCCAGGTCCCGTCGGGTCGTTGCCATGTGGGCGCCGCCAGCAAACAGTTTTCTGACAGTCAGTGGTGATTCTGGATGCCGACGGGCCGTACCACGCCGAAGGCCCGACAGAAGGCACACGATAAGGATGGCAGCACGATGATGAAATTCTCGGTGGCCGCGGTCGCCATCGCGATGGTGATTGGTGGCGCTGGCTGCTCGGCTTCCACCGACTCTCAGGCGGGTGCCGGTGGCAAGGCGGATGTGGCGACGCTCGAGAGTGGAACGCCCTCCGTAGCCGTGTCGGCCAAGCAGGCCGAGCGTCCCCGTAAACGCCTCGACGACACCCTGGAGGACACGAAGGCGCGCTACAAGCCCTACGAGGACTGCATGATCGAGCACGGTTTCGACGTCATGAAGGAACGGGCCAAGGGCACCTCCCGCGGCTCCGCGAAGAGCGCGGCGGCGAACAAGGCTTGTGAGAACCTGCTGCCGCTGGAGCCATGGGAACTCGACCCGGCCAATCCGGAGGTGGGGGACTTCATGCGCGATGTCGTGAAGTGCCTCAAGGGCAAGGGTCTTGAGAATGCCGCCTTGGGCGATGACGGTAAGAGTTGGACCGTCCGCGACGGTGAGGCCGACCCGAACTCGATCTCGAAGAGCGACTCGGAATCGGCTCAGAAGGTGATGGACCTGGGGCAGGCCTGTCAGCGGGAGGTCGCCGCGAAGCGGAAGTAACGGCGGGAGTTGGGGCGCGGCGTCACCCGGTGGGTGGCGCCGACGTCGAGCGGATCAACGCTCTGGTCCTGACGCCGACGCCGGAAGCCGGCGTCAGGACCCGGGCGCGAGGCCGTACATCGAGGATCGCCGGATAGGCAATGCCGCTGTCATCGCCGCGAGGCCGGGTTGCGGCGCTCCAGGGCAAAGCCAACAGTGGCGCCACCTGGACCAACGACATCGGCCACGGCGAACTCATTCGCAACCACCGCCGACCAAACCTTCACTGTCGACCCCTGCAGCCTCCAACTGCTCTACCAAGGCCCGATCCCCCAACTATTGGCGGATACTAGGGCCTCCTGCCCTACTGATCCGGCCTGCTCACCCTGCAACGCTGACACCACGCCCAACACACAGGGGCCCGGCAACCAGCGGGGCCCCGCTGTGTCGTGACAGTCCTACCGGTGCGGCGACACGTAGCCCAGTTCGATCGCCCGGCGGGTGAGTTCTGCCTTGTTGGCAGCGTTCAACTTCGCCCGGATGCGCTTCAGGTACGTGCCGACGGTCGACTCGGTCACGCCCATCCGCTCGCCGATCATCACGTTGCTCAACCCGCTGGCGACCAGCCGCAACGCCTTGATCTCCTGGTCGGCCAGGTGAACCCGGTCGGGACTGAGGAGGCCGCACATGGCCTCGACCAGCCCCGGACTGATGTAGACGCTGTCCAGGGCGGCGGTTTCGGTGGCCGTCCGCAGATCCCGTTCGGCGTCGTCGGCGAGGATCATCGCGCGGACGCCGGCCCGGATCGCGTCCGGCAGCGACAGCCGCACGTCCGGCCGGCACACCAGCACCGCCCGGGTCCGCCGCGGCAGCACCGACCAGAGATGGTCGTGCACGGAAGCGCTCCGCAACCCGGTGATGTCGACGATGACCAGGGGCGGGCCGGCCGGGAGAGCGAGAAGCCGCGCGACCGAGGCGAGTTCGAGGCTCACCTCGAGGCCCGGCAGGTTGGACACCAACCGGACCAACCCGGCCCGGGCGACGTCGGACGGGGACACCACCGCCACCTCGAGGGTGCTCACGCGTGGTCCTTGGGCTGGTTCACGACGGCACCTCCCGGTCAGAGCGGTACGACATACCCGAGTTCGATCGCGCGTCGCGTCAGGTCGGCCTTGTTGGCCGCGTTCAACTTGCTCCGCACCTGCCTGACGTACGAGGTGACGGTGGACTTCGTCAGGCTCATCCGCCCACCGATCTGCTCGTTTGTCAGGCCCCTCGTCACCCAGTGCAGCAACTCGATCTCACGTTCACCCAGCGTGAGATGGCAACGCTCACCGTCCCCGGTCAACATGCCCAGCATGTCGGCGGTCAGGTGTATCCCACCGTGCCGTACGGCCTCCACGGCGAGGATCAGGTCGTCGACCTCCGTGTCACGGGTCACGAAACCTCGCGCGCCGGCGGCTATCGCCTGACCCAGGTCCGGCGGGTCGCCCGGGTCGCAGAGCAGCACGGCACGGGAGTCGGTCGGCAGCATGCGGACGAGCGCGTCGACGGCACGGGTCGGCCAGTCGATCACCACCACTTCCGGGGCTAGTTCGGCAGGCATCTCCGCCAGGGTTGCGAAGCCACACGGCGTGAACCTCGACGACGCCTCGGCAAGTAGGCGACAGACGCCGTGCCGCACCACCGACCCGGCGGCGACGACAGCGATTGTTGTCATACGGACTCTCCTGTAGATCGCCGCACGACCATAAACACGTCGTCTTGACATCCACTTAACTTGCGTCGTGCGACCGGACGGCCACCAAAGGTCAGCCGGTCAGCAGTTGAACACCTCCTGGGCCAACCGCAGGAAGTCTGCGGCGCGGTTCTTCTGCCTCCCGGCGATCTCGCGGATGGCGTCGACCCAGTTCTGCTTCTCGTCGTTGCGCAGGTCGGCGGAGTGGTCCCGCACCCAGGTGACGGCAGCTTGCAACCCGTCGGTGAACATGAGGTCGACCGCATGCAGAGCGGTGGCCGCGCCGGCGACCTGATAACCCGAGTCCTGGATGAGGCCGACACGCAGGCCGCGGTCGATTCCCCGGCCCACGTCACCGATCAGCAGGCTGTTGCGCTCGACCGGACTCTCCAACGCCTGGAAGTCGAGCACGAACTCGGCCCTGCCGGACTCACCAAGCTCGCCCAGCAGCGGCGTGAACATGCGGAACCACGGGTCGTCGTCGTCCATCTGCTCAACGATCTTCCGCAGTTCGTCACGGGCCCGCCGACCAGTCAACTCGGTACGGAAGGCGGTGAACACGTCCAGTTTCGCGTCCCTGGTCGGCGCGAGCAGCAGCTTTGCCACCGCCCAGCTGGTCGAGTCAGCATTCGGCCTGGCCAACTCACGGGCCCGGAGCAGGACGGGCGCCCCCAACGACTCGCCCAGGTCCTCGACGGCACCGTTGCCGCCGACCACCTGCCAGGCCGGAGCCAGCGCGGGCTGTCGCGCTACGGCCGACGGCAGCGACGCCAGCCCGCCGGCGATCGCGCCGGCCCGCGGAACGAGATGGACGATGCTGAAGCCGTACGTCTGGGACATGGTCTTCAGCGCCGGGGTCAGCTGGGCCGTGGTCACCACGACTGGTTGCTGCTTCTTCAGAGCCAACTGCTGCACCAGGCGTCGGACATCGCGCACGTCCGCGTCCAGCGGCTTCAGACCCGGCCGGGCGCTGCCGAGATAGACGACCGGGCCGTCCACAGCTGCGGCCGCCGAGCGGATCCTGTCGCCCCGGATCGCCTTGGGTTGTGGGCCGACCCAGTAGAGCTGGCCCGCGTCGAGTTCCGCCCGGCTGCCTGGCGGCAGCACCACGGGGTCGGTCAGCGGTGCGTCAGGCGTCGGCCCGGTGTCGATGACCGGCGACAGCACGCTTGCCTGCGGCGCGACGGTGGTGTCGGCCGCACTGCTTCCGACGGCGTCCGGCGGGGGGTGCTCGGTGTCGGGGGCGAGGTGCCCGCCCGGGTCGATCCGGTGGGAGGTCACTGTGCCGTCGGCCTCGGTCAGGTCGAACTGCACGTAGCGACGCAGGTTGTGCGCGACCAGCCGGGCGGTGAGGAGCGGGTCGTAGGTGTCCGAGGTGAATCCGACGGGCGGAATCAGCGCGGATTTCCGCTCCCGTACCAACTCGATCAACCTGGCGGTACGCGTCGTCAGCTCGTCGACGAACGCGGGAGTCGGCGTACTCTCGTTGATCTTCCACATCAGGTCGTAGCGGCCCGCGACGTCCCGGCGGAGCCGGTCGGCGTCGGGGTCGCCCTCGCCGAGCTGCTTGATCGCCCACTCCTCGACGAGCAGGTAGCGGTGGTAGGCGCGACGGGCGGCCGAGGAGAACAACACGACCTGGTTGGTACGGGCGTAATCCCGGATGTGGCCGGAGACGAGCTCGGCGACGGTGAGTTGGTCGTGACCGGCCCGGGCCGGCACGCTGGCGAGCTGATCGAGGTCGTGGCGCGGCGTGTGGTCGTCGGGGCGGGGCCACCGCCCCGGGTCGGTCGTCGGCTCCGGCGCCGGCACCTGGCTCAGTCGCGCCTGAAGATCGGCGATCTCGTGCTCGAACAGTTCGGCGTACACCGGCCCGGTGAACCGGTCGCTGACGAAACTGCCTGTCGGCTGGGAGGGATCCATCTCGAAGCGATCCGCCTCCAGCCGACCCTTGAACCGCATGCGCACCAGGTACAGCCGGCCCTGTTGCTTGACATGCTGTTCGGTCCGGTAGTTCACGGTCTGTCCGCTGCCGTCGCCCCGGGGAGCGACACGGTTGAACTTGGGGTTGGCCGCGCCGGTGTGCGTTCCCCACGGCGCGGTCGGATGAGCCGGGTCGTTGACACCGAGCGCCTGGTCCTGGTTGACGCTCGCTGACAGCTCGGGTCGCATCTCGTCCCTGCTCGCGGTCACGCTCGTACCCGCCTGGTCCTTCGCGTACCGGCCGGTGCCGCTGCCGTCGAGTTGGAGCAGCACCTCGAGGTGGTGGAAATCGCCGACGAGGTGCAGGCTGGCGCGCGTACGAGATCGATCGGGCAGGAAGATGTCATCGGCGATGGTGAGTCGCCGACCGGCGACCGCCCGGTGCAGGAAGTTGCTGAGATGGCCCGGCGACAGCAGCGTGGGCAGCGTGACGGACGACCGGAACGTGCTGTCGTTCGCCTCGGGACCGAACATGCGACCGAGCAGACCCCAGCCGGCAGCCAGCGCGTCCTCCAGGAACACGGTGTGGACGTACGCGCCGGGTGGCAGTTTCGGCAGGGCGCGTAGGTCGGATTTGTCGAACCGGCGGGACAGCCGGCGCGCCTCGGCGACGCTGTGCGGCATTTTCAGCACCAGCTCGCCCTCCCGTTCGCGCCGCACCGGCGTCGACTGCCCGGTGAGGGGTCGTACGCCATGCATGAGCAGGTTGAAGAAACCCCGGTTGGGCATGTCGAGCCGATTGACCTCGACACTCAGCGAGACGTCAGAACGGGCCAGGTAGTGCGCGACCCAGTCGTAGACGGTCTGTTCCTCGGTGCTCTGGTGCGACTGAACGACGCCGGTCTGCCGTCCACCGGCGAAGCTGAGCCCGAGGGCGCCGCTGGTGTTCGCGGTGTTGTCGGCGCCAGCGAAGGCCGGCGGAACCGGTGACACGCCACCGGAGAAGCCCTTCGACGTGCCCAAGCTCTGCGCGCTGTACGCGTGGCCGTACCTCTCGATGCCGGTCTTGGGAACGAAGTCGAAGATCTGCGGGGCTGTGCCCAGCGTCAGACGCAGCTTGACCTCCACCACCTCGGTGAGGGCCACCGCGACCTTGTTGACCAGGTAGAACTGGACGCCCTGCATCAGGTCGTCGCTCATCGCCTTCAGGCGCGTGCCCGTGAACATGGTTTCCAGGTAGTCGAGGCCACCGGTGAGACGTCCCATGACGGGCTTCTCGCCCACGACACGCCGCCAAAACACCTCCACCGGTCCACGGTCCGCCTTGTCGGGGGTCCACTGGGATCGGCGCGCCCCGAGCAGACCCGGAACGGCGGCCTCGATCGCCTCGTGCACGATGTCGAGGGGCCGTACGGCCTTGTTCGCCGGGTCCCGGAAAGACAGGGTGTGGACGCCGCTGTGTCCCAGGGATGTCGGCCCGTTCGGGAGTAGGTGGTCGGGGATGGTCAGCTCGGCGACACTGTCGAAGCCGAGGGTGGCCAGGCGCGAGCTGAGCGCGTCGTGGCTGAGCTCGGTCAGGTAGGCCCGAAGGTTCCGCAGTTCCTGGTGGTGTGGGTAGTCCGGCATCATCTGCGACTCGTGATCCATCCGCTCGATGACGGCCCGGACGTCCTGGCGGCTGAGTTCCAGCTTCTCCTTGGCGTCCCCGCCGCCGTCCTTCCAGCGGCGCAACGCGTTCATGAGTTGCGTGTGGCCGATCGGTACGGCGCCCTCGCCGTACCGCTTCAACGCCTCGTGCTCGGGAAGCAGGTAGATCATCTGCCGCCCGTCGACGGACTCCGACGGCGGCCGGCTCACCGACGTGGGCAGCAGCTTCGTGTGGGCCTCGTACGTCCCGGTGAGAGTGAAGTCGACGGGAGCGAGGAAGGCGTACACGTTGTGGAAGTCCAGGTCGAGGATTTCCACGCCGCCGGTGCGTGACGACGACTTTGACTTGTTGACGCCGTAGCGGACCCACGCCGAGGGCTGACTCTGGACCGCGGAGAGGTTGTCGGCGCTGGTCACCGCCTTGACCTTCTGATCCAGCAGGAACTTGATGCCGTGGCCACTGCTGTGACCGTGCGACGCCTGGGCCAGGTACAGCTTGATCAGTCCGGAGGTGAACTGGTCGCTGGTGGCACCGACGAACCGGCTGGGCCCGACCGTGCCGTGCACGCCGAGACCCCCCTGCTTGTGCCGGAGGAAGCCGGCGCGGAAGAAGTTCTCGGTCAGGTACTCGTCGTGCAGGATCTCCTTGAAGTACGAGCGCACGGCAGTGGTACCCGCGAAGATCGACACTTCCTCGTCGCTCGGCTTTCCGGGGCCCGTGAGGATGGGCTGGAGCCGGCGTGCCGCGTCCACCAGGCCCGTGGTGTCCGCGTAGTAGATGACCGCCTGGTCCAGCACGCTCACGTCGGTGGCGTGGTCCATGGGAGCCTGGTCCTCGACCGTCTCAGTGTTGATCGAGGGTACGAGCAGCACGGTCGCCTCACCGTCGACCGGCTCGCCCTGCCACGTGGACGACTGCCGGCGCGGCTTGTACTCGTAATCGACGGTCACCTGAAAGCTGCTCGGCAGTCGGAACTCGTCCACCTCACCCGGGTACTCAAGCAACTGCGGCTCACTGAGCGTCTGACCCGCGGTCTGACTGACGCCCTTCCCGTAGCCGTACTCGGCCGCCACTCCCCAGGTCTGCATCAGCTTCACCCCGGCGGCGAACCGCGCGCTGAGAGCCACCGCGCGCCGCCTCCCGGCGTTGTACGCCCCCGAACTGCTCCCGATGGCGAGGTTCACGAGGTTGTACTCGTCGGTCCGACGCTGCAGCAGCGTCGAGTTGCCCCGATCGTTCGTCTCGCTCAGCTTCTGCGGGTCCTGGACCGCCTTGATCGTCACCCGGGCCCGGCGAGTCCGTTGTCCGCTCGGATCACCGCGCAGGGTGAAGGAGAGACCGTCCTGGTGGAGCTGGTCGTAGAAGGCGGAGAAGGCATTCGTGGAAATGAACTTGTCGAGCAGGGACAGGTTGGCCAGCCGACTGTCGCTGCCGATGTGGGCGTTCGCGCCGAGAGTCGGCTGCGTGGTGAACGGGAACCGGCGCGGCGGGACGTAACCGGTCCGGGACAGTTCCGACAGCACCTGTCCCCGAAGCTCCTCCGCGACCCTGTCGTCGACCGTCGCGACACCCATGCCGATACCCCGACCCTTTGCGACGTGCTGGGGCAGCACGACGTTCTCCAGTTCGCTCGCCGGCGTACTTCCGTCGTTGACCAGGCCGGGGGCGTACTCGACGGTCGACACTTCCGGGTCCGGGGGCTGACGGAGCCCGCTGGCGTCGACCGGGAAGCCGTGCGCGAACGCTGCCGGCTCCGGAAGTCGGAGCAGCGCCTCGCCGGATACCGCGGCGGTGGTCGTGGGCTTGCTCCTGGGCTTGTTCGCGACGTGCACGATGGCCTTGTGTCGCAGGCCCAGCTTGTATCCGGCGGTGCGGCCGGCGTAGCGCGACACGTGCACCCAGATGCCGGTGTGGCCGCCACTGACCGAGTCCTTGCTGGTCCACGTCCAGCCGACACCGAGGCTCGGACCCAGCACCAGACCGGGCACCGGCATGAAGTTCAACTCTCCGCTGAGCCGGATGTCACTCTCGTTGGTCAGACCGAAACTTCCGCCCTGCGCGCCGATGGCCGTGCTGGCCCGCTCGGTGTGTGACTTGTCGCTGGTGGCGCCGACCCGGGTGATGGCGGTTCTGGCATCGCGCTCGGTCTGGACGATCACCACCGCCACGGCATGGCCACCCCGGTCGTGCAGGGTGATCGGGTAACCGCCCGCGTTGGCCTGGACTCGCCTCCGCCGCCACTCCAGGTCGCCGGCCACCGGTGGGGGCACCCGGTTGTTGATCGCCGTGTCGAGGTTGAAGCTCAGCTTCCACAGCGCCTGGCGCAGCTCACGGCGCTCGGGGCCGGCCGGATCGAGCGACAGGCCATTGGCCCGCAACTCGGCGATGATCCGGTCGTACAGTTCCGGCAGGCCGGTCAACCCGGTCGCGAAGTACCCGTCCGGAAGCTGTTTACTCAGCCGGTCGAATTCGGCGGCGAGCGCCTCGTCACCGGTGGGGCGCACGGCCTGGACCTGCGCCTCCCCCTCCTGCAGGTAGTGATCAGGGATCCAGACCTCAAGGCGCTCCTGCCCGTCCGGGTGGTCCTGGGCGCTCGACCAGGTCGTCGGCAGATCAGCCCAGCCGGTCGAGTCGTCGGAACGCACCCGCACCGACCAGTTCGGCGTGTACGACACCAGTGTCGAGTCGATCCGGTCGTCCTGCACCCGGCCCGACTCGGCGTCCTGCACGCCGAAGGTCGTACGGTCGACCCGGTTGACCGTACCGGAGATCGTGACCCCGGCCCGCGCCACCTCGAGTACGCCCGGCCCGAGGCCCAGGCCGAGGCCGAGGCCGACCGCCCCCCGCAACGCGCCGGCCTGACCGGAGTTCGACAGTGAACCCCCGCCCGTGTTGAAGCCACTGCTGGTCGCCTGGGTCGCGTGGAAGAGCTTCTTCCTGGTCTCCGGATCGGTCGGGTGCGCGCCCGCGTCCTCCGCGTCCCAGTCATCGGCCTCGTCGGCCACGTAGCGCCGGTCGGCGGGGTTCGGAGCAAGGGCGGCTTCGGTGGGGTCGAGCCGGACCAGCATCTCGACCCCACCGACCTGGACGAGGTGGCCGCCCGCGACGAGTTCCCGGTAGTTGCTGAGCAGCCGAGATGGCAGCATCGCCTGCTCGTCCGGCGACATCGTCACGCCCCTGACGTGCGCCGCCGCGATGATGTTCGCGACCGCCTCGTCGAGGTGCGGCAGGGTCTGGTGCGGTATACCGATCGTGTGCGCGATCGAGCCGGCCTCGGGCGCCTGCACCGGCCGCGCGGCACCATCGGTCGTCTGGGAGCCGTCCGTGGCGTCGTCGAGGACGTCCGGGGCGTCGGCCGGGCGACGCAGCGCGTCGTACCGGTCGCTCACCGGCACGGCTGGCATCACGTGACCGCCGGCCGTCACCAGCAGACGCAGCGGTGGCGCGTCGGCGTCCTCGGTGGACCCTGTTGCCGGCACGGTTTCGACGTGGGTGGGATGGATCAGCTCCACCCGGGTGGCGAACACCTGCGTGAGCACCTGGGCGATCCGCCTCGGTGTCTGCCGGGGCAGGGACGCTCCGGGGGTGGCGAGCCGCGAGATCCAGCGCAGCACCGATTCCCGGTTCGCATCGGGTATCTGCGAGGCCAACCCCAGCAGCGGGGCGGCGACACCGCCCGAAGCCGCCAGGTCCGCGAGCAGCAACGCGGCGATGTTGTGCCGCAGCGCCGGCGCGGGCACGGTGGCGAGATCCGATATCCGCTGTGCACCGTGGCGCGCCGACAGGCGCAGGGCCTCAAATAGGGAGTCCGTGCCGGGCGCCGTCCAGACCGCACCGAGGCGTGCCGCTTCGAGCTGACCGACCTGGAATTCGGTGAGCCGGTTGACCGACGTCGAGCCCAGCGGCAGCACGGTCAGCTCGGCCGGGTCGGCGGGGGTTCCCGTCGCCCGCTCGGTCGAGGCGGCGCGGACCTGGCGCAGCACCTCCGCGAGGCCGTTTCCAGCGGGAGCGGCAGCACCGCGCAACGAAGCGGCGAGTTGCTCGGACGGCAGGAGCGGCAGATCCTCCGCACCCGCAAGATGCTCCAGGAACATCTGCAAGGTGTCGAACGTCGCGACGTCGCTCGGCATGCTGGCCTCGGCGCCGAGCTCGGTCGCGACCAGGATGCGGTCGCCCCTGGCCGGCAGCAGGGCCGGCACGACGTCACGGGGTACGGTCGCCAGTAGTTGACCGTCATCGGTCGCGACCAGCAGCAGGGCGTCCCGAGCCGGCTCCTGGTCACCGGTCCGGTGCACCACGCCGTCGGGGAAGAGCACGTCGATCGGACGTTCGATCAGGTTGGCCATGAGCGTGACCACCGCTCGGACCCGCCCCGACGTCGAGTCCTCCAGTCGCAGAGCGGTACGAATCGCCTCGGGCACCCGGCTCGGCGGTAGGCCCTCGGCGATCCAGCCGACCACCTGTTGGCGCGCGGTGTCGTCGGCGGTGTCCAGTCCGAGTCGGGGGCCGTCGGTGCCGGCACTCGACAGCTCCGCCTCCAGCATGCCGGCGATGGCCACGTGGAACATCTCGGGAGGTTGCTCGGCGAGTTCGTCGCCCCCCGGAAGGCGACGGTGGGTAAGGGTGGCGATGGCGGCCGCGAGGTAGCCGTCGTTGGCGGGTGCCAGCGCACGAAGCCCCGCCCGTTCCAGAACGTCCGCCGCCGCAGTGCTGAGCGCACCGGGCGCGAACGCCCAGGCGAGTTCGTCCGCGACCGACGCCGCGTCGCCTTCGACCGAAAGGTGGGGCAGGCCGTACTCCCGGAACTGCCGGTACGCCTCCAGGTTGGGGCTGTGGCCAGTCTCCGGCGTCGTGGCGTCCTCGTCGGGAGTCGCGGCCTTCTCGTCGGGAGTCGTCGACGGTTCCAACCGGCTCGGGCCGGCGGTGGGCACCTGCTCCGGAGGCACGGCATCGACAGCCGGTCCCTGCTGGCTGGCCGGCGCGCCCACCCAGATCCGGACCCAGTCGTGGCTCGGCCCCTGCTCGCGGGGTGTGGTGACCACCTGAACGGCGTCCTGGGTGAGGACCACGCCGTTGTCCGCCCGGTCGTGCGCCTTCAACAGCTCCATCAGTGTCTCGGTGAGCCGGTGGGAGCGAGCTTCGGCCGCGCGCCCACCGAGCCCTCGAGCCAGTCCGGGCACCCGTTCCATGAGGCGGTCGATGAGCCCGGGTACCCGGCCCGGCCCCACGGCGGCACGTAGGCGAAGCGGTGCCAGTCCGTCCTCGACGCGCCGCGACGTCTCGGCCACGATCGACCTGACGAAGGCGTCCAGCTCGGCATGATCGGGCCACGACAGGTCCGTCGCGCCGGGGGCGAAGGTGAACTCGGCCTCGAGATCACGCCCGAACAGCGGTGTGGGCAGGGGCGGCGGCCCGTCGCGCAGGAATCCGTCGACGAAGTCACCGGCCAGCCGTTCGGCCTCGTACTGCTGCCGGTGGTCGTTGTTGCGCAGCAGGTCGAGCACCCGGTCGCCGAGTTCCGCGCGACGTACGGGAGTGAGACCCGCGACCCCACCGGCGGACTGCCGGCCCTCGATGACCTCGTCCGCCCACCTCCGGTACTCGTTCCGGACGCTCCTGGACATGGTCGCCACCCGCCGGAACACCGCCTGCGGGTCCTCGGACAACTCGCTGGACGGTGTCACCTGCTCGGGGGCCGGCCGCCGGCGGCGCGTCGGCGTCAACGTCGTGAGGGTCGGCTGGTCCATCCGGCGGTCCGGTACGTGCCGAGCAACCCCGCCACGCGGCCGCGCCACCGTGGGCTCCGGTTTACGGAGCACCCGGTGCTGCGTCGGAGGACGGCCCAGCGTCGGCCGAGCGAAGGTTGCCGGCTCCACCGGGTCCGACAGGTCGACCATCACCCCGGGCTCGGCAACCTGATCCGCCTCGGGGCCGGACGGTTGCACCTGCTCGAAGTAGCCACCGCCGTTGGGCCAGGACTGGCGCAGCACGATCGGCGCGTCCGGGGACGGGAGGACGAACCTCAACTCCCCCTCGGAGCTGTCCAGCAACAGGCTGGTCGAGTGGACGACCACCACCGTGTAACCATCCGGAACGTCCTCGAACTCGAAGTCGTCGCTCTGCCCCCGCAACGGGAACCGTTCACCCGCGACGAGACGCTCGGCCACCGTGGTGGGGAGCATGACGTAGGTGTAGCCCTCGACCCGATCCGGGTTCGCGGCCAGCAGGGCAGCGGTGACGTCGTGCTCGTACCGTAGGTTGTCGGCCAACCTCATGGTGCTCGTGGCCGGATGTTCGGCGAACATGTGTTCCAGCACGGCCGCCGGGCCGTCCGTGACCGGGGGAGTCACCTCGATGATCGCGCCGCCGCGACGCACAGTGGTGAGCGGCGCGGCGAGGTGGCTCTCCTGAATGAACGCGATCTCCCACAGATAGCGTGGCGCGATGATGTGGTCGCCACCCACCCGGGTGATGTCCTGCATCAGCGCGGGAGGCAGGTCCGGTCGACGTGGACCCCGAAGGTCGTCCGCCGCCCGCCTCGTCCGGCGCAGGATCGACGCGGAGCTGGACGGGCCGCCGCTCTGCACGTACTCGTCCGGCAACCCCAACAGGTGCAGCATTTCGTGCAGAACCGAGTCCCGGACCTGTTGGAGGGGTTCACCCAGCACACCCTGGGGCCAGGTGGCGTGGTCCATGCTGCCACTCACCGGCACCCTGATCACATGGTGGGCGCTCTTCGCGTCGTCGGTGAACCGCACGTCCAGGTGGAACTGGTCCCCGCCGGGCAGGCGGAAGCGCCCGTTGATCTCCTGTCTGATCGCGGCCTGGGCGTGGGCCTGGTAAGCCTCGATGTCCGCGGCGGTGACGTTCTCCTCCGCCGCGAGGTGGAGCCTCAGGCGGAAGGCCCGAAGGTGACGCGGGGACGACGCCTGGCGGGAGCGCCGGTCGTCCTGGATCTCGACCCGGGCCACGTCGTACCTGACGTTGAGGTGACTCTTTCTGAACAGCTCTGGACGGCCGGAACGCTCGCTGATGTCCACCATCTCGGCCTCGACCGTATGGAAGGCGGATGTCGGCAACGCCGCCACGACGTCGTCCACGTCCGGCACCGGATCGTGCGCACGCCACCACCCGTCCTGTCCCGAGGAGAGCGGGCTCAGACGCCACCGGCTCAGGTACTCCAGCCTCGGAGCGACGAGATCGTCGACACGTGTCGCGGAGGACGGGATGACGTAGCCGAGCTGCGCGGTCGGGGCCGACCCGTCGGACACCGGCTGTGGCTCCACGCCGATCCGCACCCGGGAGAAAAGCTCCAGGACATGCGCCGGGTCCGCGCGGACGCCCGTCAGGGCCGCGATGCGGTCGCTGATAGCCGTACGAAGGCTCCGCTCGAACGGGTCGGCCACGTAGACGATGGCCTCCTCCGCGTCGTCCGGGCTCCCGTCGACTCCGTCGTACGTGGCTGCCAGCTCCACGTACGGACCGGACGTCTCCTTCGGAGCCAGCTTCACGATCTGCTGCCCCCAGAACTCGTCGACAATCAGGTGCCGGAGCACAGCCTGGTCGGCGACCTCCTGCGCGAGCAGGTCGATCGCCACCGTGGCCTGCTCGGTCGGTTGACCGGAGGACGGGTCCAGGGCCACGTCGATGGCGCGTCCCCGCAGGATGTGGGCGAACTGCCCGGTCAACTGGTGGGGTTGGTCCGGTACCGGATCGTGCGTGCGGCCCCGCAGGCGGACGAACTCCGTGGCGGCGCCACGCACCACCGAGTGCCGCACCCGGACCTGCGGCAGCACCCGCCCGTTGCCCTCCCGCTGCGCCCAGCGGGTCAACCCGACGTTGAGATGCCGGTACACCTGCGCCGTCAGCCAGTCGCCGAAGTCCGCCTCCCGCGCTGCTCGCACCTCGCCTTCCTGAGCCGTCTCGTCGGCGGAGGCCGGCAGCAGACCGATCTCGACCTCGACGGTGAGTCCCTGCGGGCCGGTTCCCGGCCGATCGCCGAGCAGCGTCGCCAGCGCGCTGTCGGTGGTCGCCGCGTTGACCGTGTCGCGGATCCACCGGATGGTCCTCCGGGCGGCACCGGCGCCCAGATCGGCGGGTACGTCGTTCTCGGTCGAGGTGTCCCGCAGCCCGCGCAGGTAAGCGGCCAGACCGCTACCCGAGAAAACTGGCCGGTGGTCCAGACCGGGTATGACGTCGACCAGGCCGTCGCCCTGCTTCTCGACCGCCTCGTCCCACAGGACGGGTTCCTCCGTCTGCCGCACTCCGGGCACACTCTGGGCGGTCGCCCCCTGATCCCCGCCAGCATGTCCGGCGACGACCGGCGCCCGCCCGGTCGACGCCGATGTCGAGATGGTGGCGGGAGGCAGGATGAGCTGCCGGTTCTCGATGGTGCCGCCGCCCGGATCGATGAGCAGGATCCGCGACTCCGCCGGGTCTCCCAGCGCCGCGATCACCCTCGACCGGCCCTCGTCGGGGACAAGTCGCGCCTCGCCACCGGCCCGGAGGTCGAGCCACACGCTCCGCTCGTCCGACGAGCGGTAGACCACCACGCTCCGAAGCCGCCCGTCGGTACCGAGGGCGAGGACGAGCGCGGTGCTGCCCGGTCCCGACCGTTGAAGAGCCCCGTCCACCGCCTCCCACGAGGGGGTCCGGCCCCAGTGTTCGACGGTGCGGAAGTCGTCCTCGGTGGGGGACGTTCCGGTGACCGTATGCGCCGGGCCGGGCAGGCGTCGTACGCCGGCCGGGTAGAGCGCGCCGGCCAGAGCACCGAGCAGTGCCAACTCGTCCTGGTTCGCGCCGACCGACTCGACCACGCCGTCCGCGATCGACGAGAGCCGGGCCAGGGTCAGCGCCCGGCCGTCGGGAGTGAACGCCGCCCTGGTGAGGCGTTCGGCGGGATGAACGAGGACAGCCCCGGTCCCGCCGAACGTCTCGAAGGGCACGACCCTCGGTCCGCTCAGCGCCAGCGAGTCAGGGGCCCACACAAGCACCGGCAGACCGAGTTGGTCGGCGTGGCCGACTGCGGCCTCCGGACCAGGAGAGAGAGCCTGCGGTACGTACACCATCCGGTCGACGACGGTCTTCGGCTGACTGCGCAGGGCGTCCGCGACGAGCCCGGTGCCGAACGCGGCGGGATCGACGTGGACCTGGTGGAATCCCGGTAACCGCGCGGCGGCGAGCACCGAGTCGGGCACCGGATCGCCGAGGCTGAGCCACTGACCGGAGCGCACCCAGGTGGTGACGAACTCGGGGCAGGGCACCTCGGCGACGTCCGTCACTGCGGATCTTCTCATCCGGCCCGGCGCGTCAGTGGCAGGTCAGAATCTCGCTCGTCAACTCCTTGATGTCCTGGGCCACCCCCGGCATCTCCTTGAGCCGGTTACTCGCCAGGAGTTCTTTGAACCGGAAGTGCCAGGGCACCCGGTCCGCACCGGTGAGGCAGTTCACGGACAACACCCGACGCCAGGTGTCGCTGCCCGCCACCCGGTTCGGGTCGAGCAGTAGTTTGACCGCCTCGAAGATCGAGGCGTGCGCCTGAGCGACCTCCTCGGCCCGGGCCGCTGCCCGCGCCGCCTGTTCCCCGTACGACTCACCCACGGCGCGGGCCAGCGTGACCGCGTCGGACGGGTCGACGTAGCCGTCCAGCATGCCCTGGAACAACAGGGTGTCCCACGCCATCCGGGTGCCGTGCGTCTTCGGGCGTTCCGTGCCTGGTTCGGTCTCCAACTCGCCCAGCCACCCCGTGGCTGAGATCAGGTAGTCGAAGACGAGGCGAGCGTCGAGTGACCGACCCTTCGGCCAGGGCTGCTCGTCGTGGAACAGCGACACCAGGGTCGGTTCGATCGGCTCCCCGCCGTCGGCGACGGGCGCCCGCGCGGCCACCCGCAGGGCCAGGTCGAGCCCTCGAAGCCGGAAATCCCCCGGGAACCTGGCGGTCACGTCCCGCGCAGCCGTCAGCACCGCCGGATCCCGCAACTGGTCGGCATGTTCGGCGAAGTAGTCGGCCGCCTGCTGGTAGGAGTCCTGGGTCAGGAACTCGACCAGGACGGGCGGCAACGCTTCACGGGCCGTCGTAAGGGACAGGTCCGCGGCGACCAGCATCTCGCGGGTCACCACAGCACCGTCGAAGGTCCGCGGGGCGGCATCGGGACGGATGACCTGCCATCCGGATCGAGCGTCGATACCGCCCTGCATCACCTGCTGGACGACTGTCGCGTCGTAGGTCCGGGCGAGCTGCTCGATCTCGTCGTGCTGGCGGGTGGACACGATCGTCGGCCGCACGTTGTTCAGGTAGTACCGCTCCAGCCTCGCCCTGATCTTGACGAACTGTTCCCGGTCCAACGGGCGGCCCTCGCCGGACTGCTCGCGCACGTCGACCGCGACGACGGGCATGCCCTCGAAGTCGACGGAGTCCAGCCCGTACCGGGTCAGGTTCTCCCGTGGCCAGGGACCGACATACGTCACCTCGTGGTGGAGCGGCCGGACCGCCACGGGCCCGGTCGCCTCGGGCAGGGCGACCGGCATGCCGTCCGGGCCGACCAGCATCGCTCGCGCGTCGTCGCGTTCGAGGACGGCGGTACGCCAGTCGGCTCCACCGTCGATGTCGAAGACCTGCGCCGTACCGGCGGCGCGCGGGTCGTGCCACGTGAGAGCGCCGTTCTCGTCCGAGGTCAGCCAGAACACCTGCTCGGTGGAGGTACCGACCGCGGTGCCGGTGACCAGCGCCGACGAACCCGGGCTATGGCGAAGCAGGCTCTCGAGCGCCGCCGGCCGCACGGGTGTGAGGGTGCCGCCGATCGCGCTCGCCACTCGGTCGACCGTCAGCGCTTCGGTGGAGGTGAGCGGGTCGAACGCTCCGAATTGTCCGTACCGCGCGACATACGCGCCGAGCGCATACGTCGTCGCGTGCGCCCCCGGGCCGGCGTGGGCGATCTGCACCGGGTTGGCGGGAAATCCGAGCTGTGCGCGCGTGACCGCGACGCGCTCGTGCCAGCCGGCGAGCCGGTCCAGCCCCTCCCCGATAGTGGACGGCGTTCCGGGCAGGCCGACGGCGTCGAGCAGCGCCACTCGCTGCGCCGTCGCGCTCGGCGGAAGAACGCGGTATCCGGCCGCCTCCAGAGCGGTCACGCGACCCGTGACATCCACCGGCACGACGTCCTCGCCCGCGATCGGCTCGACCGTCGACACGGGCAGGTCGAGCCCGGCGGCGATTTCCCGCAGCGTCCCCGCGTCGGTGACCGGCAGCCTGGTCTCCGGGTCGAGCACGGTGACGACGTGCGTCGCCCGCGCTCTCGGATCCAACTGGTCCAGATAGCGGCGGAACGCGGGATCGAGGGCGGTGTCCCGGCTGACGAAGACGTTCACCCCGTCACCGATACTCATCCGCTCAGCGGCCTCCAGCATGCCGGTGTTGACCTGCGGCGCTGTCGACTCGGCCAGGTACATGAACCCTTTGCCGAGCACAGTGACCAGCACACCAGGCAGGCAGTCGGACAGTGCGGGCATAACGGCTCCCTCGGTGGCGGGGCGTGATACGTCGTGTCCACACAACGGACGGGAGGGGTTCCGGGTTCAGACCGGAACAGGCGAGAAATCGGAGCCAGGCAGGGACGTCGTGTCCCACACACGAGGACTACGACCGTTCCGTCCCCCACTGGGAGGCTGAATTCTCCTGTTGTGTGGGGAGGCTTGGATGGCGAACGGTGCGGGTTTGGATTGTCTCGAGTTCGTCACCACGTGGGTGCGGTCCGGCCAGTACCTGAGCTTGGACAAGACCCCCCTGCCACTGGAGGTACGTCTCGCGGAGCCGGTGGCGGGCCTGCATCTGATCCATTCGACCTCGGGGGCGACCGTTCCCGAGTCGACCGCTGAGGCCCTGTTGGCACAGCCGCTGGGCGTGCTCGCGCGCTCGGTGGAAGCCCCACCGTTGTCGGTCGCCACCAACCTGGATCTGGACGCGGCGATCACCCGCGCCGACGCGCTGCGACTACCGGTCCGCGTCCCCGGCAACGCGTTGGCCGACTCGACCAGTGACCGGGTACTGCCGATCGACGCCCACGGGCAGCTCGCCGTACCGGCCACAGCGGAGTACGTGCTCGTACTGCCGGCCACTCACCTCGTCGCCGAACACCCCGCCGCCGAACTCGGTCACGACCTCAGCCGGATCGTCCAGGGACCACCGATGCCCGGCCAGGTCCGCCTGGCCGGTGACCGGGTCGAGCTTGGCCTGCCGCTACCCATCGTCAACGCCCGCTTCGCCGGCATCGACCTGACGGGCGCGTCGGCCGACGCGTTCCGGGGCATCGAGGGCGGGATCAGGGGACTCTGGCGCGATCTGGCGGCGAACCTGGCGGTCGGACACGCGACGCGGGTGCGGTTCACCCAGGCCGGCTTGGACGCACCCGAGGACCTACTGGCAGTGCGATCACCCGACGGCGTCGCCTTGTTGCGCGACACTCCGACGGGCGCGCAGGCCGCCACCCTGCCACGGCACCCGGCCACGCTCGAGGTCAGCCCGGCCGTCGTCCCGTCAGAGCTGCACGCCGCCGCCGTCGTGCGGGAGCAGTTCGCCGGAGCTGTACCGGCAGTGCACCCGGACGTGACGGCGGCGGCGGTCTATCTGGGCGGCCGGGGCGGCCTCATGCTGCTCGATGCCGACCAGACCGCGCAGATCGACGCCGCCCGGAACTTCCGGGCCGCCGTAGACGAATATCCGGTGTTCGTCCACGGCACCTCGGCCGGCCCGATCGTCGGGGGCCGGCTGGTCACGGCCGAGCAGCTACGCGATCTCATCGCTGCCGACCCCCTGTCCCGGGGCAAGACCATCATCCTCGTGCAATGTGACGCAGCCTCGTCGAGCACCGTCATCGATGACTTCGGCGCCACGTTGTTCGCGGCGCTGCAACGTGAGTACCCCGGCGTCGTCGCGATGGGTGGCATCGCGTGGGTCCAGCGAGGACCGGCCCGGTCCGACGAGCTCACCGAGGTGCTCGTCACCCGCACGGTCCTCACCCCCGACGGCGAAGTCCGGCTCGTCGCGGGCGGCATCCGCACCTACACCGACGCCGACAGCGTGGCCACCGCGACCGAGGCACGCGCGGTAGTGGTCAACCAGTACGGGCCCGCGCTTTCCAGCACGCGTACGGGAGACGGTGTACGGCTCACCGACACGTCCGGTGCGGTGCTCACCGGGGACGAGGCGCCGACGATCGAAATGGTGCGGGAGCTGACCGGCATCGGCACACCTGCCGACGTGGCCGCAGCCGGCGTACCGTTCAACACGATCGCCCAGGCGTACGCGGGGGTTACGGCTGCCCGCGCCGCCGCGGCCACCGCGGCGCTGACCATCGCGGGGTGGGCCGACCAGCTTCGCGACACCGGGCTGGCAACCGCGGCCAGGCTGTTCCATGCGAGCAACCAGCTTCAGCACAGCGATCCGTCGACGATGCACGCCCAGGTCTTCGAGCGCCTCAGATCGGACGATATAGAGCGAATCCGTGCTGACCTGCTGAGGCGCGCCAAAGTGGTCCGAGACGGCATTCGGACCCGGATCAGCACACTCAATGTCGCGGTCGACAGCGCGCGATACACAAGAACGCATATCACCAGTAGTGTGATGGAGCACAACCGTCTGCCCGGCCTGCGCCAGTACGTCCATCCCACTTACGTACAGTCCTTTGACCAGCTTTATCAATTTTTCCACCTGACCGCAAAGGGCCCCTACCGCACTCCGCTTGAGGCGCAGACACTTGGCAACCTCACCGTTCACGTTCGTGGGCCGCAGGGCGCTATTTCAACCCTGGCGACCATTCTCGCCGAAATCGAAAACAGACTGCCGACTGAATCCGCCCAACTATTGACTTCCGCCGCCGGTTGGGATGGCCAGATCACCACCATCGAGAATGGACTAGCCTGGGAAAATACCTGGATCAGCACTTCCCACTCACTCGCCGCGACCATCATCGGCAGGGTACGGGCGAAGCTGTCCTACGGCCCCGCCAACAACGACGCAGTCATCGCGCTTTACAACGATGGCGCGACTGCCTTGGTCAGACACGTTCGGGCACCCGTCTACCGAAAAAATCCGAACGACGGTTTTGATAACTGGCTTCGATACCAGAGCGCCACCGCCTACATGGCCACCTACTTCCGCACCGGCAACTGCGATGAACACGCGGCTGTGGTGCTCGCCGAACTCTACGCCAGGCCGGATATGGTCGGCGTCCCGATCACGTACGTGCATGGCAATGTCTTCGATCGGGGCGGACTGCGCGTTCACACCTTCGTCGTGATCGGTCCACTGGGACATCCGAACACGCTCGTGATCGACCCGTGGCCCCTCTATCCCACCGCCGTCCGGGCGGCGCACTACATCGGGGAAATGAACGCGGTAACCAGAGCGTGGACCGTCACGCCTGACGCGCCAAGGGATCTCTACACCTGGGGTAGAGAACAGATCCGCGTGGAACTGTTGCCCAGGTTGAATCATCCAGTCCTGCAGCCGGTTCCGGTACCCGTTCTCGCCCCCCATGCGATGTCCTACGACACTCTCCACTCGAACCGCCATGCCGGGGCGTCAAGCTCCAGACGGCACCGATTCGCCGGGACCGTCGCACCCAGCGCGGTGCACCCAGCGCCGCAGGATGTCGCCGTGTACCTCCCCGACGATCGGCCCGGCCTCTACCTGCTCGGTGAGGATCAGCAGCACCTCATCGACGCGGCGCGCACGTTCCGGGCCGGCCGCAACGAGTATCCGGTGTTCATCGACGGCACCGTCGACGGACCGCTGGTCGATGGCCAACTCATCACGAAACAACGAATGCGCGACCTGATCGTCGCCGATCCCCACTCCCGTGATCGCGATATCGTCTTCGTCGTCTGCGATCTGGCCGTTACCCGGGTCGGCGGCACTCCGCTGGACGACTTCGCCACCGGCGTGTTCACCCTGCTACCCGTCGGCAACAAGCGGGTGCTGGCCGCTGGCGGGGTCGCGCAGGTCGTAGCCGGAACCGGGAACGACCTGACCGAGGTCGTCATTTCCCCCAACGTGCTCGGCGACGACGGCCGGTTCCGTCTCATCTCCGGCGGCTGGCGGGAAATCCGCGACGCCACCGCCGTCGAACAGGTGCCCGGCCAACGTACGCCGATGGTCGTGCAGCACGGCCCGAGGCTGTCGCTGACCCGCGTCGAGACCGGCGTGGCTCTCACCGCCGACAACGGCACGCTGTTGACCGGGGTCGACGCCCCCGCCGTGACCGACCTGACCACCCTTGGCCTGCCCGACCCCGCGCGTATCGAGCGCCTGTTCGAGAGCGGAGTCCGACAAGCGGCTACGACGAACGAGCAGCCGTTCGTTCCCGCCGAGGCGTTGCGTCCACCGAGCTGGCCATTGCGGCTGAACCACGGCGTCACCAGCCACGGGGACGGTCTGTACGTCATCTCCTCGAACAGCAGGCCCGCGCCGCAGCAGCTCATCGACCAACTGGTCGAGGCAGCGGATGTCGAGCATCCGGTGATCCTGCTAGACGCTCCGCGACTCGGCCATGCCACGCTCGCCGCGGACGTCGCCGCGTTGAACTATCTGCTCGAACAGTTCGCGCAACGCAATCAGCCGCCGGTCGTGGTGACCCGTGGCAGGGTCGACAGTGACCTGCTCACCGTGTTGGAAAGGTACGGGGTCGCGCTCCTGCACCCGACCCTGGAGAGAGCCGACGGCTCCGGGTTGGGTGGCCTCCAGGCGGATCACCGCTGGAAGGTGACCGCCCCCCGACAGGGTGGTGACACCGAGACGTCCAGCGACATCTGGGAGATGATCACGCCCGGTGTCCTGGCCGCGGCGGCCAGGCTGGCCAGCCCGACCGAAGCCGTCGCTCGGGTCGACGACGCCCTTGGCGAGTTGATCTGGGCACCGGATCTCGCCGAGAGCCGCGAGGCCTTCCACCGACTCGAGGAGCAGTGGTCGGCCGAGCGGATGACGGCGGCCCTGGCCCAGGTCGAGAAGATGATCGAGCGGGTGCCCGACCAGCCGGAGCTGGGCGTCTTCGCTCCGGTGCTCGAGTTGGGCGCAGTCGGTCAGGCGGACATCGTCTTCGACTACGCGGGCGCGGACGAGGCGCGACGGCCCAAGGTGCTGCTCGACTCGGTGGGCCGACTGGAGACCGCCGGTCAGCTCAACATGCCCGTCGACGGCGGCATCACGACCCAGCGACTGGGAGCGATGGTCAAGGCGGTCGGCGTCACCGGCATCTCGGTCTCGGTGCTCGACATGCTCGGCAAAATCAAGGCTGGCGAGTTCGAGGACGCCGCGGATCTCATCAAAGACAACCGCGGCAAGCTCACCTTCGAGCAGAAGCAGCAATGGGTGGACGCCATCAACGACCTACGGCACACCTCCATGCCGCATCACGACGCGGAGCTTCGCCTGTTGCGGGACGGCGTCCTGGAATGCTGATCCAGCTCTGACTCCGTACGGCGGAAGGCGCCGGACCCGACGCGGGCCCGGCGCCTTCCGTTCACGAACGGGTCAGATCGACCACGCCGGTGCGACGTCGACCGGCCGGAACAGCTCGGCCAATGCGCGATGCCGACCGATGTCGGTCACCGGGGGGAGCAGGTAGTTACCGGCCCGGATCGCCGCCAGGAACTCCGGATCGGGAGCCAGCCCATGGTGACGCAGGTAGTACGGCACGCTGTCGGTCCACGCCCACGCGCCATCGGTGCGGTGATCGAGTGGAACGACGTTGCCGCGCTCGGGATCCACCACGTCGATCATCCGCTCGGTCGAGGTGAGCAGCAGCGGAGCGTCCTCGAGGTAGCGCAGCACCGCGTCGCGTTCAGTGCCGTCCAGCCGCTCGTGTTCCGCAGCGAACCCCGGGCCGGTGACCGGATCCACCACGTCGAAGGCCCGCGCGATCCGCATGCTCGCCCCGGCCTCGGCCGCCCACAGCAGCGCCGCGCCGCGCCGGATCTGCCGCTGATACGGCGAGGCCTCCGCGTTGGCCCCCACCACCTCGACCAGGGTGCCGTCGTCGGACGCCGTGGCCTCGGCGACACGGTCACGGAACTCGGACAGGTCATCGTCCGGCCGATCCACCTCGACCAGCAGAACCCGGGTCACGTCCGGAGCGGGACCAATGCGCCAGGCCCGCCACAGGGCCACCGCCCCGGGCAGCTCGACCACCGTTGACCGGGCCGCCTCGTCCACCTCGTCGACCGCCGCCTCGATCAGCGCCGAGGGCGGTCCGGTCAAGTCCACCACCGGTGGAACCTCGATACCTGTCCGGACCAGCTCCGCCCGGCGGACCGGCTCGAACTCGTACTGCTCTTCCATCAGGTTCTCCTCGATGTGGGCGGGCTCTAGAACCGACCTGTCGAGCGGAGCACGTCCTGAAGGCCCGCCAGCCTCTCGACGGCCTGCTCGCGGAGCTGAGCCGTCGCGTCGCGCAACGCGAGCAGGACGGTCTCCTCGACCTCCGCGCGCCCGCCGGCCAGCACCTCGTCGTCGATGCGCAGGCTTCGGACCTCGCCCGCCGGGGTCATCGTGACGGCGACCGCACCCCCTGCGGCGGTGCCGGTGACCTCGATGACCGCCATCTGGTCCCGGACGGAGACGAACTGGTGGTGCAATTCCTGGGCCTGCCGCAGCAGGTCGTCCATGCCATCTTCGGCCATACTCCGAGGTTGCAGCGGTTCAGGGAGTGCCCTGTAGTCCTCGTGTGAGGGACACCGACGTCCGCCGGTGACTAACAGTCCATAATTCGGTTACCCAGTGCGACCAGCTCGGGATTCAGGACGTGCAGCGCCATGACGAACTCCATGAGCGCGGAGCGCGACCGTACGCGCACGTCGGCGGCCCGCTCGAAGGCCCTGCCGTATGCGTCGGCGTCGCCTTCCAGGAACTGACCGACATCGGTCAGGAGTTCGCGCACCGCAGCAGACTCAGCCCCCATCGAGGGCAGCGCGGCAAGCAGGTACGGCAGGCTGGCCAGTGCCTGCGGACTGGCGTCCCGGGCGAGGGCCGACAGGATGTCATCAAGCCCGTCGGTCCCCGGCTCGCGCAGGAAGTCGCGTCCCACGGGGATCCTCGCCAGCGCCCGCAGTGCCTCGTTGTCCGCCCAGCGCTGGGCGGCCCGATTCAGATCTGCGTCGAGCTGGCCGAGCGCGGCGTCGACGTGAGCCGGCGCATAGCGGGCAGTGCTGGTCCGAGCGCGGACGTCGTCGGCGAGATGCGTGCCGGCCTCGTCCACCCGTGCGCGAAGGAAGCCTTCGAGGGCCGTCCGCTCCTCGTTCGCCAGCACCGGCCCGAGCGCCGCGCTGAGCCGGGCCGGGTCGGACGTCACCGCGGCCAGCCGCTCCTCGACGCTCGCCCGTCGGCGGGCCTGGTCAGCGAGCGCCGTCAGCATCTCAGCGAGGTGGTCCGCCGCGTCGTTGGGCTCGCCGAGCTGCCGGATGTACGCATCCCTCCCTACCCGCCGCACGGCCTCTGGGGTGCCAGCCGGCAGGTCGGCCACGAACCGGCTGTACACGCCGGCAAGGCGGAACAGCCCGTGCAGCGCCTGCACCGCCTCAGCGCCGAGATCGCCATGCGCCGGCACCACGTGGGTCTGCGCGGCGAACCGGGCGATCATCCGCGCCTGCGAGTCGAGCTCCCCGTGCTCGCTCTCGAAGTCCCGCAGTTGCGCCGTGATCAGCTCGTTGGCGCGCGCCCGCGACGCCTCCGCCTCGCGGATCTCGGTCATCCGCTTGTTGGCGGCGTCGAGGAGCATCCGGTGATACTGCTTGAAGATGTCGACGGCGGCGTCGAGGCGATAGAGCTCGTACTGGGCAGCGCCCCACGCCTGGTCGACCAGCCGGCTGACGGCCTGCTCGAACTCCGCGACCACCTGGTTGACGAGCTGCGGATTGCTCACGTCCAGCCGCTCGCGCAACGCGGCCACGTCCCCGGCTTCCCGGCGGAACGCGACGATCCTCTCGTGGTAGGGCTCCTGTTCTCGATACCGCTGGATCAGGTCCTGGTACAGGCCGCGTGCTTTGGCCTCCGACGCGGCGCCGGCCCGACGGTGGAAGATCTTCGCCGCCTCGCGGGCGAACTGCTCCGCCATCTCCAGGTGGTGCGCCTGGAGCGGCCCGATGTGCACCCCCAGCACCAGGCGTCGGAAGCCGTCGGCGAAGTCGGGCGCGATCAGCCGCGAGACGGCCGGCGCCGTTGGTTGCTGTGCCGATCCGGGTCCGCTCAGCGCGTCGCGCACCTCGCCGATCAACACCGCACGCAGCCTCGCGGCAAGCGTACGCACGTGCGGGCTGATCCGGTCCCCGTCGGCCCAGGTTCCGACCGCGCGGTCGAGTTGTTCGGTGAGGTCCGCGACCGGATACGAGGACTGCTGATCGGGAAGCGGCCCGGCCAACCGTGCCGCGCCAAGTCCCGTCACCAGACGATCACCGAGCTCGGTGAGCTGGTCGAGTTCCCAGCTGACGACGCCCACGTCCTGCCAGAGCGTGCGATGGTCGAGCACCTCGCGGTGAATCTGGTCGGTCAACCTCTCGGTCAGCTCCGTGCGCCGCCGGTGCTCGTTCAAGCCGTCGATGATGCGTGCCTGCCGGGCCCGCCAGCGCACTCGGGCGACACCGACGGAGCGCGCAGAGCCGACGTGCTGCGCGTAATGCTGATCAAAGGCCGCGAGGATCTCCTCCCGGACCGGCGAGTCGGCCTCCTTCTCGTCGAGTA
Organism: Micromonospora sp. B9E7; assembly: GCF_039871815.1. Lineage (NCBI taxonomy): Bacteria > Bacillati > Actinomycetota > Actinomycetes > Micromonosporales > Micromonosporaceae > Micromonospora > Micromonospora sp. B9E7. Next base: position 66,730 of record NZ_JBDPLX010000005.1, read on the forward strand.
CGCGGATCAACGCGTCACGGTCCATGCTCCGCAGCCGGTTGCCCGCCGCCCAGTTGTCGAGCCACGACGCCATCTCGCCGATGGTCCGGTCGTACTCCTGCTGCCAGACATCCCGGTCGTAGTTCCAGTCGCGGACGAACCTCGAGTCGAACCGAGACAGGACATGTGCCCGGAACGCCTCGGACGCGGCTGCGTCGGCCGCGGCCGTCTCGGAATCCGCCTGTCGGGTCCGCAGGACCTCCGACAGGCGGTCGTTCAGGGCCGCGCGCTCGGCCTCGAAGCCCACCCCCTGCTGAGCTGGTACCCGACTGCGGAACGACTCGACAACCGTGGCATCCGCGCCGCGCACGACCAGCGGAACGACCCGATCGATGAGCGCGTCACGCTCGGCAGGACCGAACACAGCGGGCAACGTTCCGATCATGGTCGTTGCGAGGTACGGCCGCAGCACCTCGTTCACCGTGCCTGCCTCCACGGTCGGCACGACATCCCGCGCCCGAAGGGCGACGGTCCGAACAGCGACCCAGGCGTCCACACGAGACCGCAGCGTCTCGATCTGCCCAGCCCACCACGTCCGCTCGGCCTCCCCGAACTCACCGGCACGGGGGAATCTGCGGTCGAAATCTCTGACCACCATCGTGACGAAAGCCGCACCGGCCTCGACGGCCTCGTCCGCGGTCAACCCCGACCGCGCCGTCGCCTCGTCCAGACGCGGGCGCAGCGCGTCCTCGATCCCGGACCTGGCATCGAGCCGCCTCGTGAACGCTTCCATCCAGGCCGGAGCGTCCTGCAGCCGGGTGGCGAGTCGATCGGGCCAGGTGTCGACCTCGAGGTCCCACCACCGTGCGTGTGCCTCGTCGAAGTCACGCAGCACGACCCCCCGATGCGCCGCCACAGCTTCGGGATTGCCGGAGAGCTGGTCCAGACGATCCTGGAGCCGTGCCCGCCGGGCCGCGTGATCGTCGCCGGTCGGCACGGCGACCGGATCGGTCTCGAGCCACCGCCGGGCAGCATCGCCTGGGTCGTCCTTCAGCCCGATGCTTTCGGCGTCCTCCCGACTGAGGCGTCGCGTCAGATGAGCGGCGAACGCGGCCTGCTCCTGCGGGCTGAGTACGGCCGGCAGGTACCGGGTCGATCGCAGGTCGAGGTGTCTGGTTGCCGCAAGCTCGACCTGTTCGATCATCCGATCGGCAATCTCCCACATCGGATGGTTGGCCGCGAGGGGACCATGGGCGTCGATGACCGCCCTGTCGATGCGGTTGCTGACCCGGTCGCGGATCTGCCGCACAGTGAGCCAGCCGCCGATGCGGCTGGTCAATTGATCGAGCATCTGCCGCCACTCGTCGTCCTGCTCGAGAGCGAAGGGAGCCCCGACCGGGTAGGTCTCATCGAACTCGCGGACGGCGTCGCGGTAGAACCTGTTGGAGGCCCTCGTCAAGGCCTCCGCGGCGGGCAGTCTCCCGAGTGCGGCGTTCAGGGCGAGGTCAAGGTTGACGCCGAACTGCGTCCGCGCCTCGGCTCTGCGCTCCCAGGAGCTGATCCAGTCGTCCCTGGCGTCGAGCCGTTGGGTGAGTTCGGTGTCCCAGGCGGCGCGGTCGAAATTCCAGTCCGCCTCGTTCGCCTCCTGGAAACGAGTGAGCTGGTCCGCCCGGAATGCCTCGGTCGCCGCGTCCGTCCCGGGAACCTCGCGCGACAGCCGCCGTCTCAGCTGGCCCAGCTCGGCATCGAAGTCGACCGGGAAGTACGAACCGGCCCAGGCCCGGTCGGCTCCCACCGGCACGAGATTCACCGAGGCCCGCAACCGTGCGCCGGCCTGCTCTGGCATGACCCTGGCAAGTGCCTCGGCCAGGCGTCTCTGCTCGGGCCGGCCGAGTGACCGCGCCGGCCGGATCTCGTCCTTGAGATCGAGATACGGCGCGACAACCTTTTCGATCGCCTCCCCAGACCGCTCGAGCCACCCCTTCGATCGCCAGACCGACCCGGGTGCGAGCGCGATAGCCCGATCGGCCAGCACCCGAATCGTCTGCCACGCCTGGGAACGGTCGATGAGCCGCCGGTACTCCCGCCGCCATTCCTCCTGCTGCTCCGGGCCGAATTCGTCCCCGACCGGAACGCTCGCGGTGACCCGCGTGAGAACGGCCGCACGGAACGCCCCGGCGGCAGGGCCGACGATGTCGGTGGCGAGGTCGCCCTCCAACTCGGCCACCGCGTACGCCCGGACCATTCGTCGCGTCACCGCGTTCGTCGCGGTGGCGAGCTGCAGGGTGACGTTGATGTCGGGTGCGACCATCTCCTGCGCGAACCCGGCGTCGACGCCGTCCAGGACCTCCCTCCGGTATTGCGCGATTGCGCCGTCGAGGTGCCGTAGAACGTCGCCGTCCGGCGCGCTGATGCCGAACGGACCGCTGCCCTCGAGCTCTTGGCCGGCCTCCGTACCGAGGTGTCTGGCCTGGTCCTGGATTGTGGCCTTCACCTCGGCGAGCCTGGCGTCCAGGCGCTCTTCGATCTGGGCGCGCCGGGCGGCGAAGTGGGGCCCGGGCCGGGTCGGCACCGGTGTCGTGAGCAGGTTCCCGGCGAACGCGTCGCGGACCGTCGACGTCGCGTCGGCAAGCAGGGCCCGGCCCACCACCTCCTGTTCGCGCGGCCCCATCGAGGTCGGCAACGGGGACGGCGAGGAGAGTCGGAGGTACGGCTGCAGCGCCTGGCGCACCCCGTCCCGCTCGGCCTGCCCAACCGCCTGGACGGCACGGGCGCCAACCCGGTGGGCGACGAGCCAGGATTCGAGGCGATCAACCATGCCCTCCAGGCGGGCGTGCCAGTCCGCGGCTTCCTGTTCGCCGTACGGCTGGCCCACCCGGTGGGTACGGTCGAACTCCCGCACGACCTCGGTCGTGAACCTCGCGGTGGCAGTGGCGGTGTCAGCGGCAGTCATCGACAGGTGCGAAAGGCCAGGCAACGCCTCGGCAAGGCGACCCTGTACGACAGATGGCAGCGCGGCCCGGTCAGCGAACCGACGCACGTACGCTGCCACGAAGGTGTCGGCATCGGCCAGGTCGGCGGCCACCTGGCTAGCCAACAGGTCCCGGTTGAACGCCCACCCGGTCTTGGCCGTCGAGTCGAAGCGATCTTGCACCCGCTCGATGAGCAGCGCGCGGGCCCCCTGCACCGGTGTACCCGGCTCGTACGCCATGAGGATGTCCTGCAGGCGCTCGTCGACCTGGAGAGCCAGCGCCTCGCGCTCGGCGGCCAGTCCCGCCCCGGGCCGGGCGGCCACGGGATTCTGCCGCAGCGACTGAACGAGCCGATCCCCGAGTCGAGCCACGCCTTCTTCGACGGCCACCTCGTCAAGCCGGGCGGCAACCTCACGGGCGAGCGTCACCTGTTCCTCGACACCGACTGAGGGCGGCAGGATCCCGTGCCCCGACATGGTCAGGTACGGCGCGAGAGTTTGCGTGGCCGCCTGCCGGAGCCGCTGCTCGAGCCGAGCCAGCCCAGTCACACCGTCCCCGAGATGGGTAGCCGGCGTTGCTCTGACGGTCTGGGTTATGAGTCCCTCGACCTGCTGGCTGACCAGGTAAGTGGTCACCCAGGAGTCGAACGACGAGATCAGCTGGTGGTACCGGGCGCTCCAGTGGTTCACGTCGGCGAGGGTGAACGCGGTGCGGGACGCCGTCCTCTCGAACTCTTCGGTCACCGCGCTCGTAAAGGCTCTTGCCGCCGCCTCCAACGCATTCCCGCTGACCGAGTTGCGGGCCAGGCCAACGAGCGCCGCTGGCACGTCGCGCTCCAGGTTGACGGCGAGAAATTGCTCGGTCTCCTGACGCAGCGGATGCGAGTCGATTCTCCGGCCGATTCCACTCAGCGTCTCGTTGAACCGGCCGGCGAAGGAGCTCCGGTCGAAGTCCCAGTTCCGCTGGTGCAGCACCTTCAGCTCCGCGAGCACCTCCGACCGCACGGTGGCAGCGGAGGTGGCCCGGGTGGCGTCGGTGAGGGCGGGCGTCGGTCGACTCAACGCCTCCGCGATCGAGTCGTCAAGGCGCGTGACGAGATGCTTCAGCTCGCCCGCAAAGCCGGCATCCACCGGGGCCAACGCGGCGTTCGACAGCTTGCGGCGCACCCGGAACACCGTGTCCTTCACAAGGTTACGGACCGGCTCGCTGATTCCCTCCCTGCCGAGCAGCCGGCTAACCTCGGCCTCTACCTGCGGGGCGATCTCCCGCAGCAGCGCCTTCTGCTCCGCTACGCCGAGGGAGGGCGGTAGGTGTCCGCTGCGTCCCCGCAGCACCACGCCGAACTCCTTGGTGACCGCCTCGCCAAGGCGTCGCAGTTCCGTCTCGGGGTGATTGGCGGCATACCGCGTGAGGAATTCGTCGGTGATGCCCTTGATCCGTCGTTCCATCATGGCGACCGTCAGTTGGGCGTCGATCGAATCGCTCAGGCTCTGGTAACGCTTTTCCAACCTGGCGGTGAAGGTCTCGCTGTATCGCGCGTCGTGCAATTCGTCGGCGAAGGATCGCCGGAGGGCCTCGGCAGCCGTCTCGGGTTCGGCCCGCCTGATTCCCCCTGCGACGACGCGGTCCACCGCGGCACGCAGATCGGCGTCGAAACGCCACTTAAGGTCGGCGGTGAAAGACCCATGCCGCACGTCAGCGAGGTGGCTGCCGTACCGGTCTCCATTGACCCTCTCGTGGCCGAGCCACGTGGTCCGTTCGGGGGCGCTCAGCAGGTTGCGGTCGCGGGCGGCCATGAAGTCGACGCGATGCGCGGTAGCCAGGTCGCTGACGAGGTCGGACCGTAGCGGAGCGCCAGACCGGGCGGCTGCGGCCCGCTCGATGAAGTGGAACTCCTTCGCTGCGCTCGTCAGGTTGGTCAGCGAATCGAGCTCGGCCTCCACCCGACGCGGCAGGCCCGCGCGGAACTCGCCCACCTTCCGTGCCCACGCATCGTTCCCTTCCAGGGGCGAGGAGCCCGAGGGAGAGATCTCGTCGAAGGCGCGTCGGAGGTCGACGGCGAGCTTTTTGGCGACCCGGTCGATGCTTGCGCTGTCGAGAGGGCCCGCTACGTCGTCGAGACTCAGCCTGAGGTCGTCCCGGGTAAAACGCAGCAACTGCGGCTCGGCAAACGTGTCCAGGTCGGTGGCGAGACGCTCGCCGATCAACTCGTCGAACCGCGCCGTCACCTCGGCGGGGGATTCCCCGCCGTGCGGCCGGTCGCCGTGCACGTCATACGACCCGTCGCCGTCCCCGTCGTGCGGCTCGTCGCCGTCCCCGGCGTCGCGCCGACCGCCTCTGTGCAGGAGGTCGTCCACCCGGGCGAGCAGATCGTCGTGGAATTCCGCCAACTGCTGCGCGGTCATATCGGGTCGCAGCCCGGCGGCCTCCCTAGCCTCGGCCCGGGCGGCAGCGACCTGCTCGAACCGAGCCGACGCGTGGTGGGCGGCGGCGAGACGAGCGGGCAGGCTGGCCGAGCCCTCAATGTCCGGGGCACGGCGAAGCAGCGATTCGAAGGCGTCCCGCACCCGCTTCTCGACGGCCGTCACGTGCTCCGGGGCGAGGACATCTTCCAGCTGCCGCGCCTCCGGGGATTCGGCGAAGACGGATCCCGGTTTCCATCGCTCCACGCCGAACGCGCCGTCCGGCCCGAACACCTTGTCCCAGACATGTCGGATCTGACCGGACAGCGTAGAGGCGATCTCGTCGGCCACGGCATCGCCACTGGGTCGCAATTCGATGCCGATCGCGCGGCTCCGCGTGAGCCCGCTCACCAGCGCCGATTCACCCGTCAGGTACGCGTCGACGTGCAGGCGAGCGTCCCGCGCGAGGTTGTCGATCCGGGCGTCGACCACAGCCGCCAGATCCCCACGCGGGCTACCCTTGGCCAGGTCGTCGATCGTTTTGCCAGCCGTGACGGAGAAGCGTTCCCAGAACGCTTTGATGTGATCATCCATCTCCGCCCGACCGGTCTGCGGAAACAGCTCGGCACGGTCACGCAGGCCCGCGTCGCCTTGGAATGCCTCCTCGACGGATCGGCGCACCTCGCCGATCCGTCCCTCCCAGCGCACCTGCGCCTCGAGACGTCCCGGTAGCGCAGACCGGAGTTCGTCGTACCCACGGGTGAAGCCGGCGATGTCGGAATGTCCGTGCCAACCGTCGCGGCCGCCCAGGAATTTGCCGATGAGCGCCTCGGCGTCCAGCTCGTACGCCTGCAGCAGCTTGTCCATGATTGTCGAGGACGACAGGTCCACGTTCCGCTCAAGCGACCTGAAGTCGCGGCGGGCCTGCTCCCGCACCAGCCGCTGGGTCTCGGCGAGATCGAATGCTTCCCCGTACCTCTGCGTGCGGGCCGCGGTGGTCGGGTCAGCGGGATTGTCGGCCAGGTCCGGGGTGGCCTCACCGGCCCTCGGACGACTGAGCCAGGTGATGCCGGACCGGCCGCCCACCGGCATCCGCTCCGCCAGGTGATGGATCTCCCTGGCCACGGCGTCCGGGACTTCGACCCGGGACGCACCCACCACCACGGGTGTGTCGCCGCTGAATTCACCGAGCCGGGTACGGAACGCGTCGTAAACCGCCACCTCTGGAGGACGGGCCCACACGCCCCACGAGTGCGACTCGAGCATCCAGCCCTCGCTGAGCCGGTACAGACCGGGCCGGGCAGTGGGGGTCAGCCCGAACGGGGCACCGGCCGGCACCCCCGAACGCCATTCGACGGCGAGGTGTTGCAGGGTGGCCATGCCGTTGCCGTCCACCGGATAGGCGGCGGCTTCGCTGGGTGTTGGACGGGCCCGGAAGGCGACGGTCAACCGGGTGGTCTGCGCGACCTCCACCAGCACGCTGTCGTCGAGGAACGGCGCGTACAGCACCACGCCTTCCCGGGCCAGTGGGCCCAGGCCGGTCAGGTCCACGTCGGGCCGTACGCCCGGGCCAGCCACGATCCGGAGGCCGTCGGGCAGTTCGCCCAACCCTCGCGCGGCCTGTACGACGGCGCTGTCCGCGACCGCCTGGCCCGCGTCGAGGTGCACCACAAGGCCGCCGGGAGTCGGGCTCACCGCCAAGCCGCGACCGTGCAACAGTTCGCTGATCTGCCGGCGATGCTCGCTCCACGAGGCCGGCGCGTGACGCCTGGACGAGGCCCCCGGCTCGGCAGCCGAAGGCCGGGCCTCGACTCGTAGGTCATGCAGGACATCGGCGGAGACGCGGGTATCCCCACCGCGCATGATCCCGTCGTACGCGGTCAGCCGCTCGTGGACGTACGTCGCCTCAAGCCGGTCGAGCATGGCCTTCGGCAGCTTCGCCTGCGACAACGGATCCAGGCCGGCAAAGTCCCGGAACGCCTGGTCGCGTACGCCGACCAGGTCAGGGTGTAGCGCGGACGCCGGCGGACCGTCGGGCACGGGTCGTTGGTCGGTGAACGGGTCGCCACCGATCCGCTCGGTTTCAGCAGGTCGACGTCCGGCGGTCGCCTCGGGCGTGAACGCCCGGCGTACCTCGGTCTGCATCCGAACCGCCAGATCGTCCCACCTAGTCAGGTCCGGGCCTCGGCGGCCGATCCCGCGTACCAGGTCACCGATCTCGGTGTGGTATTTCTCGCTGATCACCTGAAGCGCCCGGGTGACGTCGCCGGCAGAGCCACCGCGGAAGGCGAGATCGGCCCTGGCCTCCGCGATGTCGTCCATCAACCGTTGCATCTCGTGGTACACGAAACCGCGCACCCGCAACTGCTCGCGCATGCCCTGGAAGCGGGTTTTCCAGACCTCCTCGGTGGCCTGGAACCGGGCGCTGCCGGGTCCGTGACCCGCTTCGTAGACGGGCCGCCAGACACGCTCGAACTCGTTGTCCACGTCGTTACGGAACGACGCTCGCCACTGGGCTGCCTCCTTCTCGGGCAACGATTCCAGTGACCTCAGCCGAGCTACCCCGGCCATCTTGGTCGAACCGGCGATGTTCCTCGTGGCCAGCGCCTCGGCGTTGAACGCCGCGTCCGCGTCCGGGCGAAAGCGTTGAACGGCGGACGCACTGCGAATAGCCGCTTCCCACCGCCGGTCTATGTGCGCCACCGCGTCACCCAGTGCCGTTTCCGGGTGCTGCCCCGGCCGGTACTCGACGAGCTGCTCCCGCTGCTGCTGCACGTAAGCCGTCGCGTAACGCTCATCGGCGAACTGTTTGCCGAGGCTCTTGCTGAGGGTGGTGAACTCCTTGTCCCGGGTGGCGGCCCAGTTCCGTGCCTCGGTCTCCGCCTCCCGCCTGGCCTGGGCCGCGTCGTCAGCCGCACTCGTGGACTGCGGATCGTTCCGCTCGCCTGCCGCAGCCCGGGCGTCTCGGGCGGCAGTCGCCTTCGCGTCGGCGTCGAACAGGGTCCGCCCCTGGTCGAGGGTGGTCGGTCGGTCGGCTTCGGCGTTGTACCGCCCGCCGCGTGCCTGTTCGGTCCGGTGGTCCCGAATGGCGATGCGGAAATCATCCATCGCCCGCGCGAACTCGGCACGGTTGGTACTGCCCAGGCGACTGACCACGGGGTCGAACCTGGCGGCGGGAAGTCCGGCGCGCTTGACGATGTCGGCCGCCACGGTCTTGACCGCTCCGGCCATCTCGCCCAGAACCGTCGTAGAGAAGTCCCCGCCGATCATCGCCCGGATGGCCGGAAGCTCCTTGGCCACTCCGGCCTCGCCCGCGAAGAACGCGGCGAAGCGCTCCAGTGTCTGCCGATTCTGCCTGGCCATTCCACCGGCATGTGGCCCGAATTGCGCGGCCATGCCCTCGCGGACCAATGACCGGAACTGCTCACGTGCTTCGGCGATCGTCATGGCCCGCCGCGCCGCCGCAGCCTCCTTCGGATCGGGAATCCGCTCGGCCCGCTCGGCCCGGGCGGAGACGAGTTCCGTGTGCCGGTCGGACATATTGCGGGCGACCGTGTCCAACTCCCCACGGGTCGGACGCGCACCACCCGCGTCGGACCGGATCCCGGATCGATCGATCGGAGCGCTTCGGACCGGTTCGGCACCGGCCGGGCGACCGACTTCCGGCGACCGAGGTGCTGCGCCCGGCACCCCTGACCTCGTACCCGACGTCACGGGCGCACCATCCGTCGCCCGCGAAGCGGCACCCGTCGCAGCCGGGGGGGCGACTTCCCGAGTACCCACACCAGCCGCCGAGAACGACTCGGAAGCCGCCGACGAAGCCGGGACCCTGGGCACCGGAGCCGAGACCGCCGGGAGTTTGCCGGGCAGGTACGGGTCGGCGCGCGGCACCTTGAGCGCGTCGGCCGCCGCGACGGTGATCGTGGTGGGCGGTTCGCCCTGCCCCACTGCGGCCCGCGGCAACGTGGGAGGTGCGCCGACCGCGTGTGGGCTGGCAGCGGTGCTCGGCCCGGCGATCGCCGTTTCGGGAGGTGGCGAATCCCTCACCTCGTCGGCCCTACCCAGGGCCCGGCCGCTGGACGAGGAGATAGACGTCGGCGCCTCCCCGTCGGCGGCAGTACGCGGCGGCTCGCCGACCTTGCCCGTCCCCGTCTTGGCCGCTGGTCCCGCCTCCCGCGCCGGGACTCCGGTTGGCTGAGTCCCGTGCGGCGCCGAGGCAGCATCCGGAATGCCCACTCGTGCACCACCTGAACCCGCAGCCGGCGGTCCATCCAGAACAGCGCGACCAGTCACCGGAGCACCCACCTGGTCCCCGGTTGGCCCGCGGGTCGGGTTGCGGACCACGGTCGACGGCGCATCTGCGGTCACCGCCTGTGGAGCCCCCGGGCCCCTCTCGGGTACGACACCGCCCCGCGTACCTGACACGCCGCCAGCCGACCCGTCCAGCGGCCGTTCAACGGCAGCGGGGACCCGGGCACCCGACGAAACCTCCGGAGCACCCGCTCGAAGGCTGCCAGGGCCGGCCGTTGCGGGTCCGTCCACATCAGCCCGCACACCACCAGCCCCCACCCCCGGAGGCCCATCCACACCAACCCGCACACCACCAGCCCCCACCCCCGGAGGCCCATCCACACCAACCCGAGGCACGCCCGGCCCGCTCGTCGAAGGGCCGTCCAGGGCGGCCCGCGGAGGTCCCGGAACCCCCGGCACGCTGCCGTCAGCGGAGACCCCCGGCACTCTGTCGATTGAGGCGGGACCCCGCCCACCCAACGCGCCGCCCGCAGCATCGAACGGACGCTCAGTACCCGCAGCGATCCGGATACTGGACAGCGGCCCTTGGCCGCCGATTCCTCCCGGAGGAGTAGCGGCTCCTTGGGTTCCCACCCTCGGGCCGCCGGCGGCAGCGTCGAGGTGCGGCGTCGCCGACAGAGGTGAACCACCACCCGGACGGACGGCTTCGCCGGTCTCCGTGACCGTGGTGATGCCCCGGGAGGAGGAGGGGGGCATGACGGGTACGTCGACGACACTGCCCGCACCACCCTTGGGCCCACCCCGGAAGATGCCCGACACGCCACGGATGGAACCGAGACCGCCCATCAAGCCAGCCAGACCGACGCTGAGCGCCTCCCAAGCCGTGGGCTTGAAACGCCCACTGCCCGGGACTGCGGCGTGGGCGATTCCCCCGGCGGTCAGGTCGAAGACGAGTTGCGCTCCTCCGTACACCAGGACACCGAGGGTGATGTCGAGCAAGAGGGTGGCGACGGTTCGGGCCAAGCCGCTAAGGCTCGTCATTCCGATCAGAATGTCGGCGACCGCAGCGAGGATCGGGCCGAGGACGACCGTCGCCGCGAGTAGAAGGACCCCAAACACGCCGAGAACGGCCTCCAGGATCGCTTGAAGCCGCCTCTGCCTCAGCAACTCGTCCCAGCTAGTGGCCAGCGTATTGAGCGCGCCCGACCACTCACGGGCCGCGTACGCAGCCTTGTGGACCTCCTCGACAACTCCGTCGGAGGCCCGGCGCATGGCTTCGTGGGCCTGACCTTCCCACAACATCCCGTCCACAGTGGACCGCACAAGGTCGGCATAGTGCTCCAAGCGGCCGGCCTGCTCAGCCCATTTAGCGGCGAGTTCACGAAGCTTGGCGGTGTCCGGGACACTCTCGGGGATGTCAGAGAAGTCGGGAGAATAATCGGTCACGGGGATCGAATCAGGCGTCGCCGTACGTGATCTGGATCGGGTTGTAGAGCGAGTCCTCCGGCCGCTTCCCGTCGTTCGCCTCGCCGGCCTTACCCAACGCCTCAGTCAAAGACTCGAACATATGCCACACGCTGTGCTCGGCGTTGTCGTAGTTGCTGGCCGCATGAAGCGCGACCAATCGGATCAGACCGACGATGCCCGGCTTACCGGCCTTCCCGTCGCCCGCGGCTTCTCCGAACAGTTCGGTCTGCACCCTGTCGAGGCGCTCATTGAAAGCTTCAGCAGCCGCAGCGGAATCCCCAACCCAGCTGAGCTGCAAACCCTTCCATTCAGTGCCGATCGTATTCCAACACTGAATGATTGCGTCGACCTCGGCCTTCATCAAGACGTGCGCGGAGTGATACATGGAGCGCGGCCTCACGTAGATCGCCTTTGTGGTGTCCTCGTAGGACGTTGGGGCGTCCGACGGGAAGGGGACCGTCATGGCTACTCCTCGGTTACCGGGTACCAGGGTTCAAGCTACTGAGCTGCGTGGATCGGCGACACGGCCTCGTTTGGGAACAGCGGGTCACCTCAACGAGGACGTTGCTAGTTTCCTCGTGTACCCGTAAGAGTCGGGTATGGCCAACGAGGGAGCGGGCGTCGTTGATCTGACCCAGACCTGGGCAGACGCCAAGACGATAAACGGCGACACTGGCAACTACACCGACCCGTCGAAGTTCGAGCCGGAGCCACCCGATGTCCAATCGGACGGCAAGGGCGGCTACATGGATTCGTACGGTCGCCCGACCAATGACAAGGGCGTCCTGGTCGACGAGGACAAGGTCCCGCTTGATCCAGGGGAGCCGTTCATGGGCACCTTCACGGTTCATCTGGACACGGTCTATTCCGCTGAGCAGACGCTCCTGCGGGAGGCATCAAGTCAGATCGCGCTGTTTGAGGCATTTCGCGACGAGGTGGTCAGCAAGGAGTCATGGATCTACTTTACCGACAGCCCCGATGATCTGATTCCGTACTACCACGATGATGATCACCTCGCGTCGAGCGACGGCACCAACTACAACCCGTTTGACGTTCCGGCAGGCACTTACGCCGACGGCAAGAACAGCGCTCCGGCGGAGAACGCGAAGCTCGTACAAGCCCAGCATCACATACTCCAGGGCTGCGCCAGCGCTATCCATCTAGTTGGCACGTTTATCGGGAAGCTCAACGACGCCGGTCAGATGTACGCCGGGGCCGATCGCGCCTCCTGGGCCCCGAACCCAGACTAAGCCGGATCCATCAACTGGCAGGGGGCGGTGCCGGCCTGACGACACCGCCCCCTCGACGCCAATCGTGCTCAGCCCTGCGGCCTCCAGGTCCGGAGGTTCGTCCACTCGCACTCCGAGTAGTTGTTCCAGCTCAGGTTGAGCGCCGAGGCGATCAGTCCGAGGACTCCCTCCGGCCCGAACAGCCCATCGGCCGCGAGGTTCCACTCACCCTGAAGGCCCTCGTAGTAACTCTTGGCATCGCCCTGCCATGTCTCGGAGAGCGGCAGGAGCTTGCTCTTCAGCGCCTCGAGCTGGCCGACGATCTCGGCCGCTTTACCGTTGAGCTGCCCACCTGCTGCCTCCAGTTCCAGCGGCACCCAAAGGTTGCTGTTCGAAGGATCACCCATGACGTACTCCTTGATGTCGGGGGTCAGAGCCGAGCGCCGGGAATGTCACCGTTGACGTGGACCAGGCTGTTGATGTTGGAAATTTCGGTGTCGACGTAGTTGACGGCATTGCCACGCAAGCCACTGGAGATGTCGCTGAGGGCGTTGTGCAGCATCCGTCCGTAGATGTCGAAGTCGGTCATCAGCGCGCTGAACTGGTCGGAGGCAACGCCGCGCCACTGTGCCTGAAGATTGACCACAAAAGACCTGATCGAGGCAAGCTCCGCGTCGATCTCGGCATTTGTGGAATCGCAGCTGGCAGCCGCGTCCGTCACCATCTGGGGGGTTACCTGGACTTGTTGCACTTTCTCCACCCTTCAATTTCACCGAGGTGTGGCTGACCCGTCAGAACTAAAGTGAACCGGCGTCAGGTTGTCGAGGTTGCCGCCTTCGGCAGCCACATACTGATCGTAGGCGCGCCCGAGCGCGACAACCGAGTCGTTGAGGACACTCTGCACGTCGTCGCTGATTTTGGTAATTCGCACGACGATTCCCTCGTACCGTCGCCCGGCGGGGCTCTGCCAAGCGTCGAAAATATTTTCCGTCTGCGTCTTCAGGGCCGCGAGATGGCCGTCCAGAAGAGCGGCTTGCGCCGCCACCACATTCTTCGCCTTGAGCAGTTTCGGGATTTCCGTCCGGAATTCGAACCCGGTACCGTCCGGGTTGATCTGAAAGATCGGGCGGCCATGGGAATCAGTTCCGATCTTCGTGCCGTCCGGATAGGTCGTCACGACCCAGTCACCCTGGTACGAGATGGAGATGTGCTTGCCGTCCTTGGTGGCGTACGTCGGCCGACCTTGAGCGTCGAATTTGGTGTACGTCCAACCATCGACAACCAGGGAGGTCACCTCACCGCTTCCGGACCTCGTGATGACCATGCCATTGCCGTACTTCCACACGCTGGAACCGTCATCGCCGTAGGTAATGGTGACCGTTTGCCTGGGGCCACCGTGTTCGCCCGGCCCATGCCCGACAAGTGGTCGGCCTTGGTTGTCGAAATTGGTGTACGTCCAGCCGTCGGACACCATCCTGATCGGGTTACCGCTCGCGTCCCGTTCGATGATGGTGCGAGCATTGTTTTCGTCGGTGAACGTCCAAGTGCTGCTGCCGTGGTCCCCGTACCTAATGGTGACGTCACCGTTCGGCCCATGGCCTGCGGTCGGCCGCCCCTCACCGTCGAAATTCGTGAACGTCCAGTCGCCCTGGACCATGCTGAGCGGCTTGCCGGAGGCGTCCCGGGTCAGCGTCATCGTTGTGGCGCCGCCAGCATGCTGGTACGTCCACGTGGACGTGCCGTTCGGCTGGTAGGCGATGGAAACTGTCTGCGGAGGTTGACCGTCCCCTCCCGGGACACTGCCGTGGATGGGCCTACCGCTGGAATCGAACCGGTCGAAGACGATGCCGTCGGACGTGGTCTCACGGGTTATCGTGCCGGCGGCGTCCCGCTCGACGCGCGTTCCGTTGTCGAACGACCAGGTACTACCGCCGTTGGCGGCGTAACTGATCGTCACGTCACCGGAGCCCGGCACACTCGCATGCGTCGGCCGATTCTGACTGTCGAACCCGCTAAATACGGTGCCGTCCTCAGACACCTGCGACGTCACACGACCCGCACCGTCGTACGACACCCGCGAACCATCGTCAAACGACCAGGTACTACCACCATTGGCGCCGTACGCGATCGTCGCAATACCACCACCATCCGGCAACACCACATGCGTCGGACCATCATCAGTGAAAGCACTAAACACCGTGCCATCCACCAACACCTGCGACGTCAACTCACCCGCACCGTCGTACGACACCCGCGAACCATCAGCAAACGACCACGTACTACCACCAGCGGCATACGCAATCGTCGCGACACCACCACCATCCGGCAACACCACATGCGTCGGACCATCATCAGTGAAAGCACTAAACACCGTGCCATCCACCAACACCTGCGACGTCACGTGACCGTCATCGTCGTACGAGACAACCGACCCGTCAGAGAGCTTGTCGGTCAACACTCGGCCTCCTGGTAGGGGCGTCGGATGGTGGTCCCCCAGCGACGCTAGAAGCAGGCAAGGGAACGACCGAAATACTCTGTTCAGGGACGTGCGGTAGATCTCTTGGGAAATCCGACAGTCCGTGAACCGGTGGCATGGGTGACACGTTCTACAAGCGTTCGCCCTGGTCTGCCTGGGGAAAGGGCCTGGAGGTACTCGTGTATTCAGTCGCGATCGTCGCTGCACAGCCCATCGCACGCGCCGGCATCGAGAAGCTGACCTCGGACGACCCGGGGCTGCGGGTGGCGGCGGCGGTTGGCTCCCTGCGGGACCTGTACAACCGCGGCGGGTCGTACGACGTCGTCGCGCTCGACCTGCCGCAGGTCACCGCTTCCACGCTGGACGACGTGGCCAAGCTGACCTCGATCGGGGCGCCGCTGGTGAGTTCGGTGTGGGAGGGTTCCCCGTCGCTGCTGGCCACGATCCGCGCGGGGGCTCGCGGTTGCATAAGCCGGCAGGCGGAGCAGCGTGACGTGCGGGAGGCTATTCGGGTGACCGCCCAGCAGGGCTTCTACCTGTGCCCGCGCATGATCGGCCAGTTCCAGATGGAGCTGAACACCCGCAGCGACGAGGACCGCAGCGGGCTGGCGCCACGGGAGGTGGAGACGCTGCGCTGGATCGCGTCGGGCTTCACCCACGCACAGATCGCCACGCGAATGGGCCTGTCGCAGGCCACGGTCAACACCTACGCGAAGCGCATCCGCGCCAAGTTGAACGTGAGCAACAAGGCCGAGCTGACCCGGATGGCCATCGAGATGGGTCATCTGTCCCGTACTCGCCGCAACCCCGCCGCCTGACCTCAGAACAGCGCGCGGCCGACCGCGACCAGGTGCTCGAACACGCCCAGCACGCCCAGCGTCAGCGGCGCGATGGCGAGCCCGGTGACGACGCCGACGACCTCGGCCCGGCTGCGTTTGCGGGGCGCCTGCACCGTCGGCGCATCGGCATGTCCGTCCTTCGGAGAGAACAGGTACGCCATGGCCACCCCGATGCCGACGACGAGCAGGCCGGTGACGAGCAGCAGGGCCCCAACGAGTAGGTCGGCAGTACCGGCCCGGCTCACACCGACAATCAGTGCGAACAATCCGATGAGACCGGCGCCGGCGGTGGCGAGCAGTTCACTGGTGACGGTAGCCTGCCGGGCGCGGGCGAGCAGGGCCGCGCTGATGACGATCGCCGTGGCGACGGAGAAGGCTTTGCCGGAGACCGCGAGCGGAGGCAGGGCGAGGGCCAGGGCGACGGTCGGCCCGGCAACCACGACGGCCAGGAAGCGGTTCGACTCGAGTACGAGCTGGCTGGTTGCTTCGGCAGCCGCGCTGCGGTCACGGGGTCGGCGTACTCCCCAGGAGGTCAGCAACGCCGATGTGCGGCGGGCGCCCGCGAGCATGGCCACGGCAACGGCGGCGACGAGGGCCATGGCCTGGTTCTGGTCGGCTTCCAAGCCGAGTAGCAGCAGCGCGACGACGGCCGCCACGAACAACTGGACCTCGACGGCGGCGGGGACCACGCTGGGTACGAGCGCCAGTCCCATGAGCGCGGCAAGGTTAGCGCCGGCGATGGCGCCGATCCAGCGGTAGTCCGGTCCGCCCAGGCCGCCTCCGACGAGCAGGCCGGCCACGGCCAGGCACGGCAGGGTGCCGAGCACCACGAGGTGTACGAATGTCTCGGGCATGGTGCTGGGCTTCTGCTGTAGACCCCATGCGACTCCGAGCAGCGCCAGTGCGACCAGGACCAGGACGACGACCGTGACGGACGGCGCGCTCAGTCCGCTTGCCCTGCCGATAAGGACTGCGGCGGCGGCGAGCCAGGCGAGGCCGAAGGAGAGCACCACCGGGCCTCCGTCCGGCCGGGTGCGGCGCTGGGCGGCCGACGCGTCGGCGACGACCTCGTCGATGTCCATGACCACGGGCGCCTCGCCGGGTTCTTGGGTGACGTCGCGCAGGTAGAGCACCTGACCGTCAACCACGCCGAGGTCTTGGAGGCTGGCGTCGAGCGGGTACGCCTGCCCGTCGACGCCGGCCAGGGACCAGGCGGCCGGCATCATGTCCGGCTCGGCCTGCCCGCACAGCTCCGCCAACTGCGGCGCGTACTCCCCGATGGGTGCGGTGGACGGCACCGCGATGTCGACCCGGCGCTGCTGTCCCACGACGGTGATGCGGCTCTGCTCGTTCGCCATCAAAAACGCCTTTCGGGTACGGGTGGTCAGGCGCTCGTGGCGACCTGGATGAGCCGGCGGGGACGGCCCCGCTCGACCAGGACGCCCCGGCCGGGTGGACGCTGGGCTGCACGTTCGTCGCCGAGCACCACCCCTTCGCGGTGGTCGCCGGAGAGGATCAGCCCGCCGGTACCCATGTCGCGGATGCGGGCGGCGAGCGGATCGCCCATGGTGCGGCTGATGCCGGCGACCCGCCGGGCCAGGACGACGTGCAGGCCGACCTCGCGGGCCTGCGGGATGAACGCGGCCAGCGGGTTGAGCGGGCCGGACGCGCCGGTGAGCAGGTCGTAGTCGTCGGCGACGACGTACAACTCAGTGCCCTCCCACCAGTCGCGGGCCTTGAGCTGGGCCTGGCTGATGCCCGGCGGCGGTACGCGCTCCTTGAGCTTCTCGACGACCTGCTGCACGTACACCTGCGCGGTGGTGGCGTCGCCCGCGTAAGCACCGAGGTAGTCCTCGGGTACGACGTCGAGCAGGGTGTGCCGGTAGTCGAAGAGGACCACCCGTATGTCGTACGGGGAGGAGCGCTCGGTGAGCCCGGTGAGCCACGTCCGGAGGAGCGTGGTCTTGCCCGAACCGGCGTCGCCGTACACCAGGAAGTGGGGGTTGTCCCCCAGCAGGTCGAGGGTGACCGTGCCCAGATCGTCCTCTGCGAGACCGATGGGGACGGCGTCGCTGGTGGGGTCGGTGGCGAGCTCGCGCACCTCTACGCGGTGGGGGAGCAGCTTGACCGGGGGTGCCACCCGGCCGGTCCATCCTGCCGTGATCTTTCCGATCGTCTCATCCTGGGCCTCGCGCAGGCCCTCGGCGGTGTCCTGCCCGTCGAGGCGGGGCAGCACGATCTGGAAGTAGGCGCCGGGAGCGCTCAGCCCTCGGCCGGCGGTCCCGGACGGCACCCGGGCAGCCATCCGCCGGTTGACCTCGGATTCGGTGGGATCGTTGAGGCGCAGCTCGATGCGGGTGCCGATGCTGTCGCGCAGGGCCGGGCGGATGTCGTTCCAGCGGCCGGTGGTGAGCACGAGGTGCACGCCGGCGCCGAGGCCGCGGGCGGCGATCTCGGTGACGATCTGCTCGGCTCCCTCGAATTCGGCGCGCAGGGCGCCCCAGTTGTCGATGAGCAGGAAGATGTCGGCGGCGCGTAAACCGCCGGGGAGGTCACCGGCGGCGCGGCGTTCCCGGAAGTCCACGATCGAGTCGACGCCCAGCTCGCGCAGCAGGCGCTCCCGTTCGACGATCAGCGACCGCATCTCGGCGAGGGTGCGGCTCACCAGTTCGAGGTCGGTGCGTCCGGCGACCGAACCGACGTGCGGCGCCGCCGCGAACGGGTGCAGGGTGCCCCCGCCGAAGTCGATGCAGTAGAACTGCGCCTCGTTCGGGGTGTGGGTGAGCATCGTCGACATCATGATCGTGCGCAGCAGGGTGCTCCGGCCGGTGCGCGGAGCGCCGACGACGGCGAGGTGACCGTGTGCCCCGCCGAAGTCCATGAGCAGGGTCTCGTGTTCCTGCCTCAGCGGCAGGTCGAGCAGGCCCAGCGCCACGGACAGTTGACCGGTCAGCGGCCACATGCGGGCGGCGTACCCCCGACCCTGCTCCTCGGCGGGGCGGCCGATGAGGTGGTCGAGGGCGAGCGCGGGCGGCAGCGGCGGCAGCCATACCTGGTGGGCGGGCGCGGTCAGCGAACTGAGCCGCTCGACGATGATCTGCAACTCGGTGGGGCCGCTGCGCGCGGGGACCTGGTTCTCGTCGGGTTCCCGCTCGACGACCTCGGACGCCGTACGAATCCCGAACGGCGCCAGCGTCGGGCCGTGCCGGCCGGCGGCCGCGTCCCGCGCCTCGGGGCTGACGAACGGCGAGGAGACATGGGCCACCCGTAGCCGCTGGTAGATCGACTCGTCGACCTTCAGGTACGCGGAGCCCGGAATCGGCGGCAGCTTGTACGCGTCCGGCGTCCCGATCACCGACCGCGACTCGGCCGCGCTGAAGGTGCGCAGGCAGATCCGGTACGACAGGTGCGAGTCGAGCCCGCGCAGTCGCCCCTCCTCCAGTCGCTGGGTAGCGAGGAGCAGGTGCATGCCGAGTGAACGGCCGACGCGTCCGATCTGGACGAACAGCTCGGTGAAGTCGGGTCGGCCGGCGAGCAGTTCACCGAACTCGTCCACGACGATGAGCAGGTAGGGCAAGGGCTCCAGGAGTCGGCCCTGCGGGTCGGTGACACCGCTGGCGCGGCGCATCTGGTACTCGCGGATGGTGTCCACGTTGCCCGCGTCGCGCAGCATGCGCTGACGTCGTTGCTGCTCGCCCATGAGCGCGGCGAGCACCCGGTCGATCATCGCTGCGTCGTCGGCCAGGTTGGTGATCAACCCGGCGACGTGTGGCAGTCCGACCAGCGGGGCGAACGCGGCGCCGCCCTTGAAGTCGACGAGTACGAAGCTCAGCAGCTCCGGCGAGTGGGTCAGCGCCAGGCCCATGGTCAGGGTTCGCAGCAGCTCGCTCTTACCGGAGCCGGTCGCCCCCACGATGAGCCCGTGCGGTCCGGACCCGCCCTGTGCCGATTCCTTGATGTCGAGCACGACGGTCCGACCGTCGCCGTCGGTGCCGATCGGCGCCCGCAGCATCCGCGGGTCTCCCGGTGCGACCCACCGACCGGTCAGGTCCGCGCTCACCGGGTCGGCGCCGAGGACCATCTCGGTCAGCGACCTGACCCGGGTCAGCACCTGCTCGCGCTCGTCGGACAGCCGTAGCGGTGCCAGCGCGCGGGCGATCAGTTCGGCGAACTCGGGGGTCACCGCGTCCGGCACGCAGTCGACCGCCGGCGTGGCGACCAGCTCGGGGCGACCCTCGACTGCCAGGTAACCGCTGTCGTCGACGCGTACCCGCAGGTCGACACGACCGGGCTCGTCGGCGTCCCGGTCGGCCAGGAAGATCAGCGTGAGCCCGGTCTGCGGTCCGGCCGCCAGCAGCAGCGCGTTCATCAGCTCGGAGCGTCCCCACTCGGAGACGGGTGCGAATCCGGTGAACGCCACGATGAGCCGACGCTGCCGAGGCACGACACCACGCTCGGCGGTGAGTTGGGACCGGCGCGCGGTCTGGGCCTCGATCCGCTGGGCCAATTCCTGCGTCAGGTACGGACCCAGCAGCTCCGGGTCGGGCGCGACCAGCGACACGGTGCCCGCTTCACCGCGGGCCTTGGGCTCGAACGTGTGCGGCAGCCACTTGGCCCAGTTCCACCTGGGAGCGCCGGACGTCTCGACGGCGATGGTGACGTCGTCGGGAGCGTGCAGCACGGCCACCTGGCAGAGCAGGGCGCGCAGCAGCGGCTCGGTACGGGCGGCGCCGCCGACGAGGCTGATCACCCCGGCGTTGCCGACGTCGACGACCATCGGCTGACGCTCCACCCGGCCCATCTGGTCGATGAGGGTGCGTGCGGCCTGCGCCGACTCCCAGTCGTAGTCGGCCAGCGGGTCCATCTTGGCGTCCATCTGCAACGGGGTGGCGAGCCGCACCGAGCCGCAGCCGAGCCGCGTACGCAGGAAGTCGTCATCCTGCTGGCGGCGTTCCCAGATCCGCTGCCGAGTGGTGGCGATCGACCAGAGCCGGGCCGGCTCGGGA
The DNA here is from genome assembly GCF_039871815.1 of Micromonospora sp. B9E7. Lineage (NCBI taxonomy): Bacteria > Bacillati > Actinomycetota > Actinomycetes > Micromonosporales > Micromonosporaceae > Micromonospora > Micromonospora sp. B9E7. Next base: position 87,351 of record NZ_JBDPLX010000005.1, read on the forward strand.
TTGCCGAACGCCGCCACCGTCCGTTGCACGGCGGACACCTCCCGGGCCCGGTCCCGCGACAGTTTGAGGTGGCCCCGGTAGCGCAGCCGCTGGCGTCGAGTGGTCTTACCGGCCACGCTGCGCTGCTGCATCCGCATGGCGACGACCGCGCCGACGGACGTCACGAAGAAGAGAACGCCGATGATGATCAGCGCGGGTCGCCCGAACGTGACCATGTACGCGGCCATGCCGACGCTGGAAAGCAGCGGCAGGACGAGGCTCCACGCCGTGTTCGACGAGTTCTCGGTGGGCGGCTCGGGCGGGGTGGGCAGGACGACGGTGTCGTTCGGCAGTTCGGGTTGCAGGACCCGCGCCGGGCGGTGGAAGGCGAGCTTTGTCACCCGAGGTCACTCCCGGAAGTCGACGTCGATGCCGGCAAGGTCGTCCGCCTCCAACGTGCTGAGGTGTTCGTCGGTCGGGTTGATCAGCTCGAACACCCGGGCCGCGTGCTGCTCGGTCATCTGCTGGAACACTTTGCGGGCGAACCGTCCGTTGCCGAACCCCTCACCCCGCCCGGTGGCGTCGAAGAAGGATCGCAGCGCCGACCGGGCGGCCGGTGACAGCCGGTAGTCGTGCTCCCCGGCCTGCGCATCGACGATCTCGACCAGCTCGTCCGAGCTGTAGTCGTCGAACGTCAACGTCCGGGAGAACCGCGACGACAGACCCGGGTTGGCGGCGATGAAGTGCCGCATCTGGTCGGGGTAGCCGGCCACGATGACCACCACCTCGGCGCGGTGGTCCTCCATGAGCTTGACCAGCGTGGAGATGGCCTCCTGGCCGAAGTCGGAGCCCTGCCCCTCCGGCACCAACGCGTACGCCTCGTCGATGAAGAGCACGCCGCCGAACGCACGCCGGAACGCGGCCTCCGTCTTGGGCGCGGTGTGCCCGACGTACTCGCCGACCAGTTGGCCGCGGTCGACCTCGACGAGGTGGCCGCTGGCGAGCATGCCCATGGCCGCCAGCAGTTGGCCGTAGAGGCGGGCGACCGTGGTCTTTCCGGTGCCCGGGTTGCCGGCGAAGATCAGATGGCGGGACATCGGCGGCGGTGACAGCCCGGCCTCGCGTCGCCGCTGGACCATCTGCATCAGCTTGACCATGGTCTTGACGTCCTTCTTGACGCCGGTGAGCCCGACCAGGGCGGCGAGTTGGGCAAGCAGGCCATCCAGGTCGGCCTCCGAGGCGACCGGGTTGGCCTTCGCGCCGGACGTCCGGGGCCTACCCGCGGGCAGCACCGACACGGACACGGTGGCACGCTCGGCCGGGGTGGATCCCCAGGTGGCGCTGCCGACGTCGGTGCTCCAGCAGTCCTGGAAGGTCGCTTGGCCGCCGTCGGCCTGGCTGACGTCCTCGTCGGCGTCGTGCACGTGGCAGCGCAGCAGGGTCGGGTCCGCGTCCGCGCCCACGTAGACGGACGGGTACGCGGTGTGCGACACGTCGACGTCGATGACCAGGCCGTGCGCGTCCGGCCCGAAGTAAAGGCCGTTCTTCTTGCAGTGACTCAGCTTCAGGTCGCGGATGACGGGCGCCGCTCCGGCCCAGACGGCCAGTCCGCTGCCGCCAACCTCGGTGATCTCGCACCCCTCCAGCACCGCGCGGGACTCCTCGCCGAGGAACACACCGGCCGCGCCACAACCGTCCACCCTGGTCCGCAGCACCGTCGGGGCGCAGCCCGCCGCGACCTCGATGCCGGTCTGCACAGCCGAGCTGATCCGGCAGTCCTCCACCAGCGGTCGGTGCGGGGTGTCGAGGTGTACGCCAATCGCGCCGCCGGTGACGGTCACCTCGCGCAGGATGGCATCGGCCGCGCCGTCGACGTGCACCGCGTGGTGCTCGGCGTCCTCGACGACCCCGCCCCGCACCTGCAGCAGAACCCGCTCGCCGGCCCGGACGCCGATCTCGGGCGTACCCGCCACCACGCAGTCGACGAGCGTCGCCTCGGTCGCGCCGACCAGGTGGACCGCGGTCAGAGCACTACCGCGGATCTCACAGTCGCGCAGCAGCACCCGCCCGCCGGCCGCGTACACGCCGTTCGCGCCCGAGTCGGTGAGCGCGCCGGAGAAGCCGCGTACCTCGGCCTCGTCGCGGACCGCGAGGGCGGTCTGCCCGGTGTGGCCCACGCGAACGTCGTGCAGCGCGACCCGGCTCTGCCCGGTCGCGAGGATCCCCGCCGACCCGGCCCGCTCCACGTCGGTGTCGTCGACGCGGACCTCGGGAGAGCCCTCGATCAGCAGTCCCGCCGCCTCGGTGCGGCTGATCCGGCACCGGTGGAGGGTGACACCACCACTTCCGGGATCACCGACCTGGGCGTCGGCCAGCATGCCGGGTTTGACCGCCGGCCACCAGGCCGCGTCGAAGGGTGCGCTGCCGGTCACCCGCACACCGTCGGCCGCGATGTCCTGCACCACACAGTCGGTCAGTCGGGCCGTGGCCCCCTCGGTGATCGCGACGCCGACCGCGCCGACCCGGCCCAGCTCACACCGATCGAGTACGGCCGTGGCGGTGCCTCCGGCGACCAGTCCGGCCCCGGTGATCGAGTCGAGGTGAACGCCCACCAGGTCGCCGCGCGCCGACCCGGCCAGCACGACGCCGTTGCCGTCCACCCGGTCCAACCGCACGTCGACGGCGGTCAGCCGCGCGCCGTCCGTCGCCGTCACGCCCACACCGGCGACGTCCTGCACCGCGCACTGCCGCAGCACCGCCGCCGCTCCACCGGACACCTCGACGGTCCCACCGCTGACGACGGCCGCCTCCAGGGTCAGCGAGCCGCCGGTCACGCTTATCGCGACCTGGCCGGGACGGGTACCGGAGACGGCGAGCCCGCGTACGGTCGCCGCGCCCCCACGGACGACGAGCGCCGGACCTTCGGTGCCGGTCAGCTCGGCGGTGCCCCCTTCCTCGACGAGAAGGGTGACCGGCCGGTCCAGGACGACCTGTTCGCGGTAGACGCCCGGGGCCACCACGATGAGGGTGTCCTCCCGGGCGGCACGAACCGCCGCACCAATGGTCCGGTGCCGACCCCACCCCCGGGTGGAGACTCGTTCCACCCGGCCCGTCGCCGGGATCGGGGCGAGGGTTTCGGTATCAGGTCTCACAGGCCACCTTCATCTGGCCGAGCGCGATCCGGCTGCCCTTGGCCCCGGCGCTGCCGGCCAGGTCGAGAGCGATCGCGATCTTGTTCTGGTGCACCGGGAACGTGCCGGCCGGCGCCCAGGTGCCGGCGTGCGCCTTCTGGTCGAAGGTGAAGTTGGCGTACGGGGTTCCGCCACGCCCCGGCGTCATGGCGTACCGGACCCGGTCGGCGGGGTTGTAGTCCCCCTCGGGTACGTAGACCGAGACGGCGCAGGTGTTCATGCCCTTCGGCGGCGCGAACCACCAGGTCGCCGACTCGACGCCGGCCTTAGTCTGCTTGGTCTGCTTCGCGGGTGGCGGCACGGTCGCGTACGTGCCGTGGCAGTTGTCGCCGTTCCAACCGCCGGTGCCGACCGTGCGCCACTCGGCGGTGCGTCCGGCCGCCTCGAATCCGTGATCCTGCGCCGCGACGCAGTCCCAGCCGGCCACCATGCTCCAGGTGGAGGGCGCACCCGAGGCGAGCACTCCGTTGGGTGGGGCGGCCTGGGCCGGAGGTTTGTCCGGTAGTGGCTTGACCAGGCTCCAGAAGATGCCGACCACCAGGGCGCCCACGCACACCAGGGCGGACACGGTGACCAGCGTGGGCCAGCGCACCGTGAGCCGCTCGCTGGCCGGGCGGTCACCAGCATGCTCGACGTAGGCGCGGACGAACTCCTGACGCCAACTGATCGCGGCTGCCGGCCCCGAACCCTGCGGTTCGGGCATCACCACGGTGGGGGCGCGGGACGGCTCAGCCACGGTCACCTCCAAGATTCCCGTTCACCAGACGGGTGGCCGACCGTCCCGGTTCACGAGTTCGTGGTGAATTTGCGGGCGACCAAGCCCGGCGGGTGAACCGGGTGACCCAGGAGCCCGTTCTATAGGGGTCGTCGGGCGGATACCGGGAGGTCGGATGCAGTTCGGTGTGTACAGCGTGGGTGACCTCACCCCGGACCCGGCGCAGGGGCGGACGGTGGGTGAGCACGAGCGGCTGCGAGCCATCGCTGTCATCGCCGAGCACGCCGAGGCGGCCGGCTTCGACGTGTTCGCCGTCGGCGAGCACCACACCGGCGCGTACGTGACCTCGTCACCGGTGGCGCTGCTCGGATACGTGGCGGCCCGGACGTCGCGACTGCTGCTGTCCACGGCCACCACTCTGATCACCACGAACGACCCCGCTCGGCTGGCCGAGGACTACGCGGCGTTGCAGCACCTCTCCGGAGGACGGCTCGACGTGATGCTCGGCCGGGGCGCCTCCCGCTCGGCCTATCCACTGTTCGGCCACGAGATCCGCGACTCGCACGCCCTCGCGGCGGAGAACTACGCCCTGCTGCATAAGCTCTGGCGTACCGAGGACGTGCACTGGTCCGGTACCTTCCGGACGCCGCTGCACGGTCACACCACGCTGCCGCGCCCACTCGACGGCACTCCGCCGTACGTGTGGCACGCGGCGGTCACCAGCGAGGAGACCGCCGAGGAGGCTGCCCGGTACGGCGACGGCTTCTTCGCCAACCACATCTTCTGGCCGGCAGAGCACACCCGTCGGCTCATCGCGTACTACCGGGAGCGGAGCGTCGTACACGGCAAGGGCCCCGCCGTGGTCGGACTCGGCGGCCAGGTCTTCGTCCGTCCCCGCTCGCAGGACGCGGTCGACGAGTTCCGCCCCTACTTCGACAGGTCACCCGTCTACGGCGGGGGTCCGTCGCTGGAGGAGTACACCGCGACGACCCCGCTCACCGTGGGCAGCCCGCAGCAGATCATCGACCGGGTGCTCGGCTTCCGCGAGTACGCCGGTGACTACCAGCGCCAACTGTTCCTCATCGATCACGCCGGGCTGCCCCTGCGGGTCGTCCGGGAGCAGCTCGACATCCTCGGCGCGGAGGTGCTACCCGTCCTGCGGCGTGAGGCACCCGCGCTCACGCGGACGTAGTCACCCGCGCGGCGGGACATCCGCGGTGACGACCGCGCCGCCGCCTGCCCGGGCCACGGTGAACGACGCCACCGACTCCAGCGGCACCGCCAGGTGACCGCTGACGTTCTGCGTCGTATCGTCGGCCTCCCAGCTCAGTACGCGCCACACACGGCCGTCCGACGTGGCCGCCATCAGCCGATAGCCGGTGCCCTTCTTCAGACCGTCGACGGCGGCCCGGACGTCCACGCCGTCGCCCTGCCCGGTGGCCACCACGGACAGCGAGGCGCCCGTGGCCGAGTCGGCCGCCACGGCGGTCACGGTCGCCGCGAGCGGCGGCGTGATCCGATCGACGTGCTGCACCAGGGCCCCGATGGCCAGGCCGGCCACCGCCAGCGCGGTCGTGAGCATCATCCCGGCCCTTACCACCGCACCACGTCGACGCCGTCTCGGTACGGCGCGGCGCTCGACCTGGGCCTCCCCGCCGGGGCGGCGGCGGTCATTCCGTACCACCGCCGGGGCGGTGGAGACGGCCGCAACCGGAGGCCCTTGGGTCCGAAGCGGTCCGGCTGGTCTGCGACCCGGCTCCTCCCGATTGGCCGGCCGGGTCCGGCGCGGGTGCTCAGCGGTCGGAACGATCGGCTCGGAGGCCAGCGCCTCGGACGACCGTCGGGGCGGACCGGCCACGACCGACACGTTCGCGGCCGGCCGTGGCACGACGCGAGGCACCGGTGCGGCCGGGGCCGGGGCCGAGGCCGGCGAGGACGGGGCTGGGGTGGCCGCCGGGGGTGGAACCGCTGGCGGAGGCGTAACGGCCTGCTGTCCAACGGGCTTCGCCACGACGGGAGCGGACGACGGCACAGCGGAGGCGGGCGGCCCGGACGACGGCAGCCCGGACGACGGCGCGACCGGCAGCGGGGACGGCGGCCGAGCAGCCGGGGAGGCCACCGGTGGGACGAGTGGCGACGGCGAGGCGGTGCGTGCCGGCGCGGGCGGTGACGTGGTGAGCGGGCGTGCGACCAGCGGCCGGGTGACCGGTGGCGGGGTCACCGGTTCGAGCGGCTGCGGCGCCTCCGGCGCACGAGTGTCGGAACTGGGAGCTTCGGATCTGGCGACTTCGGGCTTGGCGGCCCTGGAGGCCACGCGTCCGCCCCGATCCTGACGTCGACGACGCAGACCCGAAGTGGGCTCCGGCTCCGGTTGGTGGGCGAGGAACTCGACGAACCGCGCCGGGGGTGGGCCGGCGCGGTTCAGTGCGCCGAAGTTGTCGAGCAACTCCTCCCGATCCTTCTCGGGCAGCAGTGCCAGCACCGCGATCGTCTCGATCACGGTCTCGGCCGCGCCCCGGCAGTCGGTGCAGTCGCCGAGGTGCGTCGCCACCAGCCGCCCCTCCACCCGGTCGAGCGCGTCGAGGTAGTACAGGGTGAGCAGTTCGGTGACGTGCGGGTCGTCGGCTCCGCCGCTCATCGGCCACCCGGCCGGGCGGACGGGTCGCTATCCTCGCCGCTGACGGCTGCTTCGCCTGGTACGCCGAGCAGGGCCAACGCTGCGACCGTCTCGACGATTTCGTCGGCGAGGGCCCGGCAGCGCGCGCACACCTGAAGGTGGCGGTGGATCAGCTCACTCCGACCGGGGTCGAGCGCACCCAGGTAGTGGAGGGCGATTCGCTCCTCCTCGATGTGGGCGCCCCGCACGCTGTCCGCCCCTCTTCTCCGCCCAGCTTCCCGTCTCAGGAACCGAGCAGCCGCCGCCTCTGGTCCTGCTGCGCCGTCAGCTTGCCCGACCAGTTGACCGGAACTCCGTTCCAGGTGGAGTTCCTGCCGGACGGGGCCTGGTCCGCCCCGTCGATCCCCAGGACCTTGCCAGAGCTCCGGTTGGCGATCCATGCCGTGCCGCCACCGGCGTTGTTGAGCTTCGACTGCCGGTCCGGACGCGCAGTGAACAGTCGTAGCGGGGCATCCTCGGCGCGCCCGAACTTCAGCCCGTCGTACGCGTTCGTGACGTAGCCGGGCCGCGGGGACGATGCGCTCTTCCACAACTTGTCCTCGGAACTCACGGAGAGCCCGAAGGCACCCATCTCGGCATGTCCGCGTCTGGTCGCCAGGAGGCGGTGCCACACGCGCCGCAGCTTTGCACGCTTCTTCATGATCCACTCTATGCGGCTAGAACGTCCGGGAGGAGCCTGCGCTCACCAGACGGCGTGGCGACGGTGGCGGTTCACGGTTCGTCGGACATTAATCCATTCGTTGTCGGCCGAAACACGAATCCTCGGGCGATCAGCGCCTCACGGAGCGCCTTGAGCCCGTAGAAGCTCCGCGACTTCACGGTGCCCGGCGGGACGGCCAGCAGTTCGGCGACCTCGGCCACGGACCGTTCCTGGAAGTACACCTCGACGAGGGTGACCCGCAGCCGCTCCGGAAGCGAGTTGAGTGCCTCCCGCACCTCGTGCGCGTCGATCATCTGTTCGAAAGCGTCACCCGCGCCCGCGTACGTGTCGATGAACTCGTCGGAACGCTCGTCGGGGCGAACGTTCGCGGCGCGAAGCTGGTCGATGAGGATGCGCTTGGCCACGGTGAGGAGCCAACCCCGACTCCAGCGCCCGTCCGCGTTGCGGGCACCGGGGTGCCGCCACGCTCTCAGCAGCACCTCTTGGACGATGTCCTGGGCGCGGTGGACGTCGCCGCGCGTCAGCCGGGTCAGGAAGCTGAGCAACACCGGTCCGTGGACCTGCTCCAGGTGTCGCAGTGCTTCTTCGTCGCTCTCATCGGTTACGGCCGCCGCCTGGTACGGGACGATCTGGGCGACCTCGGGTTCGTCCGGGCCACGGAGACCTGAGGACATATGTGGCACCCGGCCACCATGCCAGCGATCACCACACGTGTCATGACGTTGTTGCACACCGACGGACGTCCCCAAAAGGGGACGTCCGTCGGGTCCCGACGGGGACGTCCGACCCCCTGGATCAGCCCCGGGCCGGGCTGGGTTCGGTGAAGGAGTCCTCGTCCTGGGTACGGTCTTCGCGCAACAGCCGCCGCACACGCAGGACCAGCATCACGGCCGCGGCCAGCGCCAGAAGGGTCACGACCACCAGCAGAGTCGTACGACCGTCGGTCATCCCACCGCCGCTCGACGGCGTGCCACCGACGTTGGCCTTGGTGACCTCCTCCGGCAGCCGTTTGGTCACCGACGCCGCCAAGTCGATCAGGCCGTAGCCGTACCGGGCGTCGGGCACCTTGCCAACACCCATCTTCTGCGCGGTCGCCTCGATCCGGTGGGCCACCTGCTGCGCCGTCAGATCCGGGTACGCGGCCCGCACCAGCGCCGCGGCGCCGGCCACGAACGCCACCGCGTACTGGGTGCCCGAACGCGCCGACGAGCCGGTGCCGGTGATGCCGAGCTCGGTGATGTTGACACCGGGCGCCACCACGTCGATACCGCCGAGGTGGTAGTCCGCCGCCCACTGCCCGTCCATGCCGATGCCGCCGACCCGCAGCAGGCCGGGGGCTGTCTTGGCGTTCTGCGCCACCGAGGCCAACGAGGAGCACGCCACCACGACGACGTCCTTGCCCACCGCGCCGTTGATCGCCGCGATGACGCCGGCGTCGTTGGTGTCGACGTGTGACCCGAGCGCGATCACCGTCGCGCCCGCCTCGGCCGCCGCCGTGATCGCCGACGCGCTGTCCTCGGCGCGGGCCTTGCCGGCGGCGTCGGTGATCCGGACCGGCATGACCGTGGCATCGGGAGCGATGCCGCTCGACCCCCGGTCCTGGCTCACGATGAGTCCGGCCATCCCGGTTCCGGTTCCCAGGCAGTCGGTGTCGCCCCGACCCGACCCGGCGATGATGTCCATCCCCTCCGAGACATGGCCGGCCAACTGCGGCAGGCTGCCGTCGACGCCGGAGTCGACCACGGCGACCAGTTGACCGTTGCCCTTACTCGTGGGCCACGCCTGGTCCGGTGCGAGGCGAAGGGTGGCCCAGTTCGACTTGGAGGATGACGTCGAGGCGGTCGCGCACTGGCCCGGCTTCGGTTTCGTACCCGGCTTGGGGGTCTGGCCGGGGTTCGTCGCCGGACCGGGCGGTGTCGTGCCCTTGCTGGGCTTCGTCGTGCCGGGGGACGGCGAGGACTGCGGCCTCGGACCGGGCGGCGGCATCGTCGCGGGTGACTTGTCCCCGAGCACACCGTGCTGCACACCGGCACCGACCGCGTCCCACGGCAGGATCAGCAGCCAACCCGGGTTCAGCTTCGCCGGATCGGTCAGGGCCTGGCCGTCGGGCTGCTTCCGACCGGTGTTCAGGTTGAAGATCTCCGACGATCGGGAGCCGCTGCCCAGGAACCGGTCGGCGATCTCGGTGAGGTTCTCCGGCTTTCCGCCGTACGACGTGGTCACCGTGTAGTACTTCACGTTCTCGTCGGCGGCCAACGCCGCCTGAGCGGTGAGCCCGAGCAGCGCCAGAACCAGCACGGCGACCAAGCCGACGCGTCCGCCCGAGCGGGTGTTGCAGGACATGGAATCACCTTCGTCGTCGCCGCCGGCATCTCCGCGCGGCCGTCCGGCCGGCACGCCGGTCGGCCACGCCAGCCAGACGGGGCGGGCTATCCGCCGGTTCACGATCCCGGCGGATTTTCTCGACGACGTCGCGGAAGCGTGAACCGGCGTCCGTGTCGGGCCGTTTCCTCGTCGACCCGTACCACCGTGGCGTGAAGGTGTGTAGCAGTGACTCCGTTCAGCCGAAGTCCTCGACCCAACCGATGGCAGTTGTCCCGACTGGGCCGCCGACACGCGGCTATCGCCGGGTTGAGTGTCCTTACCCTCATGGCTGGTGTTCTGCCGATGGCGGGTGATGGTCCCGCAGCGGTGGCCGCGGAGGCGGTGGCCGGCACGCCGGTGCCGCCCGCGCTGTCCGAGACGATCGTCGCGGCGTCCCTGTCGTGCCCGACGTTGAACCCATCCCGTCTGGCCGCCCAGATCATGATGGCGTCGGGCTTCAACATAGGTGACAGCCGGGGCGTCGCCGGCCTCAACGACGACGACTGGAAGCTATGGCGTCCTGCCAAGAACGCGAACCGGGCGGACAGCGAGGCCAACATCTACGCCCTGGCCCATCACACCTGCGACACCGTGGGTCGCTTGCGGGCCGCCGGGCTCACCGGCGACCTGTGGGCGCTGGCCATGGCTGCCGACAAGAGCGGATTCACGGCCGTCACCAAGGCCAAGGGCATTCCGGACGCCGCCCGGGTCCACGTCAACCGCCTTGGGGCGTACGCGCGTTGGTACGCCGACCAGCAGCCGTTCCGCATCGACGCCAGGGCCACGCAGGCCTCGCCGTCGGCTCCGATCCCCGTGCCGGCCGCCTACGTCGCCCCGATCCGCAAGGCCGGCTCGATCTGCCCGGCCGTCACCCCGCCACTCGTGGCGGCGCAACTGATGGCGGCCTCGAAGTTCGACGCCAACCTGCGGTCGCCGGAGGGTAACCAGGGCATCGCCCAGTTCAGCCCGGAGCTGTGGAGCCAGTACCGTGCGACGGCGTCGGCCTCGGTGTGGAACCCGAACGACGCCATCCCGGCGCTCGGCATGGCCATGTGCGACCTGGGCGCACAGCTGACCGACCTGAACGGCGCCGAGCCGTACCGGCTCGCTCTCGCCGCCTTCCAGTGGGGCGACATGACGGTCCGCGCGGCCGGTGGGGTGCCCAGGGCGAACGTTCCCCAGCTCGCCGACACGGCGCCGCGCTACGTCTCCGCGTACGAGAAGGACACCCGGCTGGGCGGCGGCCCGGCCAAGCCCGGCAGTTCGCCGACGCCCGCGAGCCCGAGCCCGACGCCGACGCCGACGGGTGGCAGTCCCGACGCCGTTCCCCCTGCCGGCGACGGATCCCAGGGCCAGGGTCCGTCCACCACCTCGCCGAGCCCGGCCGTCGCCCCACCGGCGACCGTCTCCGGGCTCCGGGTGGGTCAGAAGTACAAACTGCTCAACGACCGAACCAACTCGGTGGCGGAGCTGCCGGAGTGGGATGCCGACAAGAGCGTTGGCGCCCATGTCCAGCTGTGGCTGAAGAGGGACCAGGCCGACCAGTACTGGACGGTGACGGCCGCCCCGGCCGCCGGCTACATCGTCTTCGTGAACGCCTTCAGCGGTCACGCGCTGGGCCTCGAATCCGGCGGAACGTGGAACGGCGCGAAGATCCTCCAGGTGAAGCTGAATCCATCGGACCCGTCGCAGCAGTGGTATCTGCAGGCGGCCGGCGGGGGCAAGTGGTACGTCCGCAATCACGCGACCGGCAAGACGCTGGACATTCTCGGTGACGATCTGGGGCCGGTCTCGGACGGCACCTGGAACGGCAAGTGGGTCGAGCAGTGGGACATCATCCCCGGCCAGCGCGACCAACTGTGGAGCTTCATACCGTGACGACGCTGCGCGGCTCCGGTCCTTCACGGACCGGGGCCGCGCAGCACCGGAGGCGACGAATACCGGGTGCGTGCGCCCGAGTCAGACGCTGCCGAACGGGTCCTTGCCGCGGGGCACCTGCGTCAGCGCTGCCCGGACCCGCAACTGTTCGTCGACAGAGTCAGCACGATCGGGCCCGGGAAGATCCGGGATGACGTGACTGGAAGCCCGCTCACGCCGCCACGGGCACCGGGTCTCGTCGATCACGGCGTGGATGACCATGCGACTGGCATAGGCGTACGGATTTGTGGTCTTTGTCCAGCGAACGTACAGCTTCGACAGGGCCATCGACACCGCATCTTCCGCTGTTTGCCAATTACCGCAGGTCGGGCGTGCGCCGTCCAGGGCGGTGACGGTCGCGCGCAGCGATGCGTAACCGGCATGGTTGGGGTGTTCGACCTCGGCTGTCCAGGTGTTACCGGCCGTTCGTATCGTGGCGGGTTGCCAGGTTTGTCCGTCGCCGTACGATGTCGACGGGTGAGCCGGTTTCCGGCTACCGTCGGTGCGCCGGGCTGGCGTTGCACGGTGAGGGGAATCTGGTAGGCGACGCCAGCGGGCGCCGTCTGGTCGAGGCTCAGGTCCGGCCCCCACCGCTTACCCCGGCAATCTGCACAGCGGCTTGGTTCTCGCCCAGGAGAACGACACCTGGATCGTCTGCGTCAGCAACCGGTTTGGCAGCGTGCCGCCGATCGACGACGGGATGCTGGCGATCGCGGAGACGCTCACAGTTCTGACGTCACCACCACCATGCGCACCGCGGAACCGATTGCCTCCAGGGCGGCTACGGTCACGCCCTGGCCGTAGATCGGGTTGAAGGAGCAGGACCCGGTGCTGGCCACCGCGTTCCTCCGCGCCACCCAACTTGTCGACCGACGGGCTGCACTCTTCGCACCGGCGATCGCCGCTCGCGTACCGGCCTGAGAACGCCCCCGGGTGGCCGTCACACCGTTTACCCCGGATTAGGCCTTCATCACCGTCTCTGGGTATATCGACGAGGGGGAGCAAACGAAAGGGCCGGAGGTGACCCATTGCCTCCAAGAAGACCTCGGCCATTTTCGATTTTCCGCCGGGCGTAGCTCCAGAAACCAGGGCACCTCGGCACCGATTTCAACGCAGGCCCGGCGACCAGCCTCTGGTCAGTTGGAATCAAGCGGTTGTGCACTGGCCCTACGTAGTCTTTTCGAAGTGTGCGAAGTTGCCGACCGGATTTCGCCGCAGAACCCACCCAAACGTCACGCCCTCCGCTCATTTCACCGGCACCCCGTCCGGTCGCGCTGGTCAGCAGCGGGAAGATTCGCCGGGAAACCGCGCCGGCGACCGTTTTCAAATCACCTTCTACGGAGTAGTCGAGCTGCGTCATGCCCCCGATCAGAAAGACCAGAACTGCACCGCGCCGAACCGAGCAGCCGTGGTCCCCCAGCCTCGTCGAGACCCTGGGTATCGACAATTTTGACGCCAGCGAGTACGGGAAGCTTTTCGCGTCCTTCACCGTCGACCCCGAGGGCACGATCGCGGTGGCGGAGCTCTCCGACCGGCTGCGCGCATCGGGAATCCTGGAGACGGATCCGCGTGCGGCCGAGGTGTGGGCCGTGCTGCGTTCCACCCCAGGCGTCGAGGCGCAGGCACGAATCGATCTGGCCCGCTTTACCGCGTTGTGCAAAACCGGTGGCGGTGTCATCGAGAAGTCGCTGCGAGGAGACTTCATCATTCCAGACTTCGCCGCACTGCGGATGGAGATCCTCGCGATCTACGAGGGCCTCAGGGGCGCCGACGAGGGCCAGGTTGCCGACTACATCCCGCAGCTTGGCCGGGTCGATCCTGAGAAGTTCGGCATCGCGCTGTGCACCGTCGACGGGCAGCGCTTCGCGGCAGGAGACGCGGAGAGCATGTTCTGCGTCCAGTCGGTCTGCAAGCCGATCAACTACTGCCTCGCGCTCGAACAGCACGGTGCCGAACAGGTCCACCAGCACGTGGGGCGCGAGCCCAGCGGGCGCGGGTTCAACGAACTGACGCTGAACAACGAGGGACTCCCACACAACCCGATGATCAATTCCGGGGCGATCATGTGCTGCTCGCTGCTGCGTCCCAGCTGGGAGATGGCCGACCGTTTCGACCACGTCGCCGAGACGTGGCGAAAGCTGGCCGGTGGCGAGGCGGTTGGTTTCAACAATGCCGTCTACCTGTCGGAACGCCGCACTGCGGACCGAAACTTCGCCCTCGGCTACTTCATGCGCGAGCACAATGCCTTTCCAGACGGGACTGATCTCACCGAGACGCTGGAGTTCTACTTCCAGTGCTGTTCCATCGAGGTCGACGCACGGTCGCTGTCGGTCGTGGCCGCCTCGCTGGCCAACGGTGGCGTCAATCCCCTCACCCGGGAGCGGATCTTCTCCGCCGACACCGTACGCAAGTGCCTGTCCCTGATGTCGTCGTGCGGGATGTACGACTACTCCGGTGAGTTCGCCTTCACGATCGGTCTGCCGGCGAAGAGCGGCGTCTCCGGCGGACTCATGATCGTGGTCCCCGGCGTGATGGGCATCTGCGTCTGGTCGCCCCGCCTCGACGCGCTGGGCAACTCCGTCCGGGGGGTCGCCTTCTGCAAGGAACTCGTCAACCGGTTCAACTTCCACGTCTACGACTCGTTGGCCACCGGCGAGGAATCCGGCAAACGCGACCCGCGGCGCGGGAGGAACGAGGAGGAGGTGGCGTCGACCACACGGTTGCTGTGGGCCGCAAGCCACGGTGATCTGGAGTACGTCCGGCTCGCACTGGCGGCGGGAAAGAATCCCAACTCCGCCGACTACGACCGACGAACCGCGCTGCACCTGGCCGCTTCCGAGGGAAACCTCGACGTGGTCCAGTACCTCCTGGACCGCGGGGCCGATCCAACTCTGCGGGACCGCTGGGGAGGCACCCCGCTCTCCGACGCCGAGCGGGGAGCCCACAACCCGGTTGTCACGCTGCTCACGTCGGCGCTGGGCGTCGAGAGTCCGGCAGCAGACACCCACCTCGTGCGAACGGACGCGCCGCTCGCGGCGGTCTGAGCCGTCCGTTCGTCCGATCACGATTTCGAGGGCCATCCGGCCCGCTCACAGGAGAAAGAGACACATGGCGTACAAGGCTGAATACATCTGGATCGACGGCACCGAGCCGACCGCGAAGCTGCGGTCGAAGACGAAGATCATCGCCGACGGCGCCGAGCCGGGCACGTGGGGCTTCGACGGCTCCAGCACCAACCAGGCCGAGGGCCACAGCTCCGACCGGGTCCTCGAGCCGGTCGCCACCTACCCCGACCCGATCCGTGGCGGCGCGCACCTGCTGGTGCTGTGCGAGGTGTTCAACATCGACGGCACCCCGCACGAGTCGAACACACGGGCCCAGCTGCGACCGGTGGCCGAGCGGTTCGCGGCCCAGCAGCCGCTGTTCGGCATCGAGCAGGAGTACACGTTCTTCAAGGGCTCCCGCCCGCTGGGCTTCCCCGACGGCGGCTACCCGGCCCCGCAGGGTGGCTACTACTGCGGCGTCGGCGCGGACGAGATCTATGGCCGCGCCGTGGTCGAGAAGCACCTGGACAACTGCCTGGCCGCGGGCCTGACCATCTCCGGCATCAACGCCGAGGTCATGCCCGGCCAGTGGGAGTTCCAGGTCGGCCCGCTGTCGCCGCTGGAGGTCTCCGACCAGCTCTGGATCGCCCGCTGGCTCCTGCATCGCACGGCGGAGGACTTCGGCATTTCCGCCACCCTGGAGCCCAAGCCCGCCCGGGGTGACTGGAACGGCGCCGGCGCCCACACCAACTTCTCCACCAGCGCCATGCGAGAGAACTACGCGGCGATCATCGAGGCCTGCGAGGCCCTCGGCCGGGGCGACAAGCCCCTGGAGCACATCCGCAACTACGGCGCGGGCGTCGAGGCCCGCCTGACCGGTGCACACGAGACGGCGCCCTGGAGCGCGTACAGCTACGGCGTCTCCGACCGTGGCGCCTCCGTCCGCATCCCCTGGCAGGTGGAAATCGACAAGAAGGGCTACATCGAGGACCGTCGACCCAACGCCAACGTCGACCCCTACACGGTCACCCGGCTCATCGTCGACACCTGCTGCACCGCCCTGGTGGCCGCCGACCTCGCCTGAGGCGGCCGGCCCTCTTTCCGTACGACATCCAACCGCCGCCGCTTTCGATGCGGCGACGATCACGACATGGAGCGCACCTCGATGCCAGAAGGCTTCGACGCGGGTGACACCGCATTCGTCCTGACCAGCGCCGCGCTGGTCATGCTGATGACCCCGGGACTGGCGTTCTTCTACGGCGGCATGGTCCGCGTGAAGAGCGTGGTCAACATGCTGCTGATGAGCTTCATCAGCCTGGGCATCGTCAGCGTCCTCTGGGTGGCCTACGGATACTCGCTCGCCTTCGGCGAGGACGTGGGTGGGCACGGACTTCTCGGTGACCTGTCCAACGTGGGCATGAGCGGAATCTCGGACACCACGTTGACCGGCAGCATTCCGGTGCTTGCCTTCGCTGTCTTCCAGATGATGTTCGCCGTCATCACGCCCGCGCTGATCAGCGGAGCGATCGCTGACCGCGCCAAGTTCGGCGCGTGGATGCTGTTCGTCGCCCTCTGGGTGACCGTGGTCTATTTCCCGGTGGCCCACTGGGTATGGCAGTCCGACGGCTGGATCTTCAAGCTCGGCGTCAAGGACTTCGCTGGCGGCACGGCAGTCCACATCAACGCGGGCATGGCCGCCCTCGGTGCGCTACTGGTCCTCGGCAACCGGGTCGGCTTCAAGCGGGAGTCGATGCGGGCACACAGCCTGCCCCTCGTGATGCTCGGCTCGGGCCTGCTCTGGTTCGGATGGTTCGGGTTCAACGCCGGATCAGCCCTCGCCGCGAACGGCACCGCCAGCGTCGCCTTCCTCAACACGCAGGTGGCTGCCGGCGCCGGCATGATCGGCTGGCTCGTCTGGGAGCGGGTCCGCAAGGGCGGCTTCACCTCGCTGGGCGCTGCCTCGGGAGCGGTCGCCGGCCTGGTGGCCATCACCCCGGCCTGCGCGGTCGTGAACACGTGGGGCGCGATAGCCATTGGCATTATCGCTGGTGTCGTGTGTGCCTGGGCCGTCAGCCTCAAGGACCGGTTCGGCTACGACGACTCGCTGGATGTCGTGGGAGTCCACGCCGTCGGTGGTTTCGTCGGCACGCTCCTCATCGGAGTGTTCGACCTGACGGACGGTCTGGTCGCCGGTGCTGGCGGTGGACAGTTGTTGAAGCAGGCTATCGGTGCCTTCGCCGTCGCCGCGTACTCGTTGGCGCTGTCGTGGCTGCTGGTAAAGGTCATCGATGTGACGATCGGCTTCCGGGTGCGTCGTTCCGACGAGGTCACCGGTGTCGACCAGATCCTGCACACCGAAAGCGCCTACAACTTCGGCACGGTGACGGCGTACGAGGCGCCCTTCGGCACGACCGACGAGGAGGCGCATCGCCCGGCTGTTCAACAATGGGCGGGCGGTACGTACAACGGTCCGTCCACGCACTGACCGACGGGATCGAACGTCAGTCACCACGGAGATCCTCGGGAAACCTGTCCGAGGATCTCCGTGGGCCGGGCCGAGAGGGTGTGCCGACCCCCTCATCGCAGTGTGTCCCTACGACCCCGAACGCTGTGGGTGAAACAGGCCGACCGCCACCCCGCGAAGCGGCGGCCCGAGCGCGATGGAAGTCCACGTCGTCGTCTCGAATCGTGCACCCGCGTGGGGACCGGCATGTCACCGGCGTGGACCCGCCGGTCAATCGATATGACCGGCCGGGACGAAGCAAGTGACTGACTCCCGCCTGACGGGCTCGCGTTCGTCCTGTAGGACGTCTTCGACTTGCCGTTCGGCGAGTTCAGCGCCATCACCGACCGCTCCCGCCGCCGGCGGGTAGATGTCAGCTCACCCCGACGGCCGGGTCGTGGCCGGCCTGCCAAGCCCTCGCGCCGCCGCTGCCCGCTGCCGTAACGCTTTGAAGCAGCACCTGCCGGTGGGCCGCCTGCAGATCGGCACCGGGGTCGATACCCAACTCGCCAACGAGGCGATCACGGATCGTCTGAAACACCGCCAGCGCCTCGGCCTGTTGCCCGGCAGCAGCGAGGCTCTGGATCAGCAGAGCGTGTACCTGCTCGTTGAGGGCGCCGCACGCCACCGCTCGCCACAGGAACGTGAGCATGCTGTTCGGTCGGTTCAGCCGAAGTGCGAGCCTGGCGGCCTCCGCCACGACCGTAAACAGGTCGTTTTCCAGTGCGGCCAAGGCGCTGGCGGCGGTTGCGTTGTCGCCAACCCGGTCACCGGGCGACCCATGCCAATGACGGAGCGCATCGAGGAACAGGTCATGGGCCTCGACGAGGCGTCCTGCCGCGAGCGCCGCCCGCGCCATGGCGGCGGTTCTGCGGAAGGCGCTGAGGTCCAGGCTGTCAGGGCCGGAGATCAGGCGGTATCCGTCGCCGTGGCGCAGCAGACGGGTACCCGAGGACCGCGCGGGCAGGTCCGGTTCGAAGATCCGTCGCAACGCCGCGACATACTTGTGGATCACATTCACAGCGCTGGCGGGCGGCTCGCCACCCCACAGCAGCTGCACCAACTCGGATGTGCTGACCGGCCTACCCTCCTGGATCAGCAGCATCAACAGCAGACAGCGCTGTTGGCGCGGGCCGGCGTCGATCTCCCGTCCGTCGCGCCACAGCCGCAACGGACCCAGGACCCTGAATTGCAGATCATTCACAAGTTTTGGTCACTTCCCATTGCCGTCCGTCAGAGGTGCGATCACGGTGGTCGCCCTCCCTCCTGTCCTCGTCGTCAACGTTAGGAAGGCGTTCGATCGCACGCCCAATAGGAGATTGTTGTTGCGGCGGAGCGGACAGCCGAGGTGTCCCTTTCAGGCCAGTTCGTGGCCCGACGCCCAGCGGATCCTGGCGGCGCAGAAACCTACCCTGCACGACGCGCTCGCGCGGGCCACGCTGAGGACTAGTCGTACGGCGCAATGCCCGGACACCTGCACGGCCTGACCTGCGCCCAACCTCTGTGTAGGCGGAAAAACCAGGTTCGGGTCACCGTGTTTGCGGAGGGTGCTTACGGGAAGAAGCTCCCTACAGGTCACCTCTGCCTCAGCGGGGTGAAGATGCCGATAGCCGACGATCGGGCGGTTCGCGATGGGATGTGGTCCTACGAGGATGCGCAGGTGTCCTCTTCGCTGCACTCGGAGGCCGCGTCGCCCGATCTCCTGGGCCTGACCTGATGCGAGGGCGCCGGGCGCAAAGCGATGATTTTGATCATGAGTCCTCGCGGATCGACTAGTCTTGTTCAACATCCTGCTGCTATTACAGGTCGCGTTTCTGCCGTTTGTATCTGCGGTACTTGCGAGCGCCCTGAAGTCTAGTCACGGGCAGCGTCCCGCCGTCCTCTTCTACGGGCTCTCCCACGAGGCGTCGGCCATCCTGTTCAACGTCATTTGGGAGTACGCGCGGCGCGGCCGCGACTGCTCGCGTCAAGCGCCGACGCGGCAAACGCGGCAGCGATCAGCAGGGTTTTCTCCCGCACCGGTGTGTGCTGTCGGAAGCACCCTGGGTGCTTTCAACCCCTCCTCGACGTTTGGTCGTCGCCGCATTCATACTCTTTACGGGCTTCGCATCAACGGCAAGAAAGTCATGCGCCCGCATGCAAGCAGCTGAGACGTCCGAGTGATGGCGCAAGGAGGGGTGGATGGACGTTCGACAGTTGGAGTTTTTCCTCGCAGTTGCTGAAGAGGGGAATTTCACCCGCGCCGCGAAGCGCTCCTACGTCTCGCAGCCAGGGCTCTCCTCGTCAATTCGAGCCCTCGAACGCGAGCTACGCGTTCGCCTGTTCGATCGCGTGCCGGCCGGCGCCTCACTCACGCCGGCCGGCACCGTGTTCTTAACACGGGCGCGCCGGATGCTTGCGGACGCCCACGCCGCGCAGGCCGAGTTGGCCCAGGTTCCGGGCAACGGTACTTCCCGCTCCGTCCGGATTGGTGCGGAGCAGTGCCTAGGAAACCTTGTCGACCTCGCCGATTTGTTGAGCATCTTCGCGGAGCGAAACCCGGGCACAGAGTTGGCCTTCGAACAGGCGCCGACAAACCGCCTGCTTGAGGGGATTCATACCAACGTGATCGACGTCGCGTTGGTTGCCCAGAGCCCGCCAGACGACAACGCTGACACACTTCGTGCGGGCGCCGGTGTCGTTCTGCGCCGCGAGCCCTTCGTCTTCCTAACCTCGAACAACCACCCACTAGGGCGCGAGAACGAGGTGAGTTGGGAGGTGTTGGCGTCCGAACGGTTCGTGGACCTGGCGTCGTCGTGGGCTGCCCGAGAGGTACTCGACGAGGCCTTCGCCACCCGGCCCGGCTGCAACCGCATCAGCGCGGTTTCGGTCGGGGACGTGCACATGCTGCTCGATCTGGTGGGGCGGGGTTTCGGAATAGCTGCCGTACCGGAGTCAGTGGCCGAGAAATCCGAAGCCGCAGGACTTTGCCGGCTCAAGGTCGCAGGGCCGCCATTTGAGTGGGAGGTACTGCTCAGAGTGGCGGAACGGGCCAATGCCGCGGCGCGCGCGTTCGCTGCCATGCTTCTTCCTCAGACGGCCATCAGTAACTCCCGAGATGCACTCACGGAGCGGGCATGAGCGAGCGGTGACCACGGCCGCGAGGACGCCGGACACCTCGGGGCCGCCTCGGCGATCAGGTACGCGGTCGGTGGCGTCATCAGCGCGAGGAGGTTACCGCGAGCGTGTAGATCACCAGCGCCGTACCGTCGTTGACCAGGCTGTCCGCGCGCAACGTCGGCGCGATGCGGCGAGGCAGCATCCGGCCCAGGATGCCGACCGCTGTCGTGTCGGTTCGGGGCGACCGCGACACCCAGCGCGCCGTCCGGCCAGTGGAGTGGCCGTCAACGGAGGCCCTCTCGTTCGCGCATGAGCGCTATGCGCGTCCGGCATCGAGGGTGAGGTTGACGCCGTTGGCAGCCGGGTTTTCCAGCAGGAACAGGCACCCTTCGACGATCTGCCGCATGGTCGGCAGCTCCCCGGTCAGGGAGATCTTGCGCAAGGGTTCAAGGAGGGCACGCTTGTCCGCCCATGCGGGGCTGTCGACGACAGCACCCGGGTGGACCGAGTTGACCCGCACCGGGGCGAGTTCCACGCTCAGGGTACGCACCAGGCCGACCATGCCGGCGTTGACGGTGGACAGCACGGTGGAGCCTGGATAGGGGCGGTCCTTCGCCATGCCACCGAACAGCAACACAGCGGCGTCTGATGCGAGTCGGTCGTGCAGGGCGGCTACCACCGCCGCGTAACCGACGATCTTGGTGGTCGCCAGTGTCACCGCCGCCGGCACCGCGAAGGACGCCACGGTATTGTTGTCTCGAATCATCCCCGCAACAACAAGTCGGTCCACCCGCTCCACCTTGCCGAGCGCGTCCGCCACCGAGTGCGGCTGGGACAGGTCAAGCCCCAAGCCAGACACACGGCTTCCGGTCTCGGCCGCAAACTGCGCGGCCTCGGCCTCGGCCCGCTCCGCCGACCGCCCGGTGATGATCACCTCGTTGCCCCGCCTGGCGTATTCGGCAGCCAACTCGCGACCGATGCCCTGGGTCGCGCCCACGACAAGGATTCTCATCTTCTTCTCGCTTTCCTCCGCTGGGGACAATCTTCCGCCCATGTCACGGATCTCTGTGGGAAGAGGTGTTCTACGGCCAGCCCCTTTACCCCTACGCCCAACCCCGACGGCGACCACCCGCCCGGCCAATCGCGAGGATTTCTCCGGTGCCCTGGTCACCCCATCGGGTCCCTGACAAGGCTCTTCCCCTCTTCGGCACGGAATTCCTCGAAAGCGTACGCCGCAGGAGTGATAGGAAACTGGATTCGCGACGCGGCCGGGTCCACTCATTGTTCACCGAAGTCGTCGTCAAGAGGCAGTTCCTGCCATGCCGTGCATGGGCACCGATGACAGCGATCGAACGCTCCTCGATGAGGAGCAATTCACCCACCTCGCGGGGTACGGCGAGGCGGAGGACGCCCGGGAGGGCCAGGATCTGTATGCCTCCGGCGACAAGTACGGCGTTGCGACGCGAGCCGCCCCCGGACGACACGTGGTCTCCGGTGGGTGCCCACCGGAGACCACATCCGGAGCCAGAGCTATGCGGTGGTCCGTCCGACCAGCGCGATCAGCTCGTCTGCGGCCGGTCCCGAGGAGGCTGGATTCTGGCCGGTGATGAGCAACCCATCGGTCACCACATACGACTCGAAGTCGCCCGCCTTGGAGAAGTCGGCTCCCTTGGCGACGAGTTCGTCCTCCACCAGGAAGGGCACGACCTCGGTCAGACCCATGAACTCCTCCTCACTGTCGGTGAAACCGGCGACCCGCCTTCCTGCGACCAACGGCGTCCCGTCCGGAGCCTTAGCGTGACGCAGCGCGCCCGGCGCATGGCACACCAGGGCGATCGGCTTGCGCGCCTCGGTCATCTGCTCGATCAACTTGATCGAGTTCTCGTCTTCGGAAAGATCCCACAGCGGGCCGTGGCCGCCCGGGTAGAAGACGGTGTCGTAGTCCTCGGCGGACACCGAGTCCAGCCGCAGCGTCTTGTCGAGCTGGGCCTCCGCCTCCGCGTCGGCCTCGAACCGTCGCGTCTGGTCGGTCTGGAAGTTCGGCTCGTTGCTCTTCGGGTCCAGGGGCGCCCGCCCGCCCTTCGGCGAGGCGAGCGTCACGTCCCACCCTGCGTCCCGAAACCGGTAGTAGGGCGCGGCCAGTTCTTCGAGCCAGAAGCCCGTCTTGCGTCCAGTGTCACCCAGTTCGTCGTGCGAGGTCAGGACGATCAGAACCTTTGTCATATCCACTCCTTCGTTCTCGCGAGGTGCGCTGGCAGGCGCCGTGGATGGTGGCTCGGCGATGCCGAGACCGAACAGTTGGAAGCTTAGGTAGGCCGGGTGGCAGGCTCAGGCAGACCGAAATTTCGAGGTCGAGCCCATGCACAGCAATCAGCTCTTTCTCGTCAGAGTGGACCGGTCGACACACACCATCCCAGGGCCCGGTGTGCAAGCTCTGGACGAGAGGGAGTCATCGTCGATCTCGGCATCGGATCGACCTACTACGACAGCCTGGTCATCATCCCGGTGTCTGGAACTCGCCGCCGGGCAGCGGTACGTCCCAGCATCGGGTACGCGACCATCGGTTCTCGAGGTTGCCGACCCAGCCGCCCTCCGCGGAACGGGCGAGGATGAACGAGCCGGTCAGCCCGACGTGCATGCTGGTCTCGCCTGGGATGACGTGCGCGCTCATCTTCGGCCGCTCGGTCTACTCGATCAGGCGGGTGATCTGCTCGACCATGACGCCCCGGAAATTCAGCAGGCTACCCAGGACCGCACCCTGAATCCTTCACATTTATCCGGTAGTCCTTCAGGTCTATTCAGTAAAAATCCAGTACGTCTGCCTAACCTTGTCGGCAAGGGTCATCCTCCTGTGTGGAGAGTGCGGATTTCGCTGTCCCACAGCAGGCAGACCAAAGTCTAGACTGGAAGGAAGTCCCATGTCCAAGATCCTTGCTCTGCAGGCCAAGAAGCCGATCATCCGCGCAGAAGTTGGCAGCATGATCAGCAGCATCACGCACCTGAACTAGGTAACGCTGGAATATCGCCGCGATGACCTGAGCGGCTCGTCAAATCCCATTGCCGCTATTCCTCGACGGCGAGGTTGATTTCAATCAGGACTCGCCTGAAGGCTGATTAGCAGCTGGACTGTGGTGGTGATATCGATGTTGCATCGATATCACCACCACGCCTTTTCCGCACAAAGACGTTCCCTTGCATCCCCAAAACCGTCCTCTGGCCTTCCTTGCAGTACGCCCTTGATGTCACCTCAATGCCTGAAACAGGAAAAAATGGAAAATCGACACGAGCTATACATGAGAAAGGGAACGCTGTTCTATGACGACCCTTTTTCTGCGCAAGAGGAAGATGATCTATTTCCTGCCACGCTAAGGTCTACCCCCTATGGGTGGAAGCGCGCTTCTAACGGGCCCTGGATCGTGTTGACCCCAAAGGAAGAGGTCCTCGCTGAACAGGGTTGGAAGATTCACGTTTCCACTGCGGAGCCCCAAGCCATTGCAGCGCTTGACATCGTATGGAGTTACTGCGAGAAAGAATCTATCCCGTTCAAGTTCTTAAGATCTGCAAGAGTCTCGAGACTGATAAACTCAAAATATGCGGCCCGCTCTTCGAGCGGTAAGTTCATAACGATATACCCCAAGGACGTTTCGGTACTGGAGCGTGCACTGGAAACGCTTGGGGAAGAACTTCAGGGGATTCCAGGGCCTTACATTCTAAATGACCTACGCTGGGGCAACGGACCGCTCTACATCAGGTATGGCGCCTTCACCGAGCTTTACTGTTATGACGGAGACGGAGCCCGGGTGCCCGCGATGCGTCGACCGGATGGCGCGCTCGTACCGGATCGGAGAGACCTCCTTTTCACGACGCCCTCCTGGGTCAACCCTCCCGATATTGTACTGCAGGAGCTTAGTGAGACAGAACTGCGAGAAGCGAATAGCGAGGATGACTTTCCATTTCAAATAGAGGATGCTCTGCACATCTCCAATGCCGGCGGGCTTTACCTGGCAACGGATGAGCGAAACGGTCGGCGAGTACTGCTCCGAGAGGCTCGACCATATGCCGGGTTGGACGCGCGTGGACAAGATGCAGTAACGCGGCTTTTGCATGAACGCGACACTTTGCAGCGGATCGCCGGCGTGAACTGGGCGCCGGAGTTGTACGAGCACCGACTCGGCTGGGAGCACCACTTCTTGGTCGAAGAGTACATCGAGGGCCAGAATCTGGATTGGGAGATCACTCGGCGCTACCCTCTCGCCCGTGTTGGTCCATCCGATACGTACATCGAGGAATACACAACCTGGGCACTGGATGTCATCGCCCAGGTTACAGCGATCATTGAGCATCTGCATCTGCTCGGCATTGTTTTTGCGGACCTTCATCCCGGGAATATCATGGTCCGACCCGATGGTACTATTGCTTTGGTCGACTTTGAATTGTCCTTCTCCGCCGATGATGAGTCACCGCCTCCATTAGGTGCGGCGGGCTTCATCTCTCCCGCCGCCCGTAAGGGAGTCGCAGTCGATTTATACGCTTTGGCATGCCTTCGGCTTCATATATTCCTCCCCCTTCAAGTCCTCATATCGTTGGACAACACCAAGGCAGAATACATTTCGAGGTCGATCGACTCTATTTTTCCAACCCCGGCAGGCTATACCAGCGAAACATTGGCGCTGCTTGAGCGCGCTTCGGGCGGAAGCCTCACCCTTGGCGGTGCCGAACCATCCGGCCTGCCGACAGTTTGTTGGCCTGAGCGAGATCACCCAGAAACGAACTGGCGCGAGTTGCTGGATTCCCTTGCCAGGGGCATTCTCGCCGCAGCCACCCCGGAGCGGCGAGATAGGCTCTTCCCGGGCGATGCGGCGCAGTTCAAGGGTATGGGAGGCTTGGACCTCTCTCATGGCGCCGCAGGCACGCTATTTGCACTGTCGGCCATTGGGCAGGAGGTCGATCCACGCCATGTCCAATGGTTGGTCGACCGTGTGGCCGAGTTTAGGTCACCGTTGTGCGGTTTCTACGATGGGCTCCATGGGATCGCATGGTCTCTGCATGCCTTGGGATACCAAGATCATGCCCGGGCAGTCCTGGAAAGAGCGTCAGAACTTGAGGACAACGTGGCTACCGCCGATCTTTCAAGTGGCCTGAGTGGCATAGCGCTGAATCTGCTGTTTCTTGGAAATGCCTACGAAGACCCTCAGCTCCTCGCGCGGGCAGAGCAAATATCGCTGCGCCTTCGGGATGCATTTAAACTCGGAGGGAAAGATAGTCAGACGGGCATTTTCCTTCCGAAGATGCCGGGCCTTACATCTGGGGCCGCCGGGGCTGCGCTCCTATTCGTCCGCATGTTCGAGGCTACCGCTGACCCAGAGTGGCTCGACGTGGCGGGAGTCGCCTTACGCCAGGATCTCGACATGGCGAAGGAAGAAGATGGTCTGCTTCAACTCCCAGACGGTAACGGAAGACTCCTTCCATACCTCGGGCAGGGCACCTTGGGTCTCGCCTTGGTGGTCCGCCAATATTTGAAATACCGTGAAGATTCCGACCTGCGCCGAATTTTGGATTCGGCCGATAAGATTAGCACGATTGACTTCGTTTATGCCCCGGGTCTGTTCGAAGGACGCTCCAGTATGATCTACTACCTCGGAGTCAGGGCGCATGATAATCCAGCACCGGACGCCTCCACGGTCCGCATGCAGTTGGACAAGCTCGCTCGGCACGCTATGTACCATCGTGGCGAATTGATCTTCCCTGGGCGGCGACTGCTGCGTTTGTCAACTGACCTTGCCACTGGATCCGCCGGCGTGGCCCTGAGCGTCAACTTCGCTGTTAATCTCGGGCCCCAGCTACCTTTCCTTGGCGATTGCGATGATGAGCATCCGATCAAGGCGCCCGCGATTGCCGCGCTATCGCGGCGATCGGTTGAGGCGGACAGCCAATCCCGAACAGGAATATGAGCGCCCTTCGCCTTCCGCTAGGGGAAGCACGTTCACTCCTCGGTGGGATTGAGGTCGGGGGCGTAGGCGGGTAGCTGGATCACAGTCAGCTGGGTCAGGGCGGCGATCAAGGCGTGTATGTGCGACTGACGTGAGTGTGAAAGTCGGCCCGAAACGCGGTGCTGGTCTTTCGACCGGTCCGTTTTTTCGGGCCGCTTTCCGCACCCGGCGTGCCACTCTCACGACACCGGGCGCTCCACAAGCCCCAGCTGGGATGCGCTCCTCAGGTGCTTGGCCAAGGAGTGGGAATGGCTGATCCTCGATATCGGTAGCGGGCGATCGCCACCGTAGTCGGGTTGAACAGTTCCCCTTCCTGGGGTGGTGGGCCACCAGCCGCCGCCGCAGTAGCGTCGACGGAGGTCTTTCCAGTTGATCCGACGGTGTTTGCGGCGCAGCCATCTGGCCACCCGAACCTGATACGCCCCCAGCGGCCAGGATTGCCAACGCCGGCGGCAATTGGCCGCACAACTCGATCATCTACCGTCTCGGCATCCGACTGGCCGATCATCCGTTCGCCGCCCGCACGAACCGGCGTTCCCAGCTCGCGAAGGTGCGGAAAGGATGCCGTGCGTGCCCACGAATTCGGCCAGTCGCCGGGCAAGCGCCGTAACCGACTCCGCGTCTCTGCCAGAGATCCGCACGGAACAGCGTGATGCTCGCGTCCCGTCAGGCGATACGCAATATCCAGCGGAACGAATAACGCCCAAGCGACTCCCGGACCTGGTCTGCCTGTTCGTTCCCGGCCGTGACCTCCGCCATGGGGGTTCCGTCCTCGACCCCGACCACCACCTCGATGCCGGGGATGTCGGCCACGAGCACCCGACGGACCGCATCGGCCCGCAACGCCGGTTTGACGCCCGTCTCCCCGGGCGGCAGTGGTCTGCCGTCGGCCGGACTCACCGCCCGGATCTGCTGGTACGGCATCCGCAGCCCGGCCGACCCAGACCGCGGGTTCCCGGGCAATATGCGCGCCGACGCGCAGGTGGCCTCGGTCAGCCCGTACCCGTCACAGATCGGCACCCCGGTGCGTGCCTCGACCGCCTGCCGGACCGTCGGCGGCATCGCGGCGGCGCCGCTGACCACGACAGCAGGGCAACCGCGTCACCGCGACCTATCCCGAGCCGGGACAGCGCATTGGCTACCCTGGTTGTCCGGCAAAGCAACTGCTGGTAGGTGAACATTTCCGGCGCGGTGCCGTTCTCGCTGAGCATGACCAGCGCGTCACGGTCGCCGTAGCCCTTGGTGGCCTGCTCCAGCACGACGTACGTACTCGTCGGCAGATCCCGCGAGAAGAGCGGAACCTGTTCCATGGCGGCCGGATCGAGGGCGGAATTCAACTGATCGGCCCTTTCACCTGGCGGACGGCGTCCTCGGTGCCGGTTTCGGGCATCTGTTCGGCGATTAGGGCGCGCGCCTTCACCCGCTGCACCTTGCCGCTCGTGGTCACCGGAAGTCCACCGGTGCGCATCAGCACGATCGCAGCGACGTCGACGCCGTGCTCGGCTTTCACCGCTTCACGGATCACGGACTCGAGCTCCGCCCGCCGCTGCGCGGCGAGCGGAAGCGGGAGCCGGACCTCCGCGGCGACGACAAGGCGGTCGCCGCTCTTCCCGTACGGCAACACGGCGCACCGCCGCCCGTGCAGCGTCGGGGAGCTGCGTTCGACGGTGTGCTCGACGTCCTCGGGATGCAGCAGCCAGCCGTCGATCTCGATCAGGTCGGCGAGCCGGCCGGTGACGAACAGTTCACCCTTCCAGAGGAAGCCGCGATCGCCGGTGCGCAGGTACGGCTGCTCGTCGATGCCAGCCACCCGAGCCTCGAAAACGGCGGAATTGTCGTCACGTTGCCAGTAGCCGCAGGCAACGCTGGGGCCGTGTACCCAGATCTCCCCGAGCACGCCCGGCCCGCAATCGACCAGTGTCTTCGGGTCGACAATCCGCACCGTGAGCCCCTCGGGCCGCTGACCGCAGCCGATCATCGGCCAGCCCGCCACGGGTTCCTCGACGGCGACCCCGGTCTGCAGGGACTCACGGTCGAAGCGGACCGTCCGGGGCATGTCGCCGTCCCGCACCCCGCTGACAAACACCGTGCCCTCGGCCAGTCCGAAACACGGCGCCATCGCCTCCCTACGGAAACCGGCCGGGCCGAAGTGCTCGGCGAACCGTTCCACGGTGTCCGGCCGCACGGGCTCGGCAGCGTTGAGCACGACTCGCATCGAGCTGAGGTCGAGCCCGGCCGTCTCGCTGGCGGGCACCCGCTGCACACAAAGATCGAAGGCGAAGTTGGGCGCACCCGTGAGGTTGCCGCCGACCTCACCGATCGTGCGCAGCCACACGCCGGGATCCTTCACGAAGCTCATCGGTGGGATCAGGGTTGCCGTCCCGGCCCGTAGCACGGTGAACATCAGCAGCGCCAGGCCCATGTCGTGGAAGTGCGGCAACCAGCAGACCATTTGCAGATCACGGATCGGCGGCGCGATCGACCGGGTGAACTCGTCGAGCATGCGCAAATTTTCGAAGTAGTTGCGGTGGCTCACCAGCACACCCTTGGGTGAACCGGTGGAACCCGACGTGTACTGGAGCACCGCCACCTCGTGGGCAGCCGGTTCCGGTGCGAGGCTGGCCTCCATCGCCTGGCCGACCGTGACGCATCGGCCCGGGAACGCTTCGGCGAGTTCCTCGACGGTGACGATCATCGACGCCTGCGCATGTGCCGCAGTGCGTTCACCCACCCGGCCGGGGGGCACCGGCACCGCCACCGCTCCGGCGTACCAGCAGCCGAACAGAGCCGGCAGGAAATCCACGTCGGTCGGGAACGACAGCACGACGCGATCCCCCGGGGCGACGGATCTACCGAGCAGTCCGGCCACGGCGCGCGCCCGCTGGTCCACCTCGGCCCAGGTGAGCATGTGCCCACCAACGCGCACGGCCGGCCGGTCACCATGCTCGTTCGCGTTCCGCCCCAGAAGCTGGGCAAGACTTACCAGATCCCCCTGCATGCACTCCCCCTCGATAGCTGGCCAGGATCCGAAGGTCTCATCCCGACTCCAATTCGACGACGGCAGGACTCCGGAATTCCCGATGCTCTCGGTTTTCGCCTCGACGGTATCGGGGGGCAATGGATCACGACTTGACGCGCGCACGGCCTCTATCCACATTCCTATAACTCCCGCCTTCCGTAGTCCGACCTGGTCCTGACGAAAGCGTGCGGGTCGAATGTGTGTGGAGCAGCACCGGTGCATGCGAGTAAGAGCCTGTCAAGTCGGTCGGACTACCGTTCTTGGGATGTGCGCGGGCCGGTGGGGCACCAGTCAGCGCAGACACGTCCGAAGCGCTCGCCGGAATCGGCGTTACGTCGGTACCGCGCACGTCGGGAAGAGCCGTTTACGGCTGCGCTGACCTGCCGAACGGCGATTGGCGAATATGAGGAAACGTCGATGAGTTTCAGTGAGAATGTCCGTTCGGCCTTCCGACGCGGTGAGACCGATGCCGTGGTACGCATGAGCGGGGCCGAGGTCGAGCGCGCCCAGGCGGCTGGCGACCCGGCCGGCGAGGTGGAGGCCCGGTACAGCCTCGCCCGGGTCGCCCTCCGCGGCGGTGACCTGCGCGGCGGAGAGGCCCGCGCCCGCGAGGCCCTGGACGTCGCGCTGCGCTCCCGCGACCGAAGCCTCGAGGAACGACCGAGGCACGTGTTGGCCGCCGTGGCCCGCATGTCCGGCGACCTCAGCCGTGCCCGGGTGCTCTACCAGGACAGCATTGCCCTCAACGAGGCTCTGAACCAGCCCAGGATGGTCACCTCGGAAACGCACAATCTCGCCCTCTGCGAGTTGGGGCTGGGCAACCTCGACGTGGCGAAGAGGCTGATGGCCGAAAGCCGCGAGCGGGTCTTTCGGAACGGCTGGGCCGACTTCGTGCCGTACGTCTGCGTGGCGGGTGCCGCGCTCGCCTCGGCCGAGGGCGACCACGCCCGCGCGGCTCGCCTGAGCGGCGTCGCGGAGGCCGCGTTCGCAGCGCTCGGCCAGATACCGGACCCCGACGACGCTGCCGACCTCACCGCCGTGCGTACCGCTGGGGTGAAGGCGCTCGGCGTGAACGCATACGCCCTGGAGCGCGCCCGGGGTAAGCACCTCGATGCGCGTACGGCGCTCGACGAGGAGCACCCCTGACCGCAGGGTCCGCCGGGCAGGGTAGTTCCCGATCGAGGAGACTCCGCGTTATCCACCCGTCCCCACCCATCGTGGGCAGGCCGCCTCCGGTTTCGGGGATCGCTCGTCGCCTCCGCGAGGTGATGGTCGGTCACGAGCAGCGTCCGGGTACGGCGGCGCTGGCGCACCCGGTGGTTCATCCGGTGGAGCGCGAGCCGGTGGCCTCGACGGTCTGTCGCGCGTTGTGCACGGTGACACCGGTCAGCCGGATGCTCCCCAGCCCCTCGGGGATGCGCGGATCGGTGGCGACGGTCCCGTCGCTGACGTCGAGCCCGAGCATCGTACGCAGGAACAGCAGGGGCGCCCCACTGGCCCAGGCCTGGGGATTGCAGGCGGTCGGGTAGGGCACGGGTCGCCGGCCGAGCGAGCGGTCGTACCCGGAGAACGCCTCGGGCAGGCGGTATTCGAAGTGGGCGGCCGCCTCCAGCATCGCCATCGCGATGCGGTTCGCCTCATCGCGGTAGCCGTAGCGGGCGAGCCCAGCGGCGATGATCGAGTTGTCGTGCGGCCACACGGTGCCGAGGTGGTAGCCGATGGGGTTGTACCCCAGGTCCTCGGTGGACAGGGTCCGGACGCCCCAGCCGGAGAACATCTCGTCGGACATCAACTGCCGGGCCACCGCCTCGGCGCGGTCGGGCGGGACGATTCCGCTCCAGAGCAGGTGGCCCATGTTCGAGGTGATCGAGTCGATCGGACGCTTCTCGGCGTCGAGGCCGATCGCGTAGTAACCGCCCCGCGTCGGCAGCCAGTAGTCACGGTTGAACCGCTTTCGCAGATCGGCTGCTTCGGCACGCAGCCGTCGGGCCAAAGCGGGGTCGGCCCATGGCCCGTCGGCGAGTTCCGCGGCGCGGATTTTGGCGTCGTAGGTGTAACCCTGGATCTCGCAGGTCGCGACCGGCAGTGTCGGCAGCGTGCTGTCGGCGAACTGCACGCCGTCCGGCGAATCTCGCCAGCACTGGTTACGCATGCCGTCGTGCGAGCGCGTGCCGTACTCGACGTAACCGTCACCGTCGCGGTCCCCGAAGTCGTCGATCCACCGCAGAGCCGCCTCGGCGTTGGGCCGCAACCGCTGGACCAACGCGTCGTCGCCCGTCCACCGCCAGTACTCGGAGAGCAGGATAAGCCACAGCTGGGTGGTGTCAGCGGACCCGAAACAGGGGCCGTACGGCTTGATGCCGAGCTGGGTCAGCTCGCCCGACCGGAACTCGTGGAGTATCTTTCCAGGTTCCTCGTCGCTGAAGTTGTCGACGACGCTGCCCTGATGCGCGGCCAGGGTGACGAGCGCCCCCCGGGCGACGTCCGGGCCGCACGTAATGCTCTGGTACGCGGTGATCAGCGTGTCCCGCCCGAATATTGTCAGGAACCAGGGCATGCCGGCCGCGAGCAGGACGACCCGCTCACCGCGGATGTCCTTCGCTATTCGCATCGACACCAGGTCGGTGGCCGACTTGTGGTATACGTTGCTCAACAACTCCGAGTCCGCACTGAGGTGCGGCTTGTTCGCCCTCCATCGCCATGCCGGGTCGTCCGCGCCGGGATCGTGGGCTTCGCCGAAGGTGCGGTTGACCGGCTGGTAGTCCGAACCCTGGCAGTTCAGCAGCACCCGCAGCTCGCAACTCCAGGTCTGGCCACGCGTCAGGTCCAGGTCCCAGACCAGGGAATCCCCCTCGACCCGGTCTGCATGCGGCTCGGCCTCGACGCTGGAGACCGCCGACCACCGCGCTTTCTGGTACGAGAAGCGCAGGGCGGACCCGTCCGGCTGATGGGTACGTCGGATGTCGGGCAGCCTGCTCGGACCCGACCTCTTGATCTCGAAGAGATCGGCAAAGTCGGCGCCGACGTCCAGCCGCAGGCGCATGGAGATCGGTTCGACGCCGAAGTACTGCACCGTGATTCGCTCGCACATGCCGTCTCCGACGAACCGTTCCCGCCGCACACCGACCCGGTTCGCCTTCAGGCCCCGGATCTCCGCGTTGGCGAGAAAGAACGCCGCCGAGTACGCATCGACGGTGCTCGCGCTGAGCACCAGTGGAGCGGCCCCGTCGATGGTCAACTCCCACCGGCTGAGGTAGCGGGTGTCGTCGTGCACCAGACCACCGATGGAGTCCGCCAGTACGTCCCCGCCCGAATTGGACAACATGAAGGTTCGGCCTTCGAATACGCCGACCGCGTCCGACCCCAATTCGGGCGGCATCTCGCGGTTGGCCCCACCGGCGGTCGTCGTGTCGCGTCGGTTCTCGGATCGGGGTCCGGACGGTGTCGACCGAGACTGCATGGCACCCATCCCCTCGCCCCCGGCGACGAACGGCGCCGCCGCGCCTGCTCAGCAGTCTAGGACTCGGGAATTTGGCCTCGTCACGAAATCGACGGATCGCCCCAGCCGGCCCGAACGACCAGGGCAGCGTCGCCGAGAGCAATGTGCTGACCGCTCCGGCTGTGGACGGGAACTGAACTGGAAATCGGCAACGCCATGAGTCGTACGTCTGAGAGCCGCCACACTGTGTGGGCGGGCAAGGTGTCCCTGGCTCCTGCGATCGGGCATCCCCGACGCCGCACTCGCGGTGTTCGAGAACAGCGGCCACTTCGCCTACCTGGAAGAGGCGGAGCGGTTCGCCCACATCATGCGGGAGTTCACGCGCCGAGCGTCGACGTCGTGGTCCACTCCGCCTTCCGGGGCACCCGCACCGCGAGGCCTCGTGGTCACCGTGAGCCGAGGATCAAGCCGGTGCACCCTCGCTGCTGGTGATCCACAGCCGTGATCGCCACGTGGACGGCGCCGGTGGACGGTCGGCCTCGGTGCCGCCCACCGGCACGACCGTCAGGCGGATGTGACAGCTGACCTGCTCCGCCCCACGGTGGTGAGGTAGAGGATCAGGCCCGCGGTGGTGAGGGCGAATCCCGCCCACACGGTGGAAAGGGTCCCCCACCCGACGCCGAGGGTGACGGCGCCACCGATCGCGCCGAGCGAGTTGGCGAGGTTGAGGGCGGCCAGGTTGAGGGCGCCCATGAGGGTGGGCGCGTCGGGCGCGAACCCGGTCAGCCGCACCTGGATCGTGGGGATGGCGAACATCATGCTCGCTCCGACGCCGAACAGTGCCGGCAGGAGAATCAGGATGTTGCTGCCGGCGAGGCCGATCGCCACGAGCACCACCAGCACGTAGCTGAAGCCGTAGATCAGCGGGCGGCTGCCGTGCCGGTCGGCGGCCCGGCCCCCGTAGTAGTTACCGACGGCCATGCCGAGGCCGAAGACGGCGAGGGCGACGGGGATGAGCGACGGGCGCTCCCGCGCCGCGTCGGTGACGAACGGCCCGATGAACGTGTAGACGGCGAAGATGCTCGAGATTCCGAGCGCCGCGACCGCGACCATGAGCCAGACGTTGAGCCGCCGCAGGGCGCCGAGTTCGCGGGCCACGGAACTGCCGCGCAGGTCGTCGGTGCGGGGCAGCCACGCCAGCAGCGCCGCGCCGGCCAGCAGACCCACGCCGACCACGGTCCAGTAGGTCGTGCGCCATCCGAAGTGCTGTCCCACGAAGGTGCCGAGCGGTGACCCGATGATGGTGGCCACGGTCAGACCGCCCATCACGGTGGCGAAGGCCTTCCCGCCCTTTCCGGGACCGTAGACGTAGGCGGCCACGACCGCCCCGGCGCCGAAGAACGCACCCTGCACGCTTCCCGTGATGAACCGGAAGACGACGAGGGTCGCGATGGTGGGGGCCAGCGCCGAGAGCACGTTACCGACCAGGAAGAGCGCGATCAGGCCGAGCAGAAGGGTGCGGCGGTTGGCGCGGGCCGCGAGGAGGGTGATCGCTGGTGAGCCGATCATGACGCCGAACGCGTAGGCGCTGATCGCGTACGTCGCGACCGGGATGGACGCGCCCATGTCGGAGGCGAAGAGTTGGATGATTCCGTTGCTGCCGAACTCGCCGGTGCCGATGGCGAAGGTGCCCAGGGTCAATGCGAACAGGGTCAGTCCGCGTCCGCGACCCGACGTCGCGGTGTGCCGGTTCTCTTCCGCGGCGCACTGGGATTCGTACGCCTTGCTGTGCAATCCGGCTTGAGCCGGGGCGAGCAGGTTTCTGCTACCTGACGCAGTCATGGTGCCCGTCCTTGCTGGGAGTTACGTTTCCGGGCACATACTGGCGACGGCCTGTTGACGGCCTCTGGGTTCCGGTCCACCGAGCGTCCAGTGGGCCAAGCGCCTCGGGCGACATGGGCGTCGTCGTTGTCGCCTCATCACATTCGCGAGGTTTCCGCCCTGGTCCGCCCCCAGGCCGACGGCTGTCTGCTTCCCTGGCGACGAAAGGGCTGGTCAGCGAGGCGGACGTAGACTTGGCGGCACCGCCGGCGACGAGATGTCCGTGATCCGTTAGCCGCAGTCCCGCCCCCCTTGCGGGTCACCCGGAACAACAGCAGGAGATTGAATTGTCGAACCCGGCCGGTGTCCTAGCCGTCCGCGCCGACGACGCACGAGGTCCGGCCGGCGGCACGCTGCACTTGGAGATCCTGGGGCCCTTGCGGCTCTGGCGCGACGGCGTCGAGGTCGACGCCGGGCCCCGGCAGCAGTGCTACCTGCTGGCCCTGCTGCTGGCTCGGGCAGGGCGGCCGATCAGCACGAGCGAGCTGATCGAACTCGTCTGGGGCGAAGACGCTCCGTCCAGCGCCCCCAACGTCATCCACAAGTACGTCGGCGCGCTACGGCGACTGATGGAACCCGCGCTCCCGCTGCGGGCGACCGGCTCGTACCTACGGCGCCACGGCGACGGTTACCTGTTCGCTCCCGCCCCTGGCATGCTGGACCTGGTCAGTTTCCGTGAGCTCGCCAGCGCCGCCAGGGCTGGTCTCGCCCTGCGACACCGGGACGAGGCACTGGACCGTTACGTCGAGGCACTGGGGCTCTGGCGCGGGCCAGCGGGCGACACGTACGCCTCCGGGACCTCCGCGATGTCGATCTTCTCTGGGCTCGACCGGGAGTTCTTCGATGTGTGCGTGGCCGCCGCCGAGCTGGCGGTATCGCTGGGCCGTCCGGAGCGGGTGCTGCAACCCCTGCGGCTGGCCGCCTCGATGGCGCCGCTGCACGAACCCGTCCAGGCGAGCCTGATCTCCGCCCTGGGCGCGGCCGGCCACCAGGCCGAGGCACTGGAGGTATTCCGGACGGCACGCATCCGCCTCGTCGAGGACCTGGGCATCGATCCCGGCGAGGCCCTTCGGGCCGCGCACCGCCGGGTGCTGAGCCAGACGCCGACGTCGGCGGTGGTGAACGGGGCCGACGGCGACGAGACGCAGGCATTCGATCGGTTCACACCGATGCCGCTGGTGCGGCCGGCGCAACTACCACCCGACCTACCCACCTTTGTCGGCCGCACCGACGAACTCGCGGCTCTCGGCGGTCTGCGCGACGACCTGGGCGACACCCGACGGACCGGTCCGCTGATCGTCGCTCTTGACGGGATGGGCGGGGTCGGCAAGTCCACGCTGGCCGCGCACTTCGCCCACCTGGTTGCCGGCGAATTCACCGACGGCCAGCTGTACCTGGACCTGCGCGGTGACCAGGCCGAGGTCGGGAGCGCGTCCGCCGCAGATGCCCTGGGGTCGCTGTTGTCCTCTCAGGGTGTCCACGTGTCCAGCGTTCCGGAGACGCTCGCGGCGCGCGTCGGCATCTACCGCAGCCTCACCGCCGGCAAGCGTGTCCTGGTGCTCCTTGACAACGCACGGGACTCGGCGCAGGTACGCCCGCTGCTGCCGAACTCGACGGAGAGCCTGGTCCTCGTGACGAGCCGCAATCCGCTTGTCGAGCTTGCCGCCCTCGACGGAGCCCACCTGCTGCACCTCGACCCTCCGGACATGGAGACCGCCCGCAGGCTGGTCCGGCGCCGGCTCGACCGTGCGCCGAACCGTCTCGCTCCGGAAACTGCCGCGCCGGCCGGAATCCTGGACGAGATCATCGAGTTGTGCGGTCGCCTGCCGCTGGCGTTGGCGATCCTGGCTGGGCGACTGAGCGCTCGGCCGCGGCTTTCCCTCGCGACCGTGGCTGCGGAGCTCCGCGACGGCACGCAGCGGCTGGCGGCCTTCTCCGGCAGCCAGGGCGTGCGCGACCCCCGAAACGCGTTCGCCTGGTCGTACCGCCAGCTCAACCCGCAGGCCGCCCGTCTCTTCCGGCTGTCCTCCGCGGCCATGGCGCCGGGCATCTCGGCCGAAGCGTTCGCCAGCCTGTCGGAAAGTCCGCCGCGGGTCGCGCACGCCGCATTGCGGGAACTCGCCGACGCGGCATTGCTGGACGAGGACGACAAGGGCCGGTTCACGTCGCACGTTCTGGTCAAGGCGTACGCGCAGGAGCTGTTTCTGCAGGAGGAGTCCGCGTCGGACCGGGATGCGGCGACCAGCCGGCTGCTGCAGCATTATTTGCACAGCAGTTACCACGCGGCGATCGTGCTGGCGCCGCAGGGATCGATGGTCGCCCCGTCGCCGGCGCCGGCCGGTGTCGTCGTGGAGCGGCCCACCAGCTACGGCGACGCGATGCGATGGTTCGAGAACCACTGCGACGTGTTACCCGAAGCGGTACGGCTCGCCACCGATGGCGCGTTCGGCGTCGTCCCGTGGCAGCTGGCCCTCGCCATGCAGCCGTGGTTGCAGCGCAGCGGGCGATTCCACGACTGGCAGGACGTGATGCGGCTGGCACTGGCGTCCGCCCACGAGCGGGGGGATCGGATCGGCGCTGCACGGGCCATGCGGAGCCTGGCCGACTCCTGCTACTACTTCGCCGCCAACGAGGAGGCCCTCGACCTGCTCTCGCGGGCCCAAAAGATCTTCGCGGAGCACGGCATGCTCGCGGAACAGGCAATGGTCCATACGAGCTTGCACCGGATCCACAGTGAGCTCGGCCAGCACGAACGTGCGCTCGAGGAGACCGACAAGGCGTTGGTTCTGTACCGGACGGCCGGCGTCGAGCAGGGTGAGATCTGGTCCTCGGCGGCCCGGGGACGCTCGCTCGTCCGGCTCGGCGCGCTCGACGAGGGCATGTCCTGCCTGGCAGACGCGCTCGCTCGCAACGCCATCGCCGAGTGGAAGACAGACGAGGCCGACATCCGCATCTGCATCGCCGAGTGTCTTGGTGAGATGGGCCGTCCGCACCAGGCTGTGGAGCAGCTTGCGCAGGCGGTCGAGGCGGCCGTCGAGGCGCAGAACCGCATCCGCGTCTTCCAGGCGTCGATCCTGCTCTGTGAAGCGCGGCTGGATCTCGACGACGTGCCGGGCGCCTGCCAGGAATGGCGGAACGCCTGCGACGCCATGCACTCGATGCAGAACGGCGGAACCCGGACCATGCGCGACAAGGTTTGCGACGTGGGCGACAGGCTGCAACATGTCACCGAGTTCTACCCGCGATCCCAGGACCCCCAGCGGTAGCTTTCGGCGTCAGCGGCCGGAATCGACGGTCACCGTGCCGTGAACATGGTCCAACTGGTCACCAGACGGAAGCCCATCGACTCGTAGAGCGGCCGGCCCATCACGCTGGGCAGCAGGTAGGCCCACTCGGCGCCGGCGGCGACGCCGTCGTGCAGCACGGCCTCGGTGATCGCCCGGCCCAGGCCCCGACCCCGCGAGGACGGAACGACAGCGATGTTGTAGACGCCGATGGCGTCGGGCGTCCGGATGCCGAAGCCGGTACCGACCGGCCGTCCGGACTCTTCGGCCAGGTAGCCGGCCATGGAGGCGGCATCGAGGACGCCTCCGCCCATGAGTGGACCGAAGATACTCTCGGGAGCTTCGAAGCCCTGGGCGAGGACCTCCGTGTAGATGTCGCTCTTCACCGCGCCGACCTGGCGCACCAGTTGGCGCTGTGCCGCGCTCGACCGGAACACGAGGTCGCCCGCGGCGCAGGCCAGCAACGGCACATCGCTGCGCTCGACCAGCCCGTGCCGGGCCGCGAGATCGACGACGGCGTCACCTGCGGCACGCCGGACCATGATTGACCATCGCACGCCCTGACTGCCGACCTCGGTCGCCATCTCGTTGAGCGAACCGAGATCCGGTTCCGGCGTCATGTCGTAGGCCGCATTCAACAGCGGCACATCACTGCGGGTCACCGCCGCGCGGGCGGTGCCTCCCTCGGCGTACCAGCCTTTCGGAGTCACACCCACGAGTGACTCGAAGGCGTCAAGATAGGCTGCCGTCATCCGATCAGCGGTGCTGCCCATCGCCGTTCCCTTCCTGTTCGGCCGGCATCTTCTGTGCCAGCTGGGCAAACCGATCCCGCAGTCGCTCCGGCGGGCCGTCCGGGAAGCTGTCGAGCACCAGTCCGGCTCGCGTGAACGCCTCAACTGCCTCCGCGATGTCACCGACGGACATCAACAGTTCGGCGAGCTGGTGCAGGGCTTCGAACTCGTTCGCCCGGTGACGCACAAGTCGTGAGGTGTTGGCCGACAGTTCGAGCTGCTCCACCGCCTCCCGGACGCGGCCCGTCTGCGCGAGGTTAGAGGCGATGGCCATGCGCGTCTCACCCTCCACCGCGGTCAACGTCGCGTCCCAGCCGGCCTTGAGTTCGCTCCGGATCTGCTCGTGGAGTTCGAGCGCCCGCTCGAGCATGTGGGCCGACTCCTCGAGCCGCCCGAGACGGGCAAGCGACCTGCCCATCGACAGGAGGCTCAGGGTCACGGGACGGCGATAGCCGATCTCGCGGTAGCGGGCCACTGCCTTCTCGCCGTGTACGAGCGCCTGCTCGTGCCGGCCCAGCGCCTCGTACACCCACTGCAGGTTGGCGTGTGCCATGGCCTGCTCCAGAGGCATGGCCCTCTGCTCGAAGATCCGCAGGGCTGCCGCCAGCAGGTCGAGCGCGTCCTGGTTGGCCCCGAACGACCACCGGGCGCCGGCCAGGCTGCGCAGGGTGTGCGCTTCGCCGACCTCGTCGCCGCTCTCCTGGGCGGCGTGCAGGGCCGAGCGCATGACGTCCTCCCAGTCCTGGAAGTACCCGGCCCACTGCAGGTACTGCTGCATCGTGATGGCGAGTTGCCACGGCACGATGCCGTACCCGAGGGTCTCCGCGAGCCGGACAGCCTCCTTGAGTACCTCGCGCTGGGCGGCGAACCAGGCGAGGGCCTCCTCGTACGTCGCCGGCTGTTCGGGCACGACACCGGGCAGCGCCGGCGACGGCTCGATGGGAATTCGGTGTGGCGCCAGCAGCACCTGGGCGTTGAAACTGCTGTGCAGGTAGTACTGGAGCAGGCGGCTGACCGCGTCCCGGCGTTCCTCCGGCGGCTCGACATCGTGCAGGCACTCCTGCGCGTACGCCTTGACCAGCACGTGCGACGTGAAGCGTCCGTCGTCGTGCTCGGTCACCAACGCCGCCTCGGTCAGCTCCTCGAGTTCGGCGTGCGTCGTGGCCGGATCCTGGCCTGACAGGCTGACGCATGCCTGGGCCGTGATCCCGGGGCTCAGTGCGACGGCCAGCAGTCGGAAGAGTCGCGCGGCGCCGGGACTGAGCTGTCGGTATGACCAGGAGAAGGCAGTACGTGGATCGTGCGCGCCCGCGCCGTGCGGAAACGCCTCCAGGCGGTGCGCGCCGTCCCGAAGGTCGGCGAGAACGGATTCCAGTGACAGTGTGGGACGCGCGGTGAGGCGAGCGGCCAGGATCGCCAGCGCCAGCGGCAACCGTCCGCACAGCTCGATGATCTCGTCCACGATCACGGCGTCCGCCTGACCGATCCTGCGTTTCGTCCAGCGTGTAAGCCGGTGCACCAGCAGTTCCCGAGCCGACTCGAGGTCTGGTACGTCGAGGCGCAGCAGATAGGCGCCGTCGAGGGCGGCGAGTCCGAGTAGCGGACGGCGGCTGGTGATCAGCACCAGGCTCTCGGCGGAGTTCGGCAGCAGCGGGCGAACCTGCGCGGGATCCTGCACGTTGTCCACCAGCAGCAGAATGCGTTTCCCCGCCGTCAAACTGCGGTACGTTCCGACGCGCGCGTCGAACGTGTCGGGTACCTGTGACGCGGGAACACCGAGCGCGTACAGGACGGAGTGCAGGGCGTCGCCGGCGCGGACAGCCTCGTCGTCGTCCTGCTCGCCCTGGAGGTCGAGGTAGAGCTGACCGTCGGTGAACTCGTCGGCGACGAGACGTGCAAAATGAGCGGCCAGGGTCGACTTACCCACGCCGCCCATGCCGTCCATCGCCACCACCAACGGGCTGGTTCTCCCGTCGTCGCGCATGCCGGCCACCAGGTCGCCCAGGAGGGCGAGTTCGGTCGAGCGTCCGACGAACTGCGACAGGTCCGGAGGCAGCTGCGCCGGGCGGACCAGTGGCACGACGGGCACGCCGTCGGACCGGACAGCGGGTCCGGCGGAGTCCACCGGCTCGGCCTGTGGCAGCGCGGTCTGGGTCAACACCTGGCGGTGAGCGTCCTGGAGAGCGCGTCCCGGGTCTATGCCCAGGTCCCCGACGAGGCGCTCCCGAATCCTCCGGTACACCCCCAACGCCTCGGCCTGCTGGCCGGCTGCGGCGAGTGTCGTCACCAGGCTCGCGTGGACGAGTTCGTGTAGCGCGTCCATCTCGGCCGCGAGCCGCAGTGGTGCCAGAACCCGCGACGGCTGGCGCACCTGGACGGCGACCCTGGCTGCGTCGACCACCGCGTCGAAGAACTCGCCCACGATGCCCGCGAAGGTCGCTGCGGCCCGATTGCTGTCCGCCAGGGAGTCTCCCGCGAAGCCACGGCAGAGCTGCAATGCCTCGGTGTAGTGGTCCAGCGCCTCGTCAAGGCGATCCTTGCCCACGCTCGCCTTCGCGGAGGCGACGTGCCAGCGAAACGCGACCAGGTCGAGCATCTCCGGGCCCGCGGTGAAGCGGTACCCGTTGCCGCTGCGCAACAGGTACGACCCGGAGGCTCTCGGCGGCAGGTTGGGCTCGAGAAGACGACGCAGCACACCGATGTACTTGTGGATCACGTTGACCGCGCTGGCCGGTGAGTCCGGCCCCCAGATCAGCGCGATCAGATCAGTCGTGCTGATCGGGTGGCCCACGCGAGCCAGCAGCAGCGCGAGCAGGCAGCGTTGCTGCCGTGGGCCGGCGTCGAGTTCGGTGGCGCCCCGCCAGACCCGTAACGGGCCCATGATCTGCAGGCGGAGCGGGCCTGCTTCGCCGTCGGGGGCGTGACCGACCGCTGGGCTCGCCCCTCGTGTGCTGCTGTTGAACGGACGGTGATCAGCTGAGATCATGCACTCGTCCCTAGCGCCGACGCACCAGCCGCGCCTTGGCGAGTCAGACGACCCTCGCCCCCGGATTCCTGCATGATTTTCCCCCCGCGTCGCGTTTCTGGTTCGCGGGAACCCCCTGCCACCGCACCCCAGAGCCCTGACACGATCCAAAGCCTCGGATGACCTTAGTCACGCTCACTGAAGGATCTCTTGACAGCGACTAGACCGACTGCGGCGTGGATCAATTCGGCATCCGTCAGGCCCGCTCAGGCACCCCGGCCAGACCTCATGAGATCGGCGGTAGGCACCTTCTTCAGAGTTTGCCCAGTGGGGGTGGGCAGAATGGCGGCCGCACTCATCGGGACGCGACGCACTCGGAAGGAGGGACGTGGTGGACAACCGGGTTCTGCTGGGCGCTCTGAGCGTAGGCCCGACCCTGCCCGACGATCCCCGGAACGGTCTCGCCCGTACAGGTCGCGGCCGCCTCACCCGGCTGGCCCTCGTACTGACGGCCCTCGTCGTGGCGGGCGTCGTCACGGTGTACGTGTGGCCACTGCGCAGCGACGGGCTTCAGCGCGCGACGCCGGAGACCCTGAGCTTCGAGTCGGCGAGTGCGCGGGCCGCGCGGGTCGTCATCGCGGAGGCGGCCGACACCGAGGTGCTTCCGGAGTGCCGGAGTCAATTCCTCTCCCACCAGCGTGTGAGCGCGAAGGCCGTTCTCCTGCTTCACGGCGAGACCGACTGCCCCCGGCAGTACCGCGGCCTAGCGAAGCTGTTCTTCGACCGGGGCTACAACGTATGGGTGCCCCGCGCGCCACGACACGGTATCGCCGACAGGTCGGCCCACGCGAAGCTCAACGCCGACGAGTTGGTCAGCTCGGCGAACGACGCGTTGAACGTGGCGGCCGGCCTGGGCGACACGGTCGGCGTCGTGGGCATCTCCGGTGGAGGCGTGTTGGCCACCTGGCTGGTCGGCCACCGTCCCGACGTCGTGCATCGTGCTCTTCTCCTGTCACCCCTCTACAAACCCAACCCCGCCCGGGTGCCTGACCTCGCCGTCAAGCCATTCACTGTCCTCTTTGGATTCGATTTCGTCCCGGACCGGGTCGACGGCGAGGGTTTGTCGTCCGCGGCGATGTCGCAGTACCTGCGCATCGTCGGTAACTTCACGATCGATCCGAAAAGCCCGCACCTGCGCGAGTTGGCGATCGTCACCTCGGCGAACGACGGCTTCATCGATCTTCGGGCGGCGGCTGACATCCCGAGAGCCATCGCTGATCTGAACGACACCTCCTTCAGAGCGCACGAGTGGCCACGCGAGTCCGGCATCGGGCACGACGTCCTCGACCCCGAAGGACTACGGGGTCGGGCCGACGAGATCAATCAGTATTATCTCGATCTCTACGAGGGGAACGAGCGGACCTGACGCCACGCGGCCCGAGGTCGTCGACCTTCAGCACCGCCGCGACCTTGCTCAGGTCGTTGTCCAGTTGATGATCGCGGCTGGGCAACCGATGCAGCTGTGCCTGCGGGATGGCGCGGGCGCACAGGTCGGCGTGGGTGGAGCAGCCTCGTCCCGGAGCCCATGGAACTACCGGTTGCACGTCTTTCCGCCGTCGTTCGCGTCCCAGCCGACGTCCCCGGTGCCAGCGGTTGCTCACCAGGTCACGTCGCCGGTGGCGGCCGAGACGCCTGGCAGGCGCATAACGGTCGATGCCCGGATCGCGTTGTGGGCGTGCGCCTTCAGCGTCCTCCCAGGCGTTCACGGCCCTCGTCGCCCTCGCTGTCGACGTCGACGAGTGTCTTGAGCTTCACGCTGACGAACGGGCTTCGGTCCAGGACTGGCAGAACCGCGGCCAGCTCTTCGTTTCGCGGTTCGGGCCGGAGGAGGTCCACCGCGTCTCGTGACGCAGCGCGCGGCGCCTACGGTAGGGAGGCCGTTCCGGTCGAGGCTGTGGTAGCCGGTGACAGCCGCGGGGTTTGAGCTCTCGATGTGCGAGTGCGGCGAGTGCCCTGCCGTGGGTCGATGACGGTGCGTCGGGTGGAGGCCGGTCAGCCGGCGTGGCAAGCGTCGTCGACGGTGACGTCAGCGGGTCTTCTTCGTCGCCCGTTTGCGGGGCGGCGTCAGCAGTTCAGCGATCGCGGCGATCGCGGACGGCATCAGCCGGTAGTACACCCAGACGCCGCGCTTGTCGCGCTCGAGCAGGCCGGCCTCGGTGAGGATCCGCAGGTGATGACTCACGGTCGGCTGGGAGAGCCCGAGCGGCGCGGTGAGGTCGCTGACGGAGGCCTCGCCCTCGGGAGACGACTGGATCAGGCTGAGCAGTCGTAGCCGGGCCGGGTCGGCGAATGCCTTCAGCACTGCGGCGAGCCGCTCGGCGTCGGCACGCTTGATCGGTTCGCCCGCAAGTGGCGAGATGGCAGGCATCATCGTTTCCGCAGTTCCCACGTCCTGCATCGTTGCAGCAACACCCCGGCTAGAGCGTTGTAACGAGGCCTTGATCACGGTGAGGTTCTCGGGTCCTAGTTAGGTAGCCATACAAATCAGCCGTATCCCAAGCCTGGAAATTCTGCCCCCGATATACACAGAGAAGCTGATCCTGGTGCGCACCAGGATCAGCCGCCCCACCTGCGTCTTCTCAGTTTATCAAGGCCCGTGATTGGGTCAGAGGGCAAACCGTTCAGTCGATA
This sequence comes from Micromonospora sp. B9E7, assembly GCF_039871815.1. Classification (NCBI taxonomy): domain Bacteria; kingdom Bacillati; phylum Actinomycetota; class Actinomycetes; order Micromonosporales; family Micromonosporaceae; genus Micromonospora; species Micromonospora sp. B9E7. The sequence continues at coordinate 131,561 of NZ_JBDPLX010000005.1, forward strand.
TCAACTAGGAGTTAAGAGCACTAAGCGTATATTTACGGCGCAATCGGCCGAACATCACAGGAGGTATCGGATCGTGCGAACCGCGAAGCGAGTCGCCGTCACCGTTGCGGCATTTGCAGTGTCGCTGTCGGGTATGACGGTGATCGCAACGAGCGCCCAAGCTTCAGCCAGCGACTGCCCTGTCAACCGTGTGTGCCTCTGGGAAAACGAGAACCAGGACGGCGCGGGCGGAATCTTCATTGTGCAGGACAAGGCGCCCAATGGGCGTTACTGCGACCTGGACCTCAATGACAACAAGTTCAGCAACGGCCATCGCGTCTCCGACGCCACGTCGTCTGTTTACAACAGGACTGGATACAACATCTTCCTGTTCCAGAACCCGGCTCCTTACCGCTTTGCAGACAAAGCAGAAATTTTCCACGTGGCACCGAACAAAAAGGTCGACAGCCTGAAGAATGTAACGGTCACGCACGGAAACTACTTCCCTGGCAACAATGGCTGGACCTACCCGAACGTTAACTTCAGCGACAAGACCTCTGCCGTTTGCGACGCGTAGCTGCGTGCCGAGCCGGCGAAACCGTATTCGGTTTCGCCGGCTCACTATGCAGCCATGGACGAACCGGCCACCTCTGCCATTTCGGATACCGCCCGGCCGTGCCCGAGTACTGACGCTGCACCCGGCGGACCTGATGCCCTTCTTCAGGAATCCGGTCTCGTCGACGATCAGCACCCCGTCGCCGTCACCGAGGTGCTCGGACACGTAGGCATCGGGAGTTCGGTGCACTGACAACCCGCGTAAACGTCTGGGCCACCTCTTCGTAACACGAATTCCCGTTATCGCTGGCGCGAGCAGCGATGGGGGGTGGCGGTGATCGGCACCGCAGGCATGGAATGTCCGGAGTTTCTCACCACCTGGGTGAGGTCGGGCGTGTATCTGAGCCTCAGTCCAGGTGCCGTTCCACCGGAGGTGCTGTTGGCCGCGCCGGTGCCCGGCTTGCACCTGATCCACTCAGCAGTGGAGACGGTCGGGTCGGCAGGGGAAAACGCCGGCGCAGAGATGGTCGTCAAGGCCCTGCTGGCTCAGCCGATGGCGGTGGTCGAGCGGATGGTGGACGCTCCGAGGGCTTCGGTCACCAGAAAGCTCACCCTCCCTGATGCCATCGCCCGCGCTGACCGGCTCGGTATGCCGGTGCGGGTGCCGGGCACCGTCCTCGGCGGTGTGGACAACGACCGGGTGCTGCCGATCGGGGCAGACAGCCTGCCCGCCGACTACGTACTCGTCCTGCCGGAACGTCACCTGCTCGACAGGCACGCCGGCGACCTCGACCCGGGGCGGGTCACGCTCCGCGTACCGATGCCGGGCCAGGTCCGTCTGGCCGGCGACCGGGTGGAGGTGGGGCGCCCGCTGTCCATCGTTGATGCCCGCTTTGCCGGCAGGGACATCCGACTGACACCTGCCGGACGGCAACGGCCCGTGGATGGACTCGCCGGGCTGTGGCGGGCCCTGTCGAACCTGGCTCCGGGCGAGGTTGCCCAGGTACGGGTGACCCCGGAACACGGCGATCCGCCCTCCGTCTCTCTGGCTGTCAGTTCCGAGGACGGCACCGCACTGCTGACCGCCACACCGGACGGCCTCAGAGCGACGACCATCCCCCGGAACGCGGCCACGATGACCCTGACGGCAGCGCGAATGCTCGGACCGAATCCCGTTGTCGCCTACTCGCGGGAGGCCGTACAAGCTGCCATCCGATCAACTGTCGCCGCCCCGCGAGCGGAGCCGGCACTGCCCATGTTCGTGCTGTCCACGGCTACCGACGTCTCCTTCGCCGACCGCGACGTTCCCGCGCTGCACCCTGCCGTGGTGGATCAACTCGTCGAGCGGCTCGGACAGCAATATCCTGGATCACCGATCCAGCTGATCGGCCCGGACCCGGGTGGGCTGCTGCGCAACCGGCACCCGCAGTCCTTCGGTTTGATCGACGCACTCAGCGCGGTGGGACACGGGCACCTGGGCGAATCGGGCCGGGCCGCCATGTTGGCCGAACTGGGCGCCCAGGGCGCCACGCTGATCGGTGTCACCGACGACATCGCCAACGTGCCGGGTGGGCTGGGTCTGCGGACGCTGTGGCTCGGCGGGAAGGTGCGGCCGGACGGGCCGGTCAGCGGCGGGCTGGCGAACTCGCAACGGTTCGAGCTGCCGATCGACTGGCCGGTCAGGCGCGATGCCGTGGGTGCGGCGGTGGGCGGACTTCCGCCATCGGTGGTTGCGGTGCGAGCCGCGATGCATAACTGGTTGGCTTCCGTTCGAGACTATCGACGTCGCCTGAACGAGGGGCGGGAGGCCGACGGTCAGGTCGACCACATCCGGGCCTTGCGGCATCGTCTGGCCGAGGACGTCGAAGCTCACCTGCTGTCGGGGCTTGCCGCGCTCGACGAGGGGGTGCAGGCGGTAACCGCCTGGTGGAACGCCTTCCAGGTTGATCCAGCCTTCGACCTTTCGCAGAATTTTCAGCTGGCCCCGACCGAGATATATGGCGTGCTGCGCCGTGCTGTGAACCTCGACTGGGCCCTCGGTCCGACCGTGGTGCCCGAGTCCATCAAGGGGCACGAGTTCGCGCCGGCCCGACTCGACCGGGTCCCGGGTAGCAGGGCAGGTGAGTTGCAGATCCAGATGAACCCGGTGTGGACTCCGCTGGCCGCGCTGACTGCCGCCCACTTTGCCGATTCCCCGAGGGTGCCGTGGCAGTTCTCCGTCACATCGGACGGACTGCCCTGGTTCGGCAGTGAGAACGCCTCGAAGATCATGCCCGACCGGGAATGGTCGCAGAATCTGCGGGCGCAGGTCGATGGGCTCGGGCACCCCACCATCGGTGCGAGCTTTGGTCCCGACGGCCGCTTCGTGGTCGGCGACAACCGCGTCGGCGGTCAAGTTCACTACGAGCCGGACGACGGCATTCTGATCTTCAATGACATGTCGGGCCGGACGATGAGCCCGAAGGTTCGGCCGAGACTCACGGCGAAGGAGTCCGAGACCTGGGTGGCGCACGTCGCCCGCATGGTGAGCGCACAGACCGGCCTGGACTTCGAGATCGGGATTTCCAAGCAATTCGCGAAGGCGGCGCTCAAGTCGAACCCTGGTGACAGCGAAGCGCTCGCTCTGGTCTCCATTGTCAAGGCTGGTTTGTCGGACCGTCGTGCTGTCGCGGTGCTTCGCGAGGCTGCGGGCAGCCTGGACGGCCGGGTGTCCTCTGCACTTGCTCGCTTGCCATCCTCGGCGGCGAAGACCGAGGCAACCCGCGCGTGGCAGGCCTTTCAGAACACTGTGGCGCAGAGCAATGTCTCCGCCGTCGGCGCGGCAGCCAAAGCCGTTGCGGCGTACCTGGCGGCGCTGTCCAAGGTGTCCGCGGCCGTGGGACCATCAGCCCCGCGGGTGTTGCCGGACCCGGGATACTTCTTCCCCCTATCCGTTGCGGAGATCTCATCCGGGTTGTGGATCGGTTCCGGGCAGGTGCCGGACGAAGCCGCTGGAGCAGTTCGCCGCCTGGGTGAACAGCGGACCGTGGAGGTGCGATTCCGGGCCAATCCGGATCAGGGAGACATCGGATTGATGCGGCTGGCGCTCCTTCGCCAGCCGGCGGAGGTGATTGCGGCTGCGGCGCACCGGCCAGCGGGTCCCGATTTGACGGAAAGCTTCGACGCGCCGGCGCGAGCCGACGGGCTCGGTCTCCCTGTGGACATGGCTAAGGCCGACGTCCCGCAGCGATATCTGACCCAGCCCCCGGAGGCATCCGTCTGGCTGGACGAGCACGGCCAGTCGGTCGAGTCTCCGCACCGGGCGCACTATCTGCGTGTCCTGCCGACCAATCACCTCGTCGAACAGCATCTGGACTACGACACAGCCGTAGCCGAAGCGGTCAGCGGCCAGCCGCTCTCCCCACCCATCGAAGTCGGGCCACCTTCGTGGCAGTCCGACCCGAGGCCACGCTTCGCCAAGGCCAACCGATCTCGCTGGCAGAGCGCGCTGACGTCGGAGGACAGGGCAAAGGTCGATGCCGTCGTCGAGGCGGTGCGCCGAATCGGCTCGGACGACCCGACCCTCGGTCCGAAGGTGAAGAGGGAGTTGGCGGTGGTGGCCGCGCTGCGTTCGCTCAATGTGCTCCGAGACCAGCACGGCGCTGCGCGCCGCGGTGAACATCTGCTGGCGGAGATGGAGCGCCGGTTCGCACGCGACAGGCGGGCGAACCCTGCGGCCGTACGCCGAATGATGGTGCACCATCGCACCGATCTGGCCGGAAGTGACCGCGAGGTGCTGGATCTGGCTGGGGCGGCGGTGCGGCTCGCGCTCGCTCATGGCAGCGCCCTGCCCGCCGCACATATCGATGCGGCGGCGAGGACGCTGACCGTCGAGTTCGCCGCGGCGGGCGGCTCCCGGCCGGTACTGAATGCCGGGAGGAACACCATGCCGGTCGATGTTGTTCAGGCCGAGGAGTGGACACCACCGCTGACCGATGCCGCTGTCCTTGTCGACGGCCGGCTCAAGATCCGGGCGGACGCGAGCGACAGGTCGCTCGTGATCGGCATCGCGGGCCTGTTCGCCCAGATCGCCACGACAGGGGCCGCCCGACTGAACGAGAACCTGATGGCGGACAGCGCGGAGGCGCTGCACACCAAGCGCACGATCGTGCGACGGATCTACTTCGCCGGCAGTACCTGGGGCACGACCCGACCGAAGCGGTGGCTGAAGAAACATCTGTCGATGCCGCACACCACCGAGGTGCTGCGTGCGGAGCTTCGAGCGATCGACGAGCAGCTTCAGGTCAGCGATCCCGGCCATACCGACACCGCGGTGTGGGGAGTCGATCAGCCCGCGCACCTGACCGGCAAGGCTTCCTTCGCTGACCACCTCGCCCGGCGGATGATCTCCGCGTCGTCGATCGGCACCACGTTCGCCGGCGGGCTGAGCAACGATCCGCCGCGGGCGATGGCGTTGATGGGTGCTTCGGTCGCCGGAACCGGTACGCAGAACATCGTCCAGGCGGTTTCGGACGCGTTGGCGGCGAATGTGAGCGGCAACGCCGCACCCAAGACCGTGCTGGCGACCCCCAAGCGATGGGGCGAGCTGGGTCAGCCGACGAGAACCGCGTTAGGGCTGCCTACCGCTCAGGTCACCAAACGTGCGCCGTCCGCGTTGGCGATGGCGGCGGCCTCGGGCCTGGTGACCGGGCTGGTCGGTCTCGATGTGCCGCCGGTGCTGGACACGAGCGGTCAGGTCTTGGCCGACGGGCACAAAGTGCACCGGTGGGACCTGGCCGGCCTGTCGACCGCGTTGCAGGGCGGGCAGAGCCTGCTCGCCGGCGCCGGCTCCGACTGGGTTTTCGACCTGTGGGAGGGCCGGGCCAAGGCCACCTTCGAACGTGCCCTGAAGGGCAGCCCGGACCACCGTCGCAATCAGTACGTCGAGATAGCGTTCCACCACACGTTGGAGTTGTACGGGCGGTGGACGGAGTCCTTGAAGTCCGGGGTGACCGTTCCGGAGCACCTGAAGGCCGACGTAGCCGAGCTGATGGGGCAGGTCAACGGGCTGGCGTGGGCGGTCGAGAAGGAGGTGGACAACAAGGTCGCCGATCTACGGCGCCGCCGCAGACTGCTCAAGCGCTTCATCGGGATGTTCGGTCGGCAGCAGGGTCGGGAGAGCTACGACCTCGTCGATCGGGGATTGCCCAACGGGATGCCGAAAATCTGGCACAACATGCTGCGCACCGGCATCCAGTACTCCGCCGCGCAGGTGCCCTCCCAGGTGATCGGTCACCTCGCCGGCAGCGCGGCCGGCCTCGCCGACGGTGGCGTCATCTCGGGTGCCGGACGGGGCCTGGCCTACGGCGCCGGGTGGAGCGCGTTGAAGAACCACGAGTTCCGCGACGCCATGGCGGTCGCCGCCTGGGACGCTCGCTTCCACCTGGGAGTTGTCAGAGCCCTGCTGGACGCCATCGTGAAAGGCGAACCGGTCCCCGACGGGCAGGTGCCACGTGCCGCAGACGCGCAGCGCCACCCGTGGCTGGCACAGTTCAGCCAGGCTACCGCCCGCGTAGTGGATCAGCGACGAATCAACCGGGACAACCGTCGGCCCACCGAGATCTCGAAGCGCACGCAGATGCTCTACAAGCATGTGCCGGCCACCGCCGGTGGGGCGCTGGGCTACGGCATCGCGGCCGGCGCGGGGATGATCGCCGCCCCGGTGGCACTGCCGCTGATACTTACCGTCGCCGGTGTCCTGACCGTGACCGGCGCCGGCGAGACGTACCTTCGCACCCATGAACCCCGGCACCGTCAGGCGGCCCGTTTCGCGGGTGCCGCCGCCGAGGTGGGTGGTCAGCCGCGGTCCAGCGAGCAGTTCGTCGAGGTTCTCCGGGACAACCTGCGCGAGGCGGTCGCGGCGAACGTGCTGATCAAGCCCACGCACATGCCAGCCAACGCCTCTGTGCTCAGACGATTCGGCCATTGGCAGCGTGACGGGGTCACCGATGTCTGGGTCAGCGGAAGCCGGCGGGTTCGGCGTGTCCTGGTGTGGACTCGCGATCAGATCCGTGGCGGTGAGCCGCCACGAAACCTCACCCGGCAGCCAATCCGTACGGCCGGACCCGTGCGGCTGACTTCGGCTGACCGGGCCGAGGTCGACGCGCTGCACGAAATCCTCACCGACCTCGACAACCTGAAGCGGTGGGCCGTCGGCGACCACGGTGACCGCGACCTGCTCCGGACCGCCCTCGCTCTGCACCTGGACAAACTCGGTCTGTGGCAGGACACGGGGCAGCAGGACTGGTCCTGGGACCAGACGCGCTGGGCCGCGATCGCCGCGGCACTACGATCCCGGCACGGACGGGTCGATCCATTGGTCGGTGCCGCATCGGATGTCGCCGTCGAGTCCGCCGATTCGATGGCAGCCGTCCGGGGTGTGGGATCGGACAAGAATTCGCCGTACCGGGTGGCCGTGGACCGTGAACGGGAGCGAACCAACCATCTCTGGGCGGGCATCGCCGCGATGTCGTCGACGGCCACCGGCACCCAGGCCCAACCCTGGGTCGCCGTGGTCTCCCCGACCAAGCTGCAACTCGCGGTCGGCGACCTGAAGAACGCCGAACTCACCGTGAGGGTGGACCCGACCCTCGGCAGGCACGCCGAGGTGGCGCTGCGGCTGCGGCACTGGTCAGCACCGAACTACGAACTCGTCGTACGCGACGATGCCACCCTGCATGATCCGGACGCCCTCGGACACCTCATACGGGGAGCCGCCGAGCACATCAGGATCAACCGTCCGGGCATCGGGTCGCGGTCCTGGAACGTGGCTCAGCACGCAGTACGCGCCGAAAACCGGTATCCCGTCCTGCGCATGCCCCTCGAACCGTCCGGGCCGCCGAGTTGGCCGATGAGGTTGACCGACACCGTCACCGCGCACCCACACGTCCACGTGATCTCCTCGCACACCCGGGGCGTGCCGTCCCAGCTGATCACCGACCTGACCGAGGCCGCCGACGCCGATCATCCGGTGATCCTGCTGGATGCCCAGAGCACCGGCCGACCCGTGCTTGCGTCCGACCTCGCGACGCTCAACTACCTGCTCGAACAGTTCGCCCAACGCGACCGCCTGCCGATCGTCGTCACCAGAGGAAGCATGAACGGCGAGGTCGAACGCGCTGTGTTGACCGTGGCGAGGAAATATGGCGCCGCAGTGCTGCATCCGACCCTGCAAAGGTCGGGCGGATCCGGGCTTGTCGGCCTGCAGGTCGGCTACCGATGGAAGATCACCGCGCCGCGGCAGGACGGGCAGGATGCGAGGCCCGGCGAGATCTGGGACCGGATCACCGCCGGTGTCCTGCACGCCGCCACCGAACTGGCCCGGCCGACGGCAGCCGTCAGCAGGGTCGACGACAGGCTCGGCGAACTGATCTGGGCGGCGGACCTCAACGCGGCCCGCGACGTCTTCGACAGCCTCCGCGAACACTGGTCACCGCAGCGGCTGAAAGTGGGCCTGGCCCAGGTCAGGAAGATGATCGAGCGGGTACCCGACCAGCCCGCACTGAGCGTCTTCGACCCGGTCCTGGAATTCGGCGCGGCAGGCCACGCCGAAATCGTCTTCGACTACGCCTGCGCCGAACCGGCCCAACGGCCCCGCGTGCTCCTCGACGCGGTGGGCCGACTCGACGCGGCCGGACAGCTCGACCCGCCAGTCGAAGGCGGCCTCACCACAGCGGCGCTGGCATCGATGACGAAACTGGTCGGCCCCGTCGACGCCACCGACATCTCCGGATCGATGCTCAACGTCGTCAAGCTCATCAGAACCCAGCAGTTCACCGGTGCCGGGGATTTCGTCAACGCCAACCGCGGCAAACTCACCGTCGAGCAGAAGCAGCAGTGGGTGGATGCGATCGCCGGGCTCAGCGCCGCCATGCCCGCCAACGCCGACCAGCTTCATCGGCTGTCACGGGCCGTCCTCGACTGCTGACGGCCTCCGACGTCACACATGTCAGCGGACGGGATGGGATCGCCGGGTCGGCCAGAGACGGCCGGCGAGCCGGGATCTGAACGGTGACCGGGCCGAGTGCCGGGCACGTGGCGGGGCCCCGGATCGCGCACCGCGATCCGGGGCCCCGCCAACGCGACTCAGTCGTTCAAGCCGCAGTCCTTCGCCGGGTTCGGTGCGCAGGACAGCTTCGTGTAGCCGGCCGGCGGGGAAGCCTCCAGCTTCCCCAGGTTTCCGGCGGTGCGGGGCAGCCACTCGTAGTTGCTGGTGGTGGTGCCGTTGAAGGTTTTGTGGATGAGGCGGACCGGCAGGTAAGACTCGGCGTCGACCCAGATCTGCATGGACTCCTCGGCGGCCTTCGCCTTGTCCATCGCGCTGTCCGGACCACCCAGCCATTGCAGGTGTACGGCTGGCTTGCCGTCGATCGACTCCTTGCCGACGAGCGTCAGCTTCCCGCTGTCGACCGCACTCCTGAGGTCGGCGGGGTTGAGCGCCGGTGGCAGCGACTGGACCGTGTTGCTGTCGAGCGCCTCAAGCCGGGCGACCTCGTATGTCCACCACTTCTTCTTGTCATGGTTGAGTTCCACCGCGTTGGAGCCGTCCAGCACGACCGTGTACGAGCGCGTGTCGCCGAAGAAGATCTGGTTGTCCTGCCGCTCCCGCTTGGTTGTCGGGTCGCTCCAGAGTTCGGTCTTGCTGGCGGCCTTGCCGTCGCGTCCCTCGTGTGAGGAGTTCTCGTGCTGGACGTAGCCGGACACGTCAGCCAGGGCGGCACCGGTCCGCTCGGCAACGAAACCGACAGTGAGCATGTCGGGGGTTTCCGGGGCGGTGCCTTGTGGAGCCAAGACCAGCGAGGCGCCCAGTGCGATAGCGGCAATCACCGGAACGGCACCGGCAATGCCCAGCGCCCGGTTGCGGCGCTTGTTCCTACGGTGCAGGGTCTCGGTGAGCCCCGAGGGTGCGGTCATTTGGTGCGTCTCCTCATGCAGCCGGTCGCCCAGCAGTCGACCCAGCTGATCGTCGTCGAGAGCGGTCATTGGAAGGCCCTCCTGCCGTTGGTTTCGTGAAAGTCGCCGAGTAGTTCGCGCAGCCGCGCCAATGCGCGGGAGGTGTACGATTTGACCGTTCCGCTCGAGCAGTGGAGCAATTCGGCTGTCTGCTCGACGGACAGATCCTCGAAATAGCGGAGCACGATCACCTGCCGTTGCCGAACCGGCAGTTTCCTGATCGCATCGGTGACCGTCCGCCGGTCCCCGATCCCGTCCAGTCCGGGGTCGTCGGAGCGGAAGGCATTGGTGTCCTCCGGCAGTGCGGTCTCGCGGGGCCGCCTCAACAAGGCTCTGATCCGGTCACGTGACAGATTGATCAGGACGTGCCGGACGTACGACTCGGGTGCGTGGCAGGCCTTCGACCAGCGGCGCATCGTACGAAGCAGGGCTATCTGCAGCAGGTCCTCGGCATGGCCACGGTCCCCGGTCAGGAGGTACGCGAGGCGCAGAAGCGCTGCTGACTTCTGCTCGACGAACGTGTCGAAGCTCGGATCAACTCTCACGAGGCTAAGAACTCCGCCGGTTTAACGGTGGTTGCCATGATCGGTCGGCGGGGAAGAACAGGTCGGGTAGCGATCCGTGGCCGTGGCGCATGTGACCGGTCCGCCGCGTGGGCATGCTCGGCTCGGTGCGCACCGGGCACGGGACCTGCCGTGCCTGTCGGCAATGGCGCGGATGCAGAAGGCGTGGAGGCTGTCCTGTCCATGGTCTTCTGGGCGAGTGCGAGCGCCGTCATCAGGCACTCCCGAGCCTGGTTGACGGTGCCGAGCAGGATCGCCACCGCCCTCTACGGGCAACGGCCGGCGCCGAGCGGTCATTCAGTCAGGCCGGTGACACCGGCCGTCGTCAACAACCGGGCCGGGACGTGAGTCGGTTTGACGATCGGACACCGGCGTGGCCCCCGCCGCTGGAGGGAAGCGTGGGCCACGCCGGGGATCTGGGACGGCCGACGGGATACGCGCCCGCTACTGCGCGGTCGAAATGACCAGTGCCGGCCGTGACGATCGGCTCCTGCCCGTTGCGTGAAGGCAGGACCCGACAAAGACGTTAGCGTCAGGCAGTGGAAGGATTCTTCCCAGCTAGGGAACGCGGCGGCTCTACCCACCACAACTGCCGCTGGGTGTCATGCCGCGTCATCGATGATGGCGCGAAAGCGACTCGCCAGGCGGATGGCCCGAACGTTTCCCGACCTGATCAGGGCTTGTTGAACTGGGTGGCCATGCGCGGCGGCGAGACCGGCCACGTGCCGGGCCACCGCGGTGCCGATCCCACGGCCCTGCCATGCGTCAGCGATCAACAGGGCGATCTCCGGCGGTCCGCAGTCCTGCCACAACAGGTGGGCAAGACCGATCAGCCCTGGCCGCTGCGGGCAGGCGATGAGAAACGTGTAGCCGCGATCAGGGTCGATCAGATGTCGCCACTCGGCGTGGCGGATCCGGTCTCGCGACGCGTGGTAGCGGGCCCTGCGGCTCTCGGCGGAGCATTCCCAGCGGTGCAGGTGGTTGGCCGCCTCGAGATCGGTGAGAGTGGCTCGGCGAAGGCGTAGTCGCAGCCCGGCAGTTGTCACCACGTCCACGTTCTCGTGCTGACTCTCAACGAGGAACCCCTGCTGCACGAATCAACTCCAAGGCTGGTAACGAAGGCCGTTCCCAGAATGACAGCGCAGACTTCAAACGGACTGTATGCCGAGTGAACGAGACTGGTCTCCGTGCGAGCGAAAATCCTCGTTCCCCGGTGAACCACTGTGGGGCTGAGATTCGTGACCTGAGCGGAAGACTTTCCGCGCCGGAAGAATGCGTAAAGAATGTGGGAGTTCTTGTCGTGGGTGCCCCAGGGAATTGCTCGCGAGTTGGCCGAGTACGCCCGGCGGGGCAACGAGGTGGTCACCGGACGAACAGCGGGCCGAGGCCGAGGCGGCGCGGCTTGAAGCCGAAACCGGAAGGTCTGCGTCTGGGGCGGGCTCGACCTGCCCCGGCCGGACTCGGTGGCGGACTCACTCGTTAGGCGGCGAGGCCCGCTCGCTGAGTCATCCGGGCGATCAAGCTTCCGCCCATTCGCGATGCGTCGTCTCACCGTCGCTGCGAGCGTCCACTTCTCGTCAAGAGCGGGTCGATACGGTTGCCGGGATTAGGTCTGGATTTAATTGAGACGCTCGACGGTCGGCGTGGCCTCCGCCACATCAATATGCAAAGGATCAAGAAGCGAGCCATGGCAGACAGTCGTGACATGTACCTCGTCCACAGCGCCTTCCGGCGCGAGTTTCCCGCTGCTGCGGCACTCGTCCGGACCGTGGCAGCGAACGACAGCGCCAACGCCTCCCGGGTCGCCGAGCACGTGCTCCTGCTCACCGGTTTGTTGAACCTGCATCACGCCGGTGAGGACGAGAAGGTCTGGCCGAAACTGCTGCAACGGGGCCCGAACGAGATCGCGCCGTTGGTCGAGACCATGGAACGTCAGCACGAGGGCCTGCATGAGGCACTGGTCGAGGTGGAGAGGCTGGCCACCGTGTGGCGCTGGAGGGCGACGTCGGCTGACCGTGATGCGGTGGCCTCGGCCGTCGACGCCATGATTCCGCCGATGCTGGAGCACCTGGTCACCGAGGAGACGCACCTGCTGGCGTTGATCGACAAATACCTGACCGACAAGGAGTGGGCCGAGGTGGGCGCGGCCGCGATGGCCTCGATGCCGAAGAGCCTGCTGCCCATGGCCTTCGGGATGGTGCTGCGCGACGGCACGCCCGAGTACGTCGCAGGTCTCAAGGCGGTGATCCCGGGTCCAGCCTGGTTCGTGCTCTCCCGGCTCGGACCGGGTGCGTACACCCGATACGCCCGTCGGATGGGCCTGGACAAGGTGCGCGCCGCCTGACCGGGCATTGACAGTTAAGTGAATGAAAGGGCAGCCAGGTTTCCTGGCTGCCCTTTCATCGTGAACCCGAACTCGTGGCCTCGTCGGAAATGGTCAGTAGAAATCAACTGCGGTCCGACATGCTGGACTGGGGGGTTGCCGGGGGGCTGCTGATGTCATTCGTGGTCACCGAGGAGCTGTAATGAGCACGAGATCGGAAACGACGCACACCGTCCGGGTGGGCGACCTTTCCCTGATATGTCACATTCGCGGTCGAGGCCCGCTTTGTTTCGTACATCCGGGTGGCCCTGGGCTCTCCGGAGACTATCTGCGCATGCCACTGCTCGAGCGCCGTCTGACGATGGTCTATCTCGAGCCGGTGGGCACGGGCGGTTCGAGCCGGTTGCCGGCGGGGGCGAGGTACGACCTCGACACCTACGCGGATCACCTCGGCGCGGTGATCGCCGACTTCTCCGACGCTCCGGTGCTCGTCCTGGGGCACGGGCACGGTGGATTCGTCGCGCAGAATCATGCATTGCGCCGCCCGGACCGGACGGCCGGGCTGATCCTGTACGCGACCGCACCGGTGGTCGACCAACACACCCGGGCGGCGGCGCGGGAGAAGCTACGGCAGTACGCTCTGGCCCACGGGGACCGCATCGATGCCGAGGCGATGGTCGCCGCGTATGACCGTCCCGCCGGTCGGTGGGTGCACGAGACCACCGCACGGCTCTGGCAGATCCTCCCCGCCTACTTCGCCGACTACTGGCGGCGGACGGAGTTCGCCCACCTCCTCGGTGCGCTAGCGTGCTGGCCGCGGCCGGCCACCGACTTCGACCTCCGCTGCGCGCTGCCCTCGATCACCGCACCGACGATGGTCGTAGCGGGGGTGCACGACTTCGAATTCGGCCCGGAGCCGGCCGAGATGTTGCGGTCGGCCATTCCCGGGGCGGTCCTGGCCGAGTTCTCCGACAGCGGGCACTTCCCGCACCTGGAAGAGGCGGAGCGCTTCAGCCACATGGTGCTGGAGTTCGCCCTGCGGGTCCCCGGCCGGCCTCGTCGCGCGAGCGAGATGGCCTCGACCGGGAGACAGGATGCGCGTTGGTGGTGACGGGCGCGGCGGCGCCGCCCCGGCCGGCAAGTGGGCGGCCGGGGCGGCATCGCCGGAAGCTCATTCCGGGAGCTGGTAGAGGCGATAGCGGGCGACGGTGTCGAAGCCGATCTGCCGGTACACCGGCTCGCCCTCGGCGCTCGCCTGCAGCGTGGCAATCCGCCGCCCCGACTCGCGGGTGATGCGCAACGCCTCGCGGGTGAGGGCGGTCGCGATTCCGCGCCGCCGGAAGGCAGGGTCGGTGGCGATGCAGTACAGGGCGCCGACGTCGGTGCCGAGCGACAGGGTGCACGTGCCGACGGTGCGGCCGTCGACGGTGCCCGCGAGCCGTAACACATGGGGGTAGGCGAAGTTGAGTTCCCGGTCGACGACGATCCCAAGGTCACCGGAGATGCCGAGCGGTCCGGCGTAGGCATCGACGTACTCCCGCATCCCGACCGGGCCGACGACGGTCCGGATCTTCAGATCGGCGGGCGATGCGGCCTCGGCCACGGTGGTCACGTCTACCGCCATGATCGGCATGTCACCGATCTGCTCCGCGCCGCGCTCGAGTAGGCCTTCGGCGGTGCCCTCGTCGCTGTCCGCGCCCACCCACCAGCCCCACCGCGAGCCGGTGAGGCGCCTCTTCACCTCCGCGATCGCGTCGTCCAGCTGCCGACCGCGGACGCGTAGGACCCCGTTGAGCAGCGGGTGGGGTATGTCGGTGCGGTAAGTCGGGAGGTCGGTGTCGGGGCGCGCGCCGGCCCAGCCGCACCAGTAGCGGCGGTTGGCGGCGAGTTGCGGCTCCAGGTCATGGACGGAGTACTTGGTCATACCTTCCAGGACCTGGTTCGGCGGCCAGAAGTTCGATTCCCCGGGGGAGTGATCTCCGGGCGGGTCGGTCGCGGGGTGTGCAGGAGGCGTACCTCACACACCAGGCCCTTCTTCTCGCGGAGCAGCCAGGTCCCGCCGGGCGGGCAGTGAAACGGATCCTCCGGCGGGTTGATGAAGGCGTTCTCCCAGATCGTGATGCCCGCACCAGCCACCACCCCGGTGATCTGGTGAGCGACGCCGGAGTCGTAGTCCCGTCGCATGGCCGCGAATACCGGTTCGCGGCCCGTCGTCCGGTTGCCACTTGGCCAGCAGAAGGTCATGTCCTCGGCCCAGCGCGCGGCCACCTTGTTCATCGGCGCACCGTCGGCCACCGCGGACAGCACCGTCGTCGCCTCCTCGCGTCGTTCGGCCTGCAGGGACGCCGTCTCGTCATGCCGCTCGTCGTGTATACGGGGCAGGACGTCGGCCAACTGACGGCGCGCTTCGCTCAGGCGGCTGCGAACGGTGCCGACCGGGACCCCGCACAGATGCGCGATCTGCTCGTACGAGTTGTTCTCGGTGAAGTAGCGCAGCAACGCCACCGTCTGCGCGGCTGGCGACAACTGTTGCAGTCCGTGCCAGATCCAGTCCCGCATGGCGCTGCGTTCGATGCGGGCGACCGGGTCGTCCAGCCCCGAGGCGACCAGGTTCTCGCCGGCCACGCCGACCGGGACGGGCCTACATGAGCGGAGGAACTTCCGGCAGTTGTTGCGGACGATGGCGTGCAGCCAGGGCCGCAACGCCGAGGGGTCGCGCAGCTCGCCGATCCGGCAAAACGCCGTGATCGCCGCATCCTGGCAGGCATCCTCGGCGTCGGGCCTGGCGCCCAGAATGCGGTGTGCCACCGCGAGCATGCCGGCGTAGTGAAGCTCGAACAGCAGCGTGAAGCTTCGCGGATCGCCCAGCTGGGCGGCCCGGACCACCTGCTCCGCGTCGCCGGCCGACACGGGTCCCGATGTTGGTAGGAGCATCCCGGAACGCTAGCTCGGGCTAAGGAAATCTCTCTCAGCGAACCGAACTTTCTTCCTGCCGCCTGGATCTGCAGTACATGCCCATCGACACGAGTCAGGACCACGCCGTCGGCGAAACGGCGCACGTCGTGCCCTGTTCAACCCCGATGTCCGTCTTGCCGAGCGCGGCACCCTGCGGTCCCGCGAGCCGGAAGAACGGACGCCCAATTCAGTCACCGTCAAGTGAATCTTCACAAGAGCCTGTTGTCTCCGGCAGGTCAACGGAGCCGGCACCCAAGGGTGCGCTGCGCCTGCAGATCATGGGCCCGCTGCGGCTCTGGCGCGGTGAGGTCGAGCTGGACGCGGGCCCGCGTCAGCAACGCGGCCTGTTGGCGGTTCTTCTGGCTCGTGCGGGGCGGCCCGTCAGCACCAGCGATCTGACGGGTCTGATCTGGGGTCCGGACTCGCCGGCCAGCTCGGTGAACGTGATCCACAAGTATGTCGGAGCGCTGCGCCGCCTGCTCGAACCCGATCTACCCGCACGCGCTGCCGGGTCTTACCTGCTGCGGCACGGCAACGGATATCGCTTCGCGGCCGGGCCGGAGACGCTCGACCTCCTCGCATTCCGCCGCCACGTCTCGGCCGCAGAGTCCAGCCTGGGGCAGGACCGTCCCGTCGAGGCGCTCGACCACTACCTCAACGCTCTTGAGCTGTGCCACGGTTCGGCCGGCGACTCCTTGATCGACAGCACGGCGGCGGCAGCAACCTTCGCCGGCATCGACAGCGAGTTCTTCGACGCCGCAGTCGCCGCCGCCGCAGTGGCCGTGCGAGTGCGTCAGCCCGGGCGGGTGCTGGCCTCGCTGCGGCTCGCGGCGGAGATGGGCCGGCTCAACGAGCCGGTCCACGCGTGCCTGGTGACGACGCTCGCCGCGGCCGACCATCAGGCCGAGGCGTTGGCGGTCTACGGCGCGATTCGCGCGCGCCTGGAGGACGAGCTGGGCATCGACCCCGGACACAAGCTCCAGGACGCCCAGCGGCGGACCCTCACCCAGGCGGGAATGCCGCCCTCCGTGGGCCCGAATCCAATCCCCGGGGCATCCCGGCCGATTCCCCTGGTGCGCCCGGCGCAGCTTCCGCCGGACCTACCCCTTTTCGTGGGGCGCGACTCCGAGTTGACGATCCTGAGTGACCTGGTGACCGGGATGCAGACCGTCGGACGGACCAGCCCTCTGGTGGTCGCGATGAACGGCATGGGCGGCGTCGGCAAGTCGACGCTCGCGGTGCATTTCGCGCACCGGGTGGCCGGCGAGTTCAGCGACGGGCAGCTCTACCTCGACCTTCAGGGTCACCTCGGCGAGGGTGAGAGCCGGTCGGCCGGCGAAGCGGTGCGCCTTCTTCTGCACGCGGTGGGTGTGCCCGCCTCCGACGTTCCAGACAGGTTCGACGCGCGGATCGGGATGTACCGGAGCATGACCGCCGGGAAGCGGATCCTGGTCCTGCTGGACAACGTCCGCGATGCCTCCCAGGTGCGTCCGCTGCTGCCGAACTCGGCGGACAGTCTCGTGATCGTCACCAGCCGGCGGTCGCTTGTCGGCCTGGCCGCGTTCGACGGGGCCTATCCGCTCCGCGTTGATCTGCCCGACCTGCCGACGGCCCGTCGGCTGCTCGAACGCCGTCTGGCCGACATGCCGAGTCAGCCGGCCGGCGGAACGGCGGGCGGGGAGATCGTCGACGAGATCATCGAACTGTGCGGCCGGCTTCCGCTGGCGCTGGCCATCCTGGCGGCCCGGATCGCCGTCCGCCCGCGATTGTCGCTGGCCTCCGTCGCCGCCGAGCTACGCGACGGCGCTCGCCGGCTCGAGGCGTTCCCTGGTGGGGGCGGCCTCAGTGATCCGCGTACCGCCTTCTCGTGGTCCTACCGGCAGCTTGGTCCCGGTGCCGCCCGGCTGTTCCGGCTTCTGTCGGTGGCCCCGGTGCCGGGTGTCACGGCCGCGGCCTGCGTGAGTCTGGGCGACCGCAACACCGACGACACCCGGGCCGAGCTGACCGAGCTGATCGAGGCGGACCTGGTGACCGAGCACGAGGACGGCCGGCTCACGTCGCACGTGCTGGTCCGGACGTACGCGGAAGAGCTCCTCCAGGCCGAGGAGCCGGCGGCGGAACGACGGGCGGCGATCAGCCGCCTGCTGCAGTACTACCTGCACAGCAGTTTCCACGCACAGGTGGTGCTTGAGCCGAACCGGACGCCGATCGAGCCGCCGCCGCCCCTGCCCGGTGTCGTCGCGGAGCAGCCGGAGACGTACGACGAGGCAACCGCCTGGTTTGCGAGTCAGCGGGAGGTGCTCAAGGAAGCGGTCCGCCTGGCGGCCGACGTCCGGTACGGCATCGTGCCTTGGCAGCTCGCCATCACGATGCAGCAGTACCTGCAGTGGGCCGGATACTTCCAGGACTGGGAAGACGTCATGAGGGTGGCGCTGCACGCGGCACAGGAAAGCCACGATGCCGTCGGGGAGGCGCACGTCCTGCGCAGCCTGGCCGGTGCGCGGCATATGTTCGGAGCCAACGAAGAGTCGCTCCGCCTGCTCAGCGAAGCGCTGCGCACCTACGAGGACCGGGACATGCGGCTGGAACAGGCGCTGGTGCACAACAACTTCCACCAGGTGTTCAGTGCGCTGAGCCGACACGACCTCGCCCTTGCGCACAGCGAGAAGGCGCTGTCGCTGTCCCGACTTCTCGAGAATCGTCGGGCCGAGATCTTCAGCCTCCTGTTCAGTGGGACGTCGCTCGCCGGCCTGGGACAGGTGGAGGAATCAGCCCAAGCGCTGAAAGAGGCCCTCGAACTCAATCAGCAGGTCGGACGCGGCCGCGAGGAAAGCGAGATCCGTTCCGCTATCGCCCACAACCTGGCCGAATCCGGACGCATTAATGAGGCGGTCGAACAGCTGGAACTGTCGGCGGAGACGGCGCGGCGCGTCGGAGACCGACCGTTGCAGTTCGACGCGCTGCGGCAGATGGCCGAGGTTCTGATCACGTCTCGCGACATCCTCGCAGCGCGGCGGGTGTTCGAGCGCGCCCGCGCGGTTCTTGCGGAGTTGCAGGGCGGCACCGACAGCATGCGTGCCTCTCTCACCCGTCTCGCCGAGTTGCTGCCCCCTGCCGGGTAATCGCACCTACCGCGACCGGCTATCAACGTCGCAGGGATGACAACGGTCGAACGCTCCGCCTCCCCGAGGCATCGATTAGGTGTTGGCCATCGTCTGCCGAGGCCCTCGACACCGCAGTCGCCCACGTCTCAACGAGTGCGGCGACGGCATCATCGTCCGAGCCGGAACAGCACGCGTCAGCCGCGACGACATACAACCCCACCTTCCCGCCTCCGACGCCAAGAACCTGCTACTCAACGCCCTTACCGTCTACAAGCGGGAGCGCCGCACCCTCCCTGCCCGTGTGGCGACCCACAAGTCGTCCCGTTTCAGCCCAACGAGGTCGACGGCTTCACGGCCGCGGCCGACGATCGGGAGCTGCACGCCCTCGACCTCATCCGGCCGGCCGGCGATCAGCAGCACGCTGAGGGCGTTCCTGTCGGACTGGCAACCACGCCAACGACCGTCGGAATTCAGGCGGCCGTCTTCGAAGCACTCGGTTCGCTGAGCCGTGCGCATCCGGAGTGGGGACATTACAACCTGGTCTCGAGCGTGATCTACGCGCTCCACTTGACCATCGAGAATGATCGCCTCATTGGCGGGGGCAGCCAGAGCCATCTCTTGAGGGGCGCCGATCCCGGGCTGCCGTTCCCGTCCCGATCGGACGAAACCGCCACGGATCGTGTTGCCGAGTGGCTAACCTGCGGCAATGTCCACAGCACCTGACGAGGTCGAGCAGCCCAATCCCAAGGGGCGATTGTCCGCCACCGACCGGATGACGGCCTTCAGCGACGGCGTCTTCGCCATCGTCATCACGCTGCTGGTCATCGAGTTGCGGGTGCCCGAGTACCACGAGGGTGACCTGCTCACCGGCCTGCTCGGCGAGGGCGCTTCCTACCTGGCCTTCGTGGTTTCCTTCGTCTACATCGGGGTGCTCTGGCTCAACCACCACGCGCTGCTGCGGCTGATCCGTGGCACCACCCTCACGCTGAGCTGGATCAACCTCGGCGTGCTCTTCGGCGTGGTGATCATCCCCTTCCCCACCGCGGTGCTGGCGTCGGCGTTCACCCACGGCGACACCGACGACCAGCGCGCGGCCGTCGCCCTGTACGCGCTGGCCGCGGCCCTGATGTCGGCACCCTGGCTGGTGTTCTTCGGCTACCTGCACCGCCACCCGGCGCTGCTCGAACGTCGGGTCGACCCCGAGTACGTGCGCGCGCAACGGCTGCGGCCGATCACCGGCCTGATCCTGTACGGGCTCAGCGGTCTGCTCGGCTGGTTCGTCAATCCCGTGCTGGGCCTGATCGGCGTCATCGTCATGATCACCTATCACGCGGTCACCAGCGAGGGGCTGCCCCGCTGGCTGACCCGTCGCTGACCGGACCAAGTCGGAGCAGGTCGGCCGGGGGTGTCCACGTCGACCGGGGAGCCGACGTCGTCAGACCAGGTCAATTCGGCCCGGTGCGTGCGACACGTCCGCAGCCTCGTCGACAACCTAACGCCCTACCGCCGCAACACCGCCGTGCGGCGATTCTGCGACGACGCAAACGGCGTCCTGCAGACCGTCGGCGTCTAGAGGAATTGCACGCCGGATGTGGCCAGCACTTCGACCGCGAGTTCTTCCTAATCGGCAAACATCGATGGAATCGATGATCCTCATCTCCGCCGCCGCCCGAACCAGATCGGACACAGCAGGAGCCACACGGACACGGCGGGACGGAGGGGATGCTCGTCGGACGAGCAGCCAAACGTCCACAAGGGACGGAAAAGGAGAGAGCCCGACTCGCGTTTCCGCAGGTCAGGCTCTCTTGATCTTGTGCGCCCGAAGGGACTCGAACCCCTAACCTTCTGATCCGTAGTCAGATGCTCTATCCATTGAGCTACGGGCGCTCGTGCTCAGCCAGTGTACACACCCGGCTTTCGCGCGGAGACTCCGGGATTCGAACCCGGGAGGGGCTTTAAGACCCCAACCGCATTAGCAGTGCGGCGCCATAGACCAGACTAGGCGAAGTCTCCCTGGTGGCCCGTAGACCACCGCGCCCGAGGATACAGGTCGGCACCCACCGGGAGCAAAACGACTTCCGGGGTACGCCCAGAGGGGCCGCCCGCCTCCGTGTTCCCCGCTGTGCGACGCAGTGATCAGGACTACGCTCCATCGATATGCAGGAGCAGCCGCCGAGCGAGCCGACCCGTCGAGAGCCTGCTGAGAGAGCGCGTCGACGCTCCCCACGGGCCACCTTCACGCCGCCGGTTGCCGCCGAGCAGCCCGCCACGTCCGCCGAACCGTCTGCGGAGGCGGCTCCGCCGGCCGCCGCTCCGGCGGGCCAGCGTCCTCGACGGGCCAAGACTGCCCCACCGGTGCTCTTCCAGCCCCCGGAGCCGGACCGCGCCCTGCCCCCGCAGCCGAGGCGCGCACCGGCCGCGACCAGCGAGGCCAGCGCCACGGCGAGCGCCGCGAGCGCCGAGCAGCCAACGCCGTCGACCGCCGACGCGAACGGCAACCGACCAGCTCCACCGACCGCCGAGGGTTACCCCGACCAGCCGAGCGCGGCGAACGCGGAACGGCCAAGCCCGCCGACCGTCGAGCAACCGGAACCGCCGAACGCCGACCAGCCAGGCCCGGCCACCACGACGCCCAAGACCACCACCCCCAAGACCACGACGCCCAAGACCACGACGCCCAAGACCCGGACACCGAAAGCCAGGACTCCGCAGAAACAGGAGCCGGAGGACCTGACTCCGCCGGCCCGGACCACTCCCGATCGCAAGGGCGCCACCAGGAAGGCAGCGGAGGCACCCGCCGAGGTGACGCCGACCACACCGGCACCTGCCAAGCGCTCCGCGAGCCCCACCAAACGAGCGGCGGCCCCTCGGAAGAGCACCACGCCGAAGAAGGTCGTCCCGGCACCCGTGGTGGAGCAGGTTGCCGTGGAACCCCGGGCCGAGCAGCAGGCGGTGCGGGCTTCGGGGCGTACCCCGGAATCGGAGCTGCGGGCGGTGGCCGCGTGCGTGCTCGATCACCCGGGTTTCGCGCCGGAGCTGTTGGCTCTTGCCGCGGTGCGGGCGCTCGGGCCCGGCGCGGGCGAGTGGGCGGCGCGGCTGCGGAACCGGTATCCGGACGCGTCGGCGGACGGCCTGGCTCGGTTGGCCACCCGACGGTTCGTGCGTTCGGCGGGCGCGGGTGGGGCTACCGCCGCGCTGGCCGGGTTCTTCGCGCCGCTGGCCGAGTTGACCTCGGTGCTGTGGACGCACGCGAACCTGGTGCTGCACCTGGCCGCCGCGTACGGGAAGGATCCGGCGCATCCCGACCGGGCCGTCGAACTGCTGGTGCTCACCCAGGTCCACCCGGACGCGGCGAGCGCCGAGGCGGCCCTGGCAGCCGCGCAGGAGGCGGGCGACCCGGTCGAGGGGGGCTGGCCCCGGGCGGCGGAGGCCGGCTGGCGGCTGGCCGCTCCGCTCACCGCGCAGGCCGGCGGGTGGGTCGCGTTGCGGCTGGTGGCGCGACTGTTGCCGGGTGCGGCGATGCTCGCGGCTGCGCTGGGCGACGCGGCGGCGGCCGACCGGCTCGCGGCCCGGACGGTGGCCGCCTACCGGCCTGCTCGGCGCTGACCGGTCAGAGCCGGCTGACGGGTCAGAGCCAGTCGAACCACTCCCGGGGCAGCAACGCGTAGCCGACGAAGGCGGCCACGTCGAGCAGCGTGTGCGCGATGACCAGCGGCATCACCCGCCGGGTGCGCAGGTAGAAGAGGCTGAACACGACGCCCATCACCGCGTTGCCGACGAAGGCGCCGAAGCCCTGGTAGAGGTGGTACGAGCCGCGCAGCAGCGCGCTGGCCGCGATGATCGCCGCCAGCCGCCAATGGAGCTGGCGTAGCCGGGTGACCAGGTAACCGACCACGATCACCTCCTCCAGCACGGCGTTCTGCACGGCGGCGAGGATCAGCACCGGGACCGTCCACCAGAGGTCCGGTAGCGCGGCCGGCACCAGCGTGGCGTTGACCCCCAACTGGGCGGCCACCCAGAACAGGGCCAGCCCGGGCAGGCCGATCAGCGCCGCCAGGCCGGCACCACGGGCGAGGTCCTGACCGGGCCGTCGGGCGTCCAGGCCGAGGGTTCGCGCCGGGTCGCCGGGGTCCCGGCTGAGCAGGTGTACGGCGAGCAGCACCGGCAGCAGCGCGAACACGATGCCGAGCAGTTGGTACGTGAGGTCCAGCCACGGTCGTGGCGACGCCGAGGTGTTCAGCGAGGCGGTCTGCTTGGAGAGCGGACCGTCGGCGGTCAGCTTCGCGATGATCGAGACCAGCGCGTAGACCGCGGACTGGCCGAGGGAGAGGCCGAGGACCAGCAACGTCTCGGTGCCGAGCAGTCGGCGGGACACCGGGCGGGTCAGCTCAACGGTCACCGCACCACTCTGCCCGACGGGTGGCGCCGGTGACATGGCCGACCGGCCAGCATGAGCCGATCGCACATTCTGTGCGACCGGTCGACACTCTCCGTGGAGATTCTATGGGCGCCCGATCCGCTGCCGTCTGGAGAAGGAGCGCCCCGTGGACAACCTCGCGCGGTTGCTGAAGGAGAGCTGGACCCTGGTCGAGGACGATCGGGTCCGGCTGAGCGGGCACTTCTACGCCCGGCTGTTCCTGCTCGACCCCGCCCTGCGGCAACTCTTCCCGGTGCAGATGACCGGCCAGGGCGACCGCCTACTGGAAGCGATCATCACGGCGATCCACACGGTCGACGACCCGGAGAGCTTCGACGAGTTCCTCCGGGCGCTGGGCCGCGACCACCGCAAGTACCACGTCGACGACTCGCACTACGCGACGATGGGAGTCGCCTTGCTGGACGCGCTTCGTAGCACCGCCGGCGACGGCTGGAACCTGGAGTACGACCAGGCGTGGCGGGAGGCGTACGCGGCGATCACCGCCCTCATGGTGGCCGGCGCGAAGGCCGACGACGACCCGCCGTTCTGGCACGCCGAGGTGCTGACCCACCAGCGGTACGGCCCGGACACCGCCGTGCTGACCTGTCGGGCGCTACAGCATCCGTTGCGTTGGCAGGCCGGGCAGTACGTGAGCCTGGAGGTGCCGCGCCACCACCCCCGGGTGTGGCGGAACTACTCGATCGCGAACGCTCCGAACGACGACAACCTGCTGGAGTTCCACGTGCGGTCGCCGGGTGCCGGCTGGGTGTCCGGCGCGTTGGTGCGTCGGGTGCGGCCGGGTGAGCTGCTGCGCGTGGCGGCGCCGATGGGGTCGATGACCCTGGACCGCAGCTCGGAACGGGACGTCCTGTGCGTGGCCGGCGGGGTCGGCCTGGCGCCGATCAAGGCACTTGTCGAGGAACTGGCCACGTTCAACCGGACCCGGTGGGTGCACGTCTTCTACGGTGCCCGGCAGGCGGCGGACCTGTACGGCCTGGCCGGGTTGCAGGAGTTGGTGGCCGTACACCCGTGGTTGTCGGTCACCGCCGCGTGCAGCGAGGAGCCGGACTTCGACGGGGAGCAGGGCGACATCCCGGACGTGGTGGCCCGGTACGGCCCGTGGACCACGCACGACTGCTACGTCTCCGGCTCGGCCCGGATGGTCCGGTCCACGTTGCGGGTGCTCGCCGCGGACGAGGTGCCGCCGCCGCACATCCGCTACGACACCTTTGGTGACCTGTAGACGTTCCTCCCCCCACACCGGGGCGCGTGCCCCTGCCCCCTGGGGCACGCGCCCCGGTCCCCGACGGTCAGTAGCGCCAGGGGTGCCCGGTCTCGCGGTATTCCTCCACCGGCACCAGCGGCACGCCGGGCGCCATCCGGTCGACGTAGAGCCGGCCCTCCAGGTGGTCGATCTCGTGAGCGACCAGCCGGGCCATGCCGAACTCGAACGACGTGATGATCCGGCTGCCGTCCCACTGGGCGTGCTCCACGTCGAGTCGGAGCGGCCGGGGCACCAGGCCACGGTGGTCGAAGAAGGAGAGGCAGCCCTCGTACTGCTCGTCGGTGTCCGGGCCGGCGTCGACCACCCGGGGGTTGAGCAGCACGACCGGCTCCGCCGAGCGGTCCGGGGGCCGGACCACCGCCACCGCCCGGCCGACGCCGAGCTGCGGGGCGGCGACCCCCACCCCCTTGCTGAACGGGTGCAGTTCGTCGAGCCGGGCCAGGGCCGTGGTGAGCCGGTCGACCAGGTCCCGGGCGACGGCCTCCTCGACGGGCAGGTCGAACGGCCGGACGTGTTGGCGGAGTAGGTCGTCACCGCGTTGCACGATGCCGAGACCGCGCATCCGGTCGCTGGGCCGGACCCGGGCACCGCCGGCGCCGCTGTCGGGTTCCGCGTCCGGTCGGGCCCGGAAGCGCCACTGCATCCGGTAGCGGGCGTTCAGTGGCGGGTCGTCGGTCTGCCAGTCGTAGATGGCCCGGTCGCCCTCGTCGTGCCGTTGTGGCGCTGTCCGCAGCGGGCCCTCCTCCGCGGAGAGGGAGGTCTCCACGCCCCAGACCTGCGGGTCGAGCGGCACGGGCAGGTCGAGGCGTACGGCAAGTTGCCGAGTGGGCAGTCGGACCGCTCGTTGGAACCAGGGGCCCCACTTCTCGTGGCCGACGCTGTACGCGTACTCGATGGTGGCCCGGTCGCCCGGGTAGAGCGGGAACCTCCGCTCCCCGTTCTCGAAGAGCAGCCAGATCTCCTTGAACGCGTCCCGGTCGTGTTTGGCACGCCAGTGCATCGGCTCCGGATCGCCGCCACCGTCGTCTCTGCGGGCCTGTAGTTGCAGTTCGGCGAAGGTGAGCGGGTGCTCCCGGTGGTGCCGGTTGGAGCGGCCGGGGTCGTTCGGGTAGCGGTCCACGGCGACCCGGACCAGGTAGCGGGTGACCGGCTCGGTGCCGGCGTTGTACAACTCCCGGTGGATCACACACCGGTAGCCGTCGTCGGTGTGGGTGAGGGTG
The DNA here is from genome assembly GCF_039871815.1 of Micromonospora sp. B9E7. NCBI lineage: Bacteria > Bacillati > Actinomycetota > Actinomycetes > Micromonosporales > Micromonosporaceae > Micromonospora > Micromonospora sp. B9E7. The sequence continues at coordinate 156,953 of NZ_JBDPLX010000005.1, forward strand.
GCGAGTTCCCGCTCCACGACGAGGCCGGTGCCCGGTGGCAGCCACTGCCCGGGCAGGTACTGCTCGCGGGGCGGGTGACCCGTGCGGGTGTGGCGGAGGTCGTCGTACTCCCGGAAACGCTGCCAGATCGCGCCGCTGGCCTCCAGGACGGCCTCGGCGCGGCGGGCGAAGTCCTCGGTCGGTCGGTGCCGGCGGCCCTCGACGTGACTCACGTAGGAGGGGTCGAACCCCATCAGAACGGCTAGTTGTTTCTTGGACAGCCCTCGCCCGGTCCGCTGTCGGGCGAGCTCGGCCGCGAAGGAGTCGGCAGCCCGTTCGAGGGGTGAGGTCGTCATCGGCTTCCTCGTGGCCGGGGCTATAAGTTTCACGTTCCGTGCCCGAGCGCACACGTATTTGGCATCTTGTCGACACTCTGATTGACAATTCACCGATAGACGTCGATCCTGCGGCAGCGTTTTCCTGCGGAACCGCCGGGTAGTAGCCGAGGCAGGGGCGTTTCTCCCGCCGGGCAGCCGGCGTGACCTGGGCCTCCCGATTCGACCAAGGTGAGGCTTCCCTTAGACCCGAGGGCGTGGTTAGGCTAGCCTTAGCTCAGGACGGCAGTGGTCGTCCGCCGAGGCACACTCCTCGGTCACGCAGACGGGGGATCTCAGGTGACAGCGGTGCTGCCGGGGCGGGACGTCGCCGCCACGCCACTCGCCCCCGTCACCGCGGCGCTCCGCGCCATGTTCGGCACCGACGATCTTCCAGGGCTCGCCCCGGGTCTCCTGGTCGACGACGAGTTCGGCTGGTCACCCGCCACCACCCTGATCGACGGCAGCCGGATGCCGGAGCTGCTGAACGGCGCCGCCGCCCGCTGGGGTGGCACCCCGCACGCGTGCGCCGCGTTGGCCTGGAAGTCGTACAGCTACTGGACCGCGCTGCCGGTCGTGCTCGGCTGGGCCTCGGCCCGGCGGGTGCCGCTGTTCGATCCGGCCGACGTGTTGATCCACTTCGAGGACCATCGGCAGCTGTTCACCATGGGCCTGCGCCGTGGGATCACCGTGGCGGTGCTGCCGAACGATCCGCTGGCGCTCGCCGGCCTGCCGGAGGTGCGGGTCGTCGCCGACGAGGCGGAGCTGCTGACCGCACTGCGGGTCTCCCTGCTCGACTCCCACCTGGCGCCGCTCATCACGGCGATCCAGTCGGAGGTCCGGGTGGGCACCCGGACGCTGCTCGGCTCGGTCGCGTCCGGCATCGCGCACGGCATCCTGCGGGCTGCGGACGCCCTGCCCGGCTCGACCGTGCAGAGCATCGACACCCTGCTCGGCGCCCTCGGCCTGACCGACCTGATCGAGCTGGTGCCCGGCCCGACCGGTGAACCGACCGTGCAGCGGCGCACCTGCTGCCTCGCCTTCACCCTGCCCCGGCCGAAGGTCTGCCAGGGCTGCTGCGTCCGCTGAGGCTCAGCCTCAGTCGGTCAACGGACGGACGTCCCACACCCACACCCCGCCGGTGAAGACCGGCTGGATGCTGGTCAGCTCGGTCATCCCCCGACGTAGCGCGTCCTCGTGCTCGTGTGGGCCGAGGATGACCACCCCGGCCCGCCAGAACCGCAGGTCGTCGACCGCTCGGACCCGGCTCTGCGGAGTGATCGGCGGCACCGCGCCGGTGCGCCGGATGGTGGCGAAGAAGCTGCTGGTGGGACGCGGCGTGGCTCCGAACAGCGCGACCTTGGGAGGCTCGGCGCTGGGCCGGGTGTCCGGACCGAGGAAGTAGCCGCGGGCCAGCGGCATGTCCAGCCGGGTCGCCGCGGACCAACGCAGCGGCTCCGCGTACGTGCTGTCCGGCAACGGCAGGGCGACCACACTGCGCCCACCGGCCACGTACGCACGCCACGCCCCACTGGTCACGAAGGTGGGGATCGGGTCGAGATGGGCCACGGGCAGCGGGGTCGGCACGATCGGAAGCAGGGCCATCACGACCACGGTGGCCGTGACGAAGCGGATCTGCCCCCGGGCCCCCGGGTGCGAGTCGGCCAGTTCGCGGGCGCGTTCGGCGCCGTAGGCGAGCAGCAGCCCGATGATCGGGGTGATCGCCAGCGCCCACCGCGTCGGCACCACGGAGTGCAGAATGGGCAGGTTCTCCAGCGCCGCCCACGGGCCGGGCACACCCGTGCCCTTGTTGTCGAAGCGGACCTCACGGCCCAGCGAGAGCACCGCGAAGAGCAGCCCGAGCCCGGCCAACGCGAGCACGACGACCGAGCGGCGCAACCACCAGACCAGGGCGATCACCAGCACCACCAGCGCCCAGCCGAAGAAGCTGTTCTCCTCGGTCGGGTTCTTGGCCAGGCCCGCGGCGGTGCGCGGGCTGCCGGCGAGCGACTCCCGGGAGTACGCAACGAACGAGGCGAGGTCGCTGGAGTAGCCACGGATCAGGCGGGACAGCCCCGAGTACGCGTCCGGGCCGAAGAACTGCACGTACAGGGGGTACGCCAGCAGTAGCCCGGCAACCCCGGCCGCGACGGCCAGACCGGCGAGGAAGGGCCGGGTCCGGGTGCGGAGGTCCGCGCGGCCGAGGGCGAGTACGCCGATGACCACGCCGAGCCCGATCGCGGTCATCAGCAGGATCTCCAGGTTGAGGAACGCCTGCCAGACGATCACGAGCGCGAGGAGGATGCCGTTGCGCAGCCAGCGGCCGGCGTCGCCGAGTCGCAGCGTGCGCCAGATGATCAGCGGGACGACGAACTGCGACACGATGTTCGGGTGTCCGTTGGCGTGCGACACCATGGCGGGCGCGAAGGCGCAGAAGCCGGCACCCAGCCAGGCGGGCCCGCGGCTGCCGATCAGGACCCGGGAGAGCAGGAAGTACCAGGCGGTGGCGGTGGCGATCATGCCGACAGTGAGAAAGACCAGGAATGCCGCCCGAGGCCCGAACAGCAGGGTGATAGGCGTAAATGGCAACGAAATGGATAACACGGACGTATTCGCCATCAGATTGACGCCGTCCGGGACGTTCATCTGATTCGAATGGAACGGGTATGCGAAATTCGTGACAACCCGCGCACCGTGCGCCATCATCCATTCGAACTGCGACTGATCGGACTCGTTGTCCCGCACCACGCTGCCGGGGTCGAACCAGAGCCGACCGGTGACCCAGAAGCCGAGCACCACGAAGCTCAGCACGGCGGCCAGGTCGACCAACTTCCCCCGACGGGGCCGCCGGGCATCGGCCGAGACCCCCTCCGCCGACGCAGCGGCCGGGCCGTCGCCGCCACCGGGCGCGTCCGATTCGGGAGTAGTCATGACAATTCATAGGGTAGTCACGGGCTGGCGCTGCCGTGACATGTTTCGGGGTACTGCCGTACTATGTGCCGGGTTCGCCGACCGCCGATCACGAACCCACCCCCCGACCACAATTCGGCCACCCCCCGATGCCCCGATTCTTCTGCCGTCCCAGCGGATGATTCACTCTGTCGGTCCAGGCACGGGTCGAGTTCATATCGTGAGGAATCGACGCATGGCAGAAATCACTGGGGATCAGCGCGTGCAGTCCGAGGTGCTGGAAGGCCTGGCGACGGCTGTCAACCACCGTCGCTGGTTCATCGAGCTGGCGGTGCCGTACCTCGGCGACGACCCGATCGAGATCGGCAGCGGCCTCGGTGACTACGCGCTGGAGTGGTCACAGCGGTTGCCCCGGCTCACCGCCACCGAGGCCGACCCGGACCGGCTGGTGCAGCTCAAGGAGCGCCTCGCCGAGCGGCCGAACATCGACGTCCGGCAGATGCTGCTACCGCACAACGACCGGGGCACCTACAGCGCTGCGGTCTCGTACAACGTCCTGGAACACATCGAGGACCACGTGGGCGCGCTCAGCAGCATGCGCGACCTGGTCCGACCCGGCGGTGCCGTGATCATCATCGTGCCGGCGTTCCAGTTCGCGATGAGCCCGGCCGACATCGCCACGGGGCACGTCCGCCGCTACACGAAGAAGACTCTCCAGGCGGCGATGACCGAGGCCGGCCTGACCGTCGAAAAGATCCACTACGCCAACGCGCTGGGGTTGATCGGCTACTTCATGGCGACCAAGGTCTTCCGGCTGATGCCGAAGGAGGGCCCGATGGTCAAGGTGTACGACACCCTCGTCCTGCCCGCCACCAAGGCCGCCGAGCAACTCGTCCGCCCTCCGTTCGGCCAGTCCGTCTTCGCGGTGGCCCGCGTTCCGTCCTGACCCGCCCGCCCCCGCGATCTTGCACTGCGCATCGACGTCACGTGCAAGATCGCGGGGTACGGATCACTCCTTGATCTGGTACGTCGGCCGGATCACCGCACGGGCCAGGGTGTGGAACGTGAGGTTGAAGCCGACGTAGGCCGGGCTGGCGTCCGGGGTCAGGTCCAGGCGCTCGACGTCCACGGCGTGCACCGCGAAGACGTACCGGTGCGGGCGGTCACCGGCCGGCGGAGCCGCCCCGCCGTACCCCTGCTCGCCGTAGTCGTTGCGGACGGAGAACGCGCCACCGAGGTCGGTGCCCGCCGCGCCACCGGCCCCCGTGGGCAACTGGGTGACGGTGACCGGCACGTTCACGAGCACCCAGTGCCAGAAGCCGCTGCCGGTCGGGGCGTCCGGGTCGTAGCAGGTCACCGCGAAGCTCTTCGTCTCGGCGGGGAAATCCGACCAGGTCAGCTGCGGCGAGACGTTCTCGCCCCCGGTGCTGTCATGCGCGTGCCGGGCGTCCATCGGCTCGCCGTTCTGCACGTCGTCGCTCGTCAGCGTGAACGAGGGCAGCGTCGGCAGCAGCTCGTACGGGTCCGGGGCAATCGGTCGTTCCAGGGTCATCGGGACGAATCCTTCCGGTGTGCGGAGATACCAGCCCCTTCTTACCCCGCGCTGTCCCGTCCGACGACCGGCACTGTGGTTTTCCAGAGCTACGGTGGACTTCGGGCAACGTTCCTCAGGGGGACATCGTGGCCGGCATCTGGCGGGACTTCGCGGTAGCTGTCCTCACCGCGTTCCGCCGCCGGGACGAGCGAGCCACCGCCGAAGAACGCCGACGAGCAGTCGAGCGGCTGGCCGAGGAGACGATCCGCCGGGAGCAGCGGGACACGGCCCCGCCGGAGTGACCGGTACGCGGGAGGCCCGTGCCCTTCCGGGCCAACAGCCAAGATGGTCTGATGGTGCCGTTCTTCCGATCGCGGCCAGTGGTCACGGCGGAGACGCACCACATCCTGCACTGGATCCCGGCCGTCGCACTGTTCGGCGGAACCGCGCTGTACCTCGCGGGCCGGGCGACGTTCCTGGCACTCAGCGTCCGGTGCGTACGACCCGAGCAGTTTCTCGCGCCCGCCGCGGCGCTGCTGTTACTCCCCGTCGGCCGCTACCTGCCCGGCCTGGCCGCGCTCGGACTGCTCACCGCGTTCCTCGCCGTGCTGCTCAGCTACGAGGCGCTGACCCGGGGCCGATCCGACGCACCGGTCGACCCGGCCGAGTCGTGATCCACTCGCCTTCCCAGAAGTCGCGGTATCCAAGACGTTTCGATACACCAACTTCGCCGAAACCGAGTCGATCATGGCGGCCGAGAATGTGGGATTCGGCGACGGCGGCAAGCCGATATGGTCGATCGGACGGGTGAAAACCACGCTCAGTGTCAAGGAGATCCAGCCGTGACAAAGAGGGTCGCGCTATCGGTTGCCGCCGTTGGGGCTCTGGGAAGCCTGCTCTCCATCGTTGCTCTCCCCTGGGCTCACTACGGCAACATTTCGATGCCGCTCACCAGATTTCCTGGCTGGGGCGTGTATGTGGGCAGTGTCGTGGCGCTGCACGCCGGTGTCGCCTGGGCCGTACTCAGCCGGACCGCCCGACATGCACTCACCGTGGCAGCCATCGCGGCCCTGACTCTGGTCGGCGTCGGATCGGCGATCCTTCTCGCGCTCACCTTCGACGATGCGTCGGCGCTGTTCAGTGGAGCGGTGCCGGCAGTCGTGCCCCGTCCGGGCCTCGGTGGCATCGTCGCCGTCCCGGCGATCCTCATCAGCGCCGGTGTGGCAGCGGTCAGCGGCGCAGGCCACCGCGCGATGGGGGTGGCACCGGCCGAGACTCGCCCGTAGCGCAGCCACTCACCCAGGCCAGCGTTGAACGGCTGCAGCGCCCGACCCAGAGCAGGCCCTACGAAAGCTTGACCAGCGGGACCAGGGTCAGGCGAGTTGCGTTTTTAGCGTTGGGGCGGAGGGTGTGGGATTCGAACCCACGAAGACATCGCTGCCTTACCGGTTTTCAAGACCAGCGCCATCGGCCACTAGGCGAACCCTCCTGGGCCGCCACCCGCGGGCGTACGGCCACGCATAGTCTGCCACGGCTCACTCCGGGCGGCCCGGTGTCCCTCCCCCTACGGCTGGGCAGGCGCTTCGGCGCGTCCACTGTGGGCTGGAGGGTGCGCCTGCGATGTCAGGCGAGATCGGGTAAGACTGACTCCATGAAAGCGATCACCATCCCGCAGCCCGGTGGACCCGAAGCGCTGGTCTGGGCCGAGGTGCCCGACCCGGAGCCGGGCCCGGACGAGGTGATCGTGGCGGTGCGGGCCAGCGGGGTCAACCGCGCTGATCTGCTGCAACGGCAGGGGCACTACCCGCCACCGCCGGGCGCGCCCGCGTACCCCGGGTTGGAATGTTCTGGGGTGATCACCGAGGTCGGATCGGAGGTCGCCGGGTGGGCGGTCGGGCAGCAGGTCTGCGCGCTGCTGGCCGGCGGCGGGTACGCCGAGCGGGTGGCGGTCCCCGCCGGGCAGTTGCTGCCGGTGCCGGCCTGCGACCCGGTCGACGCCGGGGCGCTGCCCGAGGTGGCCTGCACGGTCTGGTCGAACCTGGTCCAGGTGGGGCGGCTCGGCGTGGGGGACACCCTGCTGGTGCACGGCGGGGGCAGTGGAATCGGCACCTTCGCGGTCCAGCTCGGGGCAGCTCTCGGCGCCTCCGTGCTGACCACCGCGCGCGAGGCCAAGCACGCCCGGCTGCGTGAGCTGGGTGCGTCGCACACGATCGACTACCGGGAGCAGGACTTCGTCGAGGAGGTCCGGCGGGCCACCGACGGTCGCGGCGCGGACGTCGTCCTGGACATCATGGGCGCGTCCTACCTGGGTAGGAACGTCTCCGCGCTGGCCACCGGTGGGCGGCTGGTGGTGATCGGAATGCAGGGTGGGCGCAGGGCCGAGTTGGATCTCGGCGCGTTGCTGGCCAAGCGGGCGAGCGTCGCCGCGACGTCGCTGCGCTCCCGGCCACTCGCGGAGAAGGCGGAGATCGTCCAGGGCGTACGGGACGAGGTGTGGCCGTTGATCGAGGCGGGCACGATCCGACCGATCGTCGACCGGCGGCTGCCGATGACCGAGGCCCCGGAGGCGCACCGGCTCGTCGAGTCGAACGATCACTTCGGCAAGGTGCTGCTCACCCTCGGGTGACGCCGGAGGGCGTGCCCGCCAGGGTTGGGTCGCCCGTCGGTCGTGGCAGCATCAGACGGGCACCGGGGCCTTCGCCGCCCAACGCGTCCCCCGGGTTGTTGAGCACGCAGCGCTGCAGGGACAGGCACCCACAGCCGATGCAGCCGTCCAGGTTGTCGCGGAGCTCGGTGAGCAGCCTGATCTTCTCGTCCAACCGGCTCTGCCAACTCGCGGAGAGCCGCGCCCAGTCCTGCGGGCTGGGGGTACGGCCTTCGGGGAGCGAGTCGAGTGCCGCCCGGATCTCGTCGAGCGAGATGCCGACCTGCTGGGAGATCCGGATGAAGGCCACCCGCCGCAGCTCGGCACGGGCGTAGCGGCGCTGGTTGCCGCCGGTCCGGTCGGCGCGGATCAGCCCGAGTCGCTCGTAGTAGCGCAACGCCGAGGGAGCCACGCCGGAGCGAACGGACAACTCGCCAATCGTCAACGAATCCGGCATCCCAGGTCCTTTAGTTGAAGTGCACTTCAACTAAAGGTTAGCCGAGCAGGCGTCGGTCAGCGGGGCGCGGGCGCGGGACGGCGGCGGGCGCGCTCGCGGCCGAGGATCCAGATCGCCTCGACCCCGTCCTTCCAGGTGATCTTCTTGCCCTCTTCCCGGCCACGCGCCCGGTAGCTGATCGGCACCTCGTACGGGCGGATCCGGCGACGCAGCAGCTTGCCGGTCACCTCGGCCTCCATGCCGAAGCCGCGCGAGCGCACCTCCAGCGACCGGTAGAGCGCCACCGGCATCAGCTTGAAGCAGGTCTCCAGGTCACCGATGTACGAGTTGAACAACACGTTGGCGGCCATCGTGACGCCCTTGTTGCCCATCACATACCAGAAGCTGTAGGCGCTGTGGCTGCCGAACGTGCGATTGCCGTAGACCACCGTGGCCCGCCCGTCGAGCACCGGGTCGAGCAGCTTGGGGATGTCCTGCGGGTCGTACTCGAGGTCGGCGTCGAGGATGACCATGTAGTCACCCTCCGCGCTGTCGACCGCCGTCTTGATGGCGGCACCCTTGCCGGCGTTGCGCTGGTGGGTGATGACCCGCAGGCGTGCGTCGTCGGCGCGGCCGAGGACCTCGCCGGTGCCGTCGCGGCTGCCGTCGTCGACCACGACCAGCTCGATCTCGCAGGGATAGTCAACCGCCAACGCCTGCTTGAGGGCATCCGCGATGCGTTCTTCCTCGTTGTAGACCGGCATGAGGATCGAGAGCTTCACGGGAATCTCCACGGTGGCGACAATACGTCGGGCATAGCCTAGCCTGGCTGGTTAATCCGCCGTCTGCCGCCACCGTCGGGCAGTCGGCGTGGCGGGCTCAGGCGGATGGTGTTTACTTCCGGCCATGTCGGCTGCCGGCTCCCTGCTCGCGGCGGTTCCCGCCGCCTCGGTGCTCCTACTCACCGTCGCGCTGAGGTCGCGCGCGGTCGATGCGGTCGCGCCGCTGCGACTCGCCGTGGTGCGCTCCGCACTGCTGACCGGGGTGTATGCGGTACTCGTCGTCGAGCTTCTCGGGGCACTGCACGCACTGACCCGGCCGGCCTTCGTCACCGCCTGGCTGCTCTTCCTGGTCGCTGCTGCGACAGCCGTCGTCCTGCGGCGACGGTCGAGCCGTGTCGCACCGCCTCCCGCCGCCACACCACGACCGGTGCCGGTCGGCGCCGTGGTGTCCGGTGGCAGCCCCGACACGTCCGACCCGTCCGTCGAGCCCGCTCCGACCAGGACCAACCCGGCGACACAGACCCCTCGGGCGCCCTCCGGCCGACTCGCCGTGGCGGTCGACGCCTGGCGTACGGCCGGGCGGGGCGAGCGGCTGCTCGTCGGCACGATCGCCGGGCTGGTCCTGGTGGAGCTGCTGGTCGCGCTGCTGGCCGAGCCGAACAACTTCGACTCGCAGACCTACCACCTGCCGAAGGTGGAGCACTGGGTGGCCCAGGGCGACCTGGACTTCTGGCCCACCGCCATCCACCGGCAGGTGACCATCCCGCCCGGAGCCGAGTACCTGCTGCTGCACCTTCGCCTCCTCACCGGCGGGGACCAACTGCACAACCTGGTGCAGTGGGCGGCGGGAGTGATCTGCCTGCTGGTGGCCGCACGGATCACCGCGCAGCTCGGCGGCGGCCGGAGGGCCCAACTGCTCACCGCGTTCGTGCTGGCGACCACGCCGATGTTGGTGCTCCAGGCGACCAGTACGCAGACCGACCTGGTCTGCGCGGCGTGGGTGACCTGTGCGGCGACCCTGGTGCTGGACGGGCTGCGGCGGCGTACCGGCTGGGGCACGCTGCTCGGGTTGGGGGCGGCCACCGGCCTGACCGCGGTGACCAAGACCAGCGGCCTGATCGCGGTCGGCCCGCTGCTGGTGCTCTGGGGGTTGGCGCAGCTCCGGCTGACCCTGTCGGCGAACGCGGCAACGCCCGACCCGGCCGCGAACGCGGCAACGCCCGGCCCGACGGCGACCAGCGGGGCATCGCCCGGCCCAACCGCGACCGGCGGGGATCGGCGATCCAGGCCGGTCGGTGGGGTGGCCCGCACGGTCAGCGGTTCGGTGCTGATCCTGCTCGTCGCGGCCGTGGTGGTCGGCCCGTTCCTGGCCCGGGTGACGGCCGAGTTCGGGCACCCGCTGGGCCCACCACGGCTGCGCGAGTCGATCCCGATGGAACGGCACGACCCGCAGTCGATCCTGGTCAACGCCCTGCGGATCGGGCACACCGCGTTCGACACGCCGCTGGCGCCGCTGCGCCGAGCGGGCGCCGAGGTGATCATCGACGGCGCGGACGTGATCGGCGTCGACCCGCAGGACCGCGCGATCACCTTCGGACGGGAGATCTTTCCGGAGCCGGCCTGGTATCCCGACGAGGACCGGGTGGCGTTCCCCCTGACGGGGGCACTGGCGCTGATCGGCGTTGTCGTCGCGCTCGTCCGTCCGCGCCGGATCGACCCCGAGCAGACCGGGCCGCTGCGCGCGTACACGGTGGTGGTGCTGGCCGCCGTCCTGCTGCACACCTCGATGATCAAGTGGCAGCCGTGGGGCAATCGCCTGATCCTCTACGCGGTGGTGCTGGCGGTGCCGCTGGCCGGGCTCTGGGTCGACGCGCTCCTGCGCCGCCGCCGCGCGAACCCGGGGCGCCGGTCGGTCGCCACTCTGGCGGCGGTCGCCGTGCTGGCCACCTCGGCGCTGGCCGGAGTGCTCGCGCTGTCGTACGGCTTCCCGCGCAGGCTGGTCGGCGCCGGTTCGGTGTTCACCACCTCGGACTGGGACACCCGGTTCCTGCGCCGCCCGCAGTGGGCCGACGAGTTCCGCTGGGCCGCGACTGCGGTCCGCGCCAGCGGCGCCGAGCGGATCGGGCTGGTGCAGCAGAACGACAACTGGGAGTACCCGTGGTGGCTGCTCCTCCGGCAGCCGGACGGAGGTTCGCCGGAACTGGTGGCACTGCAGTCGGTGCTGCCGGAACGGCCGCCGGCCGACCCCTCCTCGGTCGACGCGATCGTCTGCACCGGCAGCCAGCCGGCCTGCACGAAGCTGGTCCCGGCCGGCTGGCGGTTGGAGTTCCGCGGCTACGTCGGTTACGCCCTGCCACCCGCTCGCTGACGGCGACAGCACGACACCTGTCGCCCGGATAGTCCGATCCGGGCGGTTCTGCAGCCCGCGCGCAAGGATCCGAGGCGCATTCACATCTATTGATCCGCACGTTACCGTCTGGTAACTCAGTCGACGTCCCGCGACTGAGCCGAAAGGAGTGCGTCGATGCCTGCTGTCCCCGCCAGGCCCGAACGCGCGACCCGACGACGGGCCATCACCGTCGCCGTCGCCGCTCTCGTCCTACCGATGCTCGCCGGACCGGCCACCCCCGCCACCGCCGCCGACCGACCGACAGTCCAACCACTCCCCGCCAACCTCGAGGCCATCCGGGCCGCCGAGGCCACCGCCCTCTACGGCAGCCCGGCGATCCGCCCGATCGAACAACGCCGCACCGCGTTGGTCACCATGGGCGACAGCGAGATCTCCGGCGAAGGGGTCGGCAACTACGTCCCCGGCACCCACCAGGACGGCAACTGGTGCGACCGCTCGTACGACCAGGCGTTGTTCCGCACCGGCATCACGTCGGACGCGCAATACAACATCGCCTGCTCCGGCGCCACCCCGTGGAACCTCATCGCCGGCGGCCCGACCCAGCACAACGAGCTGAACCAGGGCGACTACCTGGGCATCAAGGCCCGCAACACGCACGTGAAGCTGATCTGGGTGGTGGTCGGCGCCAACGGTGACGGCACCATCCAGTTCGGTCCGGTCGCCACCGACTGCGCCGTCCGCCGGGTCTTCTTCCAGGGGCCCTGCTACCCCACCTACACCGACCAGTGGACGATCCGCACCGACGGCAGCCGGCAGGCCGTCGAATCGGCGCTCACCGACATCCGGCAGACCATGACGAAGGCCGGGTACCTGCGGTCGGACTACGAGCTGGTGCTGATGTCCTACCCGAGCCCGGGCAGCCCCGACGTGGAGGACAACCCCAACTTCCCGGGCTGGTACTCCGGTGGCTGCCTGCTCTACCTGGCCGACGCGGCGTTCGCCCGGAACAAGGCGGTGCCGATGTTCGAGTCGGCGCTGCGGTCCGCCGCGGCGAACACCGGCACCCGTTACCTGGACGCCAGCCGACTCTTCCACGGGCACGAGGTGTGCACCGACAACACCTCGGTACGTGGCCTCTACATCGAGGTCGGCATCTGGAACGAGAACGCCGCCCGCCAGTCGTTCCACCCCAACGCCCGTGGGCACGGCATGTTCGCCCAGTGCATCACCCAGTTCTGGAACTCCGGTCAGGACCGGGCCAGCTGCGTCGACCCGGCCAGCACCGGCAGCGGCGTGCTCTACCCGGGCCTGCTGGACTTCAAGCAACTGCGCAACCTGGCCACCGGCACCTGCGTCGACGGCAAGGGGTACGACTCCCGCAACGGCACCGTGCAGCAGCCGTACTCCTGTCACGGTGGTCGTAACCAGGGCTTCTGGTACGACTCGACCCGGCGGTCGCTGCATTCGGAGCTGTCCCACGATCGCTGCCTGGACGTCTCCAACAGCTCGATGACCGCCGGCACCGCGGTGAACATCTACGACTGCAACGGCACCGGGGCCCAGCAGTTCGTCTTCTCCGGCAACCAGATCAAGCCGGCCGCCGCGAGCAACCTCTGCGTGGCGTTCAACAACCCGTTGCTGGGCAACTCTCGCCTGCGGTTGGCCAACTGCGGAAGCAGCACCCGGCAGCAGTGGTCGTTCGAGGCTCGTACCGCCGCCAACCCGGTCGGCTACGGTCACGACGACTTCATCGGGTCGCGCGTGTACTGACGAAGGAAGGGCCCCTTTTTAACGCTCCGCGTTAAAAAGGGGCCCTTCCTTTCACTTGGCGCGGGGGATGAGCACGAGACGTGCCACGCCCTTGTCGCCGTCCTTCGCGCCGGCGACGCCGAGCTGCGCGCCGACCTTCACCTCGCTGGGCTGCACGGTGGCGCGCCGCTCGACGACCCGCAGGTCCTCGCCGAAGGTCCAGGTCATGGTGAAGCCGTCGGTGGACTTGACGGTCATCGAGTCGCCGTCGACCGCGGTCACCTCACCGCGCTGCACGGCCACGGTCTGCGTACCGCCGTCCTTGGTCTTCACCACCGCCTCGCCGTGCAGGGTGTTCTTCCGCAGCAGCACCCGCGCCTGCCGGCGCTTGCGCCACTCCTCGCCGCGCTTCTCCCGGGCCTTCTCCTGGGCCGTCGGCGAGGCACCGGGCGTCGGGGTGGCCGGCGCGGCGACGGTCTGCACGTCCAGGTCGTCGGCGTCGAAGCCCATTGCGGTCAGCGCCTGTCCCTCCGCGCCCATCGCGGCGGCGACCTCGACGGCCGCCTCCCGGGCGGGCTGGCTGGCCACCTCGGCGGCACCGCAGCCGCCGACACCCAACGCGAGCGCCGCGAGCAGTGCCGTGGTGCCGGTGGCGAATCCCCAACGTGACATGACGTTCCCTCTCGTCCGTGGAGCCCTCAGCCTTCCGGGGAACGACGAGCGGAGCGTCAGGCCGATGTTCGGGTCAGGTAAGGATCACCGGGCAGCCGGACCGTGAAGGCGGCGCCGCCCTCCGGCGCGTGCCCGGCGGCGATCTCCCCGCCCAGCCGGCGGACCAATCCGGCGGCCAACGCCAACCCCAACCCGCTGCCCACCTTGCGCACCCCCCGGTACCGTTCGTGCAGCGCACCGCGTTCGAACGCCACCGCCAGGTCGTCGTCGGTGAAGCCGGGCCCGCCGTCGCGAACCTCCAGCACACCGCCGGCGGCCGGGTCCGCGCCCGCCGGCCGGACCGCGAGCACCACCGGCGACCCCGGGGGTACGACCCGCAGCGCGTTCTCCAGCAACCCGTCCAGCACCTGCCGGATCCGACCCGGATCGGTGTACGCGGGCACCTGTCGACCGGGCGTCTCCAACCGGAACGGCACCCCCACCGCCGCACACCGGCCGGACCAGGTCGGCTCCGCGTCCACGGCCAACTGGGTCAGGTCCACCGGCACCGGTTCGAGGGGGAAGTCGGCCGCCTCCAGCCGGGCCAGCGCCAGCAGATCCCCGATCAGCCGGTCCAGGTGTTGGGCCTCGACCAGCATGGTCCGACCAGTGTCGACGGTGTCGTCCACGCCGAGCACCCCGTCGGCGAGCGCCTCGGCGTACCCCCGGATCGCGGTCAGCGGGGTGCGCAGCTCGTGCGAGACGGACAGCAGGAACTCCCGCTGCCGTCCCTCGCTGGTGGCCAGCGCGCCGGCCAGACCGTTCAACGCCTCGGCCAGGTCGGCGACCTCGTCCGGGGGCTCGACCGGCACCCGGACGGCCCGGTCCCCGGCGCGGAGCCGGGCGGCGGCGGTGGCCGCGACACGGATCGGCCGGGCCAGCCGGCGGGCCAGCAGCAGACCGGCCACCACACCGGCGGCCAGCCCGGCCAGGAGCGGCAACCAGAGGCCGCGCAGCACCTGCGCCCACAGCCCGTCGGCCGAGGGACGGGACAGCACCACGCCGTTGCCGTTGGGCAGCGCCCGACCCTCGACCATGGCACGTTCCCCGTTGACGACGCGCCGGACCGACACGTTGCGGCCCTGCTCGATCCGCTGCACCACCCGAGGTGGCAGGCCCGGTCGGTCGACCGTCCCGCGTCGGATCAGGTACGCGTCGATGCCCTGGTTGCGCAGTTGCTGGATGAGCCGCTCCTCGTCGGTGCTGCGCCCCCGGTCGAGGCGGGTCCGGAGCACCTCGGCGGCGAGCCGGGCCTGGGCGGCGAGCGCGTCCTGGTCTCGCTGCTCCGCTCCGCGGATCGCCAAGGGCACCGCCACGATCGCGGTGACCAGCACCGACACCAGCGCCACCGCGCAGGTGACGAACACCGCCCGGGCGGTCAGCGTACGGCCGAAGCGGACACGCCGAGGTGCGGACGGCGGGCCGGTGCCGACCACCGGCAGGGCCATGGTCGGCGACTCGACGCGCCCGGAACGGTCAGGCATCGACCGCGTACCCGACGCCGCGGTGGGTGCGGATCACGCTGGCCGGGCCGAGCTTCGCCCGTACCTGGGCGACGTGCACGTCGACGGTCCGGGTGCCGGCGTGCGCGGCGTATCCCCAGACCCCGGCCAGCAGCTCCTCCCGGGTGAAGACCCGGCCGGGCCGGGCCATCAGGTGGGCCAGCAGGTCGAACTCGGTGGAGGTGAGTTGCACTGGCGCGCCCCCCACGCTGACCGTTCGGCGGGCCGGGTCGAGCGTCACCGGGCCGACCACGCGCGGCCGCTCCGCACCCTCCGGGCCACCGGCGGAACGGCGCAGCACCGCCCGCACCCGGGCGACCAACTCCCGAGGGCTGAACGGCTTGGTCACGTAGTCGTCGGCACCCAGCTCCAGGCCGACGATCCGATCCACCTCGTCGTCGCGGGCGGTGAGGAAGATGACGGGTGTCCAGTCACCAGCCTCGCGCAGCTGACGACATATCTCGGTGCCGGGCAGGCCCGGCAGCGCGATGTCCAGCACGCAGGCCACCGGACGTAGCCGGCGGGCGGCGCTCAGGCCGGCCGCACCGTCCCGTTCGAGGTGGACGCCGAACCCGTCCCGGATGAGATAGAGCCGGACCAGGTCGGCGATGGCCGGCTCGTCCTCGACCACGAGGACGAGCCCGCGATGGGGCGGTTCGACGGTCACCGGCCCATGATTCCCGACCCGGTGGGCCCTCCGCGATCGGTGCGTGTTCGAGTTAGGTAAGAGCGACGCAAGGAGCCCGGTGGGCGGTCAGCTCACCGGGGCCGGACGGAACGCGCTGGGCCGCGCGGTGGCCGGTGTGTCGCTGATGGTGGCGACGACTCGCTCCCGTGGCACCCGCAGGCGGGTCCGGAACGCGTGGTTGAGCAGCGCGTCGAGCTGCCACACCTGCTTCGGGTGGCTGGTCCGGATCAGGAACCGTTCGCGGATCCCGTCGATCGCGGTGGCCGCCATCTCGACGGACTGCAGCCGTGGGTCCGGGCTCCAGGTCACGTTGCTCAGCTCGCGCAACTCGGTGTTGAGGTGCAGGCGCAGTCGGTGCAGGAGTCGGGTCTGTTGGGTCACCACCAGGCGACGGTGGGTGAGTAGCAGCAGGTAGTCGCCGGTGACCGGGCGGTCGGGGCGGCTACAACGGGTGACCAGGATGGTGGCGTCACCGGAGCCGACGCAGCGCCGGAAGACCGGCATGTGCCGGCTCACGGTCTGCACGGCCAGGCCAGCCTCGGCGGCGGCCGGAAGGAACGTTCGGGAGAAGACGTCCATGACCTGCCCAACGACGTCCTCGACGGGGTGACGTGGGTCACGGCGGATTTTTGGAAGTTCCACGCCACGGGTCGCACTGGGTGTCCGACTTCCGACTCGGACGGATCATGGTCAGGAATCGGGCTGGAGCGGGTCGGCGGCGAACAGCTCCTCCAACCAGCCGGGCACCGCGTCGGCGTACTCGGCACGCGACTCGTCGGGCGTGTCCAGGGCCCGACGCCAGGAGAGCGACCGGCTCACCGGACCCAGGTCGATCGCGAGGTCGGCGGCCTCCACGAGGGTCCGGCGGTCGTACCGGTCGGTCCACGCCTCCAGGTATGCGTCGCGCAACCGAGCCAGCTGGGTGTCGTCGGCTGCGGGCTTCTTGGCGTACCGGATGGAGCGCAGGGTCACCAGCAGCGTGCCGAACGGGTGGGCCACCGACGCGTCGCCCCAGTCGAAGTAGCGGTATCCGTCCGGGCCCGCGAAGACGTTGCCGTCGTGCAGGTCGTCGTGTTGCACGGTGGCCGGAATCCCGATGTCGGCGAGCCGGCGGCACCGCTCGGCGTACGACGGCAGCTCCGCCCGCAGCCGCTCGCTCATGTCCTGGCTGAGCCCACCCTCGGCACCGATCAGCAGCGAACCATGATCGTCGAGCAGTTCGACCAGCAGCCCGGCCAGCACCTCCGGGCGGTGGTCCGGCACGCCCAGGGCGACCATCTCGTCGGCGCGCGGCGCGGTGGCGAGTTGCAGCGCGGCGTACCCGGGCAGCGCCCGCTCCCAATGCGAAAGGTCGGGGTCGCGCCCCAGCACGTCGCGCAACGACTCACCACCGTCGGGCAGCAACGACCAGCCCTGCTCCCGGTCGACCGCGATCGGGGTCAGCACCCGTTCGGGCGTCAGCTCGGCGAGCATCGCGACCAGAACAGCCTCGTGCACCGTGCCCGGGTTGTTGGCCTTGAACCAGACCGGGCCGTCGTCGGTGGGCACCCGCCAGACCAGTGACCACGGACGCACCCGAGGCTCCACCAACCCGGTCACCCGTCGGCCGGCGCGGCTCAGTTGCGCGTCCACCCAGGACCGGGCCCGCACCTGCCACTGCTCGCTGGACCAGTCGGGGGCGGGCGCACCGGCGATCGTCGTCACGCTGGGAACCTTAGGTCGCCCTCCCGGGCGGGGGCGAGACGTTTTCCCAACCGGTCAGATCAGCTCGACGATCGTGGCGTTGGCCATGCCGCCGCCCTCGCACATGGTCTGCAGGCCGTAGCGGATCCCGTTGTCCCGCATGTGCTGGAGCATGGTGGTCATGATCCGGGCACCGGAGCCGCCGAGCGGGTGGCCGAGGGCGATCGCCCCACCACGCGGGTTCAGCCGCTCCGGGTCCGCCTCGGTCTCCGCCAACCACGCCAACGGCACCGGGGCGAACGCCTCGTTCACCTCGTACACCCCGATCTCCTCGATGCCCAGCCCCGCGCGGCGCAGCGCCTTCGCGGTGGCCGGGATGGGGGCGGTGAGCATGGTGACCGGGTCGTCGGCGGCGACCACGGCGGTGTGGATCCGGGCCAGCGGCCGCAGGCCGTGCCGGCTGGCCCACTCGGAGGTGGTCACCGCGAGGGCCGCGGCGCCGTCGGAGATCTGGGACGCGGACCCGGCGGTCACCACGCCGTCGGCGCGGAACGGGGTGGCGAGTTCACCGAGTTTGTCCAAGGTCGTGTCCCGGCGGATGCCCTCGTCGGCGGCGAACTTGCCCCCGTCGGCGAGCGGCACCGGCGTCAACTCCGGGTCGAACGCTCCGGCGTCCTGCGCGGCGGCCGCCTTCTCGTGGCTGGCCAGCGCGAACTCGTCGAGCTGGGCACGCGAGAGGCGCCACCGCTGGGCGATCAGCTCGGCCCCGACGCCCTGGTTGAACGGCAGGGGCGCGTCGTCGGCGAAGCCCTCGACACCCCGGTACCGGCCCCGGAGCTGGTCGCTGAACGGCATGCCGCCGGCCACACTGGAGCCCATCGGCACCCGGGTCATCGACTCGACACCGCCGGCGACCACCAGGTCCGCCTGGCCGGAGAGCACCGTCGCGGCCGCGAAGTGCAGCGCCTGCTGGCTGGAGCCGCACTGCCGGTCCAGGGTCGTGCCGGGCACCGTCTCGGGCCAGCCGGCGGCGAGCACGCCGTTGCGGGCGATGTTCCACGACTGCTCCCCGACCTGGGACACGCAGCCCCAGAAGACGTCGTCGACCTGCGTCGGGTCGAGCCCGGTGCGCTCGGCGAGGGCGCGCAGCACGTGCGCCGAGAGATCGACCGGGTGGACGCTGGCGAGGCTGCCCTTACGCCGCCCGACCGGGGTACGTACCGCGCCGACGATGACCGCGTCACTCATGTTTACTCCCCGGTAACTTGGGCTGCCCCGATCCTACGTCGTCAATCGACCCGTCGTCCGCCCCCAGACCCTCCGGCGTCGATCATGGAGTCGTGGTGGGCAGAAGTTCCCACTTCGCACCATATATGGGGCACCACAACTCCATGATCGACGTCAGCGGGGGGCGGCGATCCGGCGATCCGCTGGCATGCTGGGCGGGTGGATGAGATCTCCCCGGTCCGGCAGTGGCGGGTGCCGGCGGGCCTGCCGGCGGCGAAGCTGGCCGGTGCGGTTCTGCTGATCGCGCTCGGATTGCTCTTCGCCGACGGCGACTCGGTGCGGCTGGTGCTGGCCGCCCTGGCCGCCGCCGCGCTGGCCGGTTGGGCGGCACGCGATCTGATCGCACCGGTCCGACTGGCGGTGGATCCGGCTGGACTCACGGTCATCCGCGGGTTCGCTGGGCGCCGACGGCTGCCCTGGCCGGAGATCGAGGCGATCACCGTGGACCGGCGACCGCGACTGGGGCTCACGTCCGAGGTCCTGGAGATCGACACGGGCGAGTCACTGCACCTCTTCGGCCGATACGACCTGGGCACCACCCCGGAGGAGGTGGCCACCGAGCTACGAGCCGCCCGCCGCTCCTGACGCCCGAGATCGCGCCGCTCCTGACGCCCGGAGATCTTGGAAGGAAACCGCCCCTCCGGGGGCACCTTCCCTCCAAGATCTCGATCGAGTTGTCAGCCGAGTAGCTGTGCCGTGCGGACGAGGACCAGGCCGACCAGGATCAGCAGGATGATCGCGCCACCGACGACCTGCACCAGCGTGCGACGACCACGCGGCGCGTACGCGAGCACCAACGCCATCAGCGCGCCGAACACCAGACCGCCGAGGTGCCCGGGGATCGAGATGCCCGGCACGGTCAGCGTGAACACCAGATTGATCACCAGGATGGGGATCACCTGGGAGATGTCCCGGCCCATCTTCCGCTCGATGATGATCAGCGCGGCGAAGAGGCCGAAGACGGCGGTGGACGCCCCGACGGTGGTGGAGTTCTGGGCGCTGAACAGGTACGCGGCCACGTTGCCGCCGAGGCCGCCGACCAGATAGAGCGCACCGAAGCGCAGCGGGCCGAGGTTGGCCTCCAGCGACCGGCCGAGCACCCACAGCGCCCACATGTTGAGCAGCAGGTGGATCACGCCGTAGTGCAGGAACATCGCGGTGACCAGGCGGTACCACTGACCGTCCGCGATGCCACCGAGCGTGCCGTCGGGGAGGATCGCCAGCCCGAGCACCGACCCCCAGTTGGTCAGCGGGGTGGGGCCGCCCATCAGGCCGCCGAAGCCGGAACCGCCCGCCGCCGCGTCCCCGCCTCGGTCGGAGGCGATGGAGAGCAGCATGAGCAGCACGTTCACGGCGATCAATGCCTTGGTGACATAGCCGTGCCGGCCAGCCGTACCGCCACCGAAGGCGGTACGCGCCGGCCGGACACTGCGACGCCCCTCGTTGACGCACTCCGGGCACTGGTGCCCGACCGACGCATCCCGCATGCACTCCGGGCAGATCGGCCGGTCGCAGCGGGTGCACCGGACGTAGGTCTCCCGGCCGGGGTGCCGGTAGCAGACCGGCGTGGTCGGCGGCGACTCGCTCACCGGGCCGACCCGCCGTCCACCGCCGCGCGAACCACCGGCGCCGGCCGGTGCGGTGCTCCGGAGCGCTCAATCATGCGAGCAAAGGTACCTCGCCGGTCGGTCAGGCAGCAGACCGCTCGATCTCGACCCGCTCGATGACGACGTCCTGCAGCGGACGGTCGCTCGGGCCGGTCGGGGTGTTCGCGATCGAGTCGACGACCTTCACCGACTGCTCGTCGGCGACCTGCCCGAAGATGGTGTGCCGGTTGTTGAGGTGCGGCGTCGGGGACACGGTGATGAAGAACTGCGAACCGTTGGTGCCCGGTCCGGCGTTCGCCATCGCCAGCAGGTAGGGCCGGTCGAAGCGCAGCTCCGGGTGGAACTCGTCGGCGAACTTGTAGCCCGGCCCGCCCCGACCGGTGCCGGTCGGGTCGCCCATCTGGACCATGAACCCGCTGATCACCCGGTGCGAGATGGTGCCGTCGTAGTACGGCCCGCTGCCCGGCTGACCGGTGCGCGGGTCGGTGTACTCCCGGTTGCCCTCGGCCAGGTCGATGAAGTTGCGGACCGTCTTCGGCGCGTGGTTCGGGAAGAGCTCCAGCCGGATCGGGCCAGCGTTGGTGTGCAGGGTGGCGTAGACAGCCTCGGCCACGGGTACTCCTCACTCGTTGGTCAGTTCCATGCGGATCCTCCCATGTGCCCGATCTGGCATCGCGGAGGCATCCGAAGGTGGAGGATGACGAAGGAACAACTCCCAGGAGGTAGGACCGTGTTTGGATTCGGGCGGCGCAAGTCCCAGGGGCAGCTGGCGAGGGCCGAGCTGAACCAGAGCATCAGCCACCTGATGCAGGCAGCCAACCACGCCGCCACGGGCGCTGGCGCGACCGTCGGCCCACGGGTCCAGGTTGCCCGGAGCTACGTGGCACCGACCGCCGCGAAGGTGCGCGACCGCGCGTCGACCGGCTGGGGGACGACACTCACCACGCTGGCGCCGCTGGCGGCGGCGGCCCGTGACGGCGCCGCGCAGGCAGGGCCGCTGACCAGGAAGGCCAAGTCGAAGACCATGCGGATCACCGGTAAGAAGAAGCAGCCGCGCCGTCGCGGCTCGATGATGACCGGCCTGTTGGCGGCGGGTGTCGTCGCCGGACTGGCCGGCGCGGTCGCGCTCCGCCGTCGGCGGGAGCAGCAGGAGTGGGCCGAGTACGACCCGACCCGCAACCTGGAGCCGATGCGCGACGAGGTCGACTCGATCGAGGTACGCACGCCGTCCGCCACCAAGGGAAGCGACGGGTCCGCCATGACCGGCGCGGCGGGGATGACCGGCGCGGGCAGCTCGGCGGTGGCCGGCGGCACCAACGCCAGCACCACCGGCACGGCCAAGCAGACCGGCATCCGCCCGACCGACAAGGTCCCGTCGGTCGCCGAGGGCGCCAAGGACGTCTCCGGTCGGCCGACCGACGACCTCACCAAGGCCCTGGGCAAGGACACCGCCCGCACCAACGGGCGTCGCTGACCCCAGCGATCAGGCGTCGAGCGTCGGCGAGGCGGGGGACACCCCGCTCGCCGGCGCTTACCCGTACCGGCGCGCCGTGCTCCCGCTGGTGGTCAGAGCCAGCCGTTGCGCCGGAACCAGCGGTAGAGGGCCAGCGACACGCCGAGCATCAGGGCCAGGGCCACCGGATAGCCGTACGTCATCTTCAGCTCGGGCATGTTGTCGAAGTTCATGCCCTCGACGCCGGCGATGGAGGTCCAGACGGCGGCGATGGCCGCCCACGCGGCGATCTTGCGCATGTCGTTGTTCTGGTCGACGGTGACCTGCGCCAACCGCGCCTGGAGGATCGAGTTCAACAGGTCGTCGTAGGAGTTCACCTGCTCCACGGTGCGGCTCAGGTGGTCCTGCACGTCCCGGAAGTAGCGCCGGACCTCCTTGGGCACGTCCCGGTTGACCTGCGAGGTCAACGTCATCAGCGGCCGCTGCAACGGCACCACGGCCCGCTTGAACTCCACCAACTCCCGCTTCATCTGGTAGATCCGCTGGATCCGACCGTGGCCGTGCCGGTCGAAGACCTCGGCCTCCAGCACGTCCAGGTCGTCCTCGATCTGCTCGGCCACCTCCAGGTAGAGGTCCACCACCCGGTCGGTCACGCCGTACGCCACCGCCCACGGGCCGTGCAGCAGCAGATCCTGCTTGGTCTCCAGGTCGGCACGGATCGGGGCGAGCCGGCAGGCGTCGCCGTGCCGGACGCTGATCACGAAGTTCGGGCCGATGAAGAGCATCACCTGGCCGGTCTCCACGACCTCGGAGTTCTCGGTCAGCTCGGCGTGCTCGCAGTACCTGGCCGTGCGCAGCACCAGGAAGACGACCTCGCCGAACCGCTCCAGCTTGGGACGCTGCTCGGCCTTGACGGCGTCCTCGACGGCCAGCTCGTGCAGACCGTAGGTCTCCGCGATGGCGGTCATCTCGGCCAACTCCGGCTGGTGCAGACCGATCCAGACGAAGCCGTGCTCCTCGCGGCGGGCCGCGGTCAGAGCCTCCGCGTACGTCCAGTCGCCGGGTTGCCGCTTGCCGTCGACGTAGAGCGCGCAGTCGACCACCGAGCTGCGGCCGGTGTCGGCGGGGGTCGACACCGGCGGCATGCCTTCGGTGTGCAGGATCCGCGTCATCGCCCGCACCGGGGAGGGCCACGCCCGGGGTCGCAACACCCGACCGGTGGTCGACGGTGCCGTCCGGTCCCGCTCTGTCCGATCCGTCATCGCGTCACCTCCCGCGCTCGGCTGCGGCTTGCAGGCTACGCCGACTGCGGTCGAGGAACGTGTGACGGCGGTCGCGTAGGCCCTTGGGGGTGGTGCCGGGCGGGCCGGGCCGCATCGGGGGGTGTGCGGGGACGACACGGCCCACCCGGCACCCGTGGGGGCGGGAGGTTGTGCTGCCGCGTCACCCGGGTCGCGGCCAGCCCGGGGAGGGTCGGGCGGTGATCTCCGCGACGTAACACGAGTGACGCTCGCAGCATTGTGGGCCGCCGGCCGCCCGGACGGGAGTCCCGGGACGGCCGGCATCGTCGTTCTGTCAGGAAGCCGACAGTTGCCTCAGCTGCGGACGGCCTCGACGGCATCCGCGAGGCGACGGACACCCTCGTCGATCCGATCGGCGGTCACCGCCGAGAAGGCCAGTCGAAGGGCGTGCCGCCCACCGTCCAGCACGAAGTCGCTGCCCTTGACCACGGCGACCCCGCGCTCGGCGGCAGCCGGTGCGAGCCGGTCGACAAGCACGTCCTCCGGGAACTCCACCCAGAGGAAGTAGCCGCCGTCGGGCTCCACGAACCGCGCCTGCGGCAGGTGCCGGCGCAACGACTCGGCGAGTACCTCGGCCCGCTCGCCCAACGCAGCCCGTACCGTCTCGATCGAGCGGTCGATGTCGCCGGAGACGCAGAACTGGTGCACGATCGCCTGCGACACCATCCCGGGCGAGATGTAGAGGCTTGTCGCGTTCTTGGCGATGTCGGCGATCAGGTCCGCCGGGCCGACCAGATATCCGACCCGGACACCCGGGCAGACCGTCTTGGTGAAGCTCGACGCGTGCACCACCACGTTGCGGGTGTCCAGCGAGAGCATCGACGGCAGCGCCTCGCCACGGAAGCGGATGTCCGCGTACGGGTCGTCCTCGAAGATGGTGAACTCGTACTCGGCGGCCAGGTCGAGCAACTCCCGACGCTTCTCGAGGGAGAGCGTCATGCCGGCCGGGTTCTGGTAGTTCGGGATCACGTGCGCGAGCCGGGGCCGGACCCCGGACTCCAGCAGCTTGCGCAGCTCGGCGGTGTCGAGGCCGTCCGGCTGGACGGAGATGCCGTGCAGCTCACTGCCCATCCGCTGGAGGTTGAGCAGCGTCCGGTCGTACGTCGGGCGTTCCACCACCACCGCGTCACCGGGGCGGACGAGGTGGTCGAAGAGGAACGCGTCGGCCTGGAGCGACCCGTTGGTGACCAGCACCTGGTTGGCCTCGACCCCGTGCTTCTCGGCGATCCACTTTCGCAGCGGAAGGTAACCGACGGAGGTGCCGTACGCCGTCACCCCCGCGGGGTCGGCGTCGAAGGCGCGGACGGCGGCGGCCTTGAGCCCCTCGACATCGACGATGTCCAGCGAGGGAGCCCCACGGGCAAAGGAGATCAACTGCTCGGCGGTCATGGATGTTGAGCGTACGGGCGGCGGCGGGGGGCGCGCGGACGGCACGGCGATGTCCGCATCCTGAGCCACCGGGACGGGTGACCCGACTCCCCCGGTCGGCGACAACTCAGACCGGAAGGGCGAGCGCGTCGTGGTGCGCCACCCGGGAAAGCCCCTCAAACTGCACGCCGAGCGCGTCGAGGAGCTGACTCCAGTCGAAGTAGGAACGCCAGGCGGTGATCCGACCCTTGCGGGCCCGGACCACGTCGGCCACCTCCCAGCTCACCGGCCGACCGGTCGGCGCGACGGTGCCGTACGGCGAGTGCAGCGTGCCGGTGTGGGTGCCGGTCAGACGCAGCTCGACGGCGGCCCCACCGCCGGTGCGAACCGCGCCCAGCGCGTCGACCCGAAGGTCCGGAAAGGCGCCCGTCCAGGTGCGCAGAAGTGCGGGCAGCTCGATCGGTCGGACCGTCACGCCCGGCATGGCGTAGAACGCCTCCGGGGCGTAGAGATCCGGTAGACGGGCCACATCCCGACGCAGGAGCATGGCGTACTGCTGCTCGACCAGGCGCTCCGCGTCACGCATCGGGCCCTCCCCTGCGGGTGACGGCCTCTCCGCGCCCGCAAGGGATGCTTACCCGTCGATTCGGCCCGGCAACCCTCACCCGGTCAGGTCGTGACGGCCGCCTGGCTCTCCGCCCACACCCGCATGATGTCCCGGACCGAGATCACGCCGGCCACCTCCCGACCGTCCAGCACCACCAGGTGCCGGAAGCCGCCCCGGGCCATCGCCGCAGCCGCCTCGGCCACCGTCCACTCCGGCCCGGCGTAGACCACGTCCCAGGTCAGGTGGGCACCTGTGCGTTCCACGTCACAGTCCAGGCCCGCGCCGACGGCCTTCAACACATCGCGTTCGGTCATGATCCCGACCCCCTCGGAATCGGGGTCGATCACGACCGCCGACCCGACACCGCGGGCCGACATCATCCGGGCCGCCTGGCGGAGCGTGTGCTCCGGGCCGACGACGAGGACCTGGCTGGACATGGCATCCCGTACCTGCATCACACATCACTCCCTTGGGACGGTGGCATCCGGTAGGGACATGGTCGTCGGTGGATGTTTCCGGGACAAGGCCGCGCCTTGGCACAATACGAACGCTCGCTACTGTCGGATGGTGTCCACCGAGCCCCTGCGCTGCGCCGGCGCGCTGATCGTCGACCACGACGGCCGCATCTTCTTCCAGCGACGCTCACCCCACCGACGTCTCTTCCCCAACTGTTGGGACATCGTCGGCGGCCACCTGGAACCCGGCGAGGACATCGACACGGCGCTTCGCCGGGAGATCACCGAGGAGACCGGCTGGTTCCTCTCGCACGTCCTCGACCAGGTGGGCGAGTACACCTACGTGGGCGACGACGGCCTCACCCGGATCGAGTACGACTTCCTGGTCCGCGTCGACGGCGACCTCGACCACCCGAGGCTGGAGGCCGGCAAGCACACCGGGTACCGCTGGCTCGCCGAGCACGAGGTGACCGTGCTGGACGAGCACCGCGACGTCAACGACGGGCTGATCCGACGCATCGCGGACGAGGGTTTCGCCGCCCTGCGGTCGATCGGTCGGTGAACAGCGTCGGGCTGGCGCCACACCGGATCGCCGGGCTGCTCGCCCCGGCCGTGGACCGGGTCTTCCGCGCCGGCATGCTGGCCGGTCGCGACGGTGGCGGCGCCGTTCTGGCCCAGAAGTACGGCGGGATGGCCGCGACCGGATTCCTGGTCGACCTGCGCACCCGGCTGGCCGCACCCGGTGGCAGCGTCGACGGCCCGGGCTTCGCGGCGATCACCCGGTACCAGGACCCGGTCTCCTGCCGCCGGGCACTGGACAAACAGGTGGCGTACGGGATGCTCCACCGCGGCGCGGACGGCACGCTCTCCGCCAGCGAGCGCGGGGCGGCCTTCCTGAGCGAGCTGTACCAGGTGCACGCCGACGTCACCGAGGAACTGTGGGCCGGACACGACGAGCGGGTGACCCGGATGGTGACGGCCCTCGGGCGGCTGCTGTCGTACGCCCTTGTGCTGGCCGACGAGGAGGCAGACCACCCGGGATCCGCCTTCACCGCGATGGCGCCTCCGTACGAGCCGGACGGCACCCCGTCGGGCGTGCTGCTGCTCAACCGGCTCGGCACGCTGCGCTACCACCGGGCCGACGCGCACGCCGCCGCCTGGGCCGCCGCCGGGCACACCGCAGCCAGCGTCGCCGCCCTGCCGGCCGGTCCCGAGCGGACCGCCATCGAGCTGGAGACCGACCGACGGGCGGCCGGCCTGTACGCCGCCCTCGGCGCGGAGGAGCGACTGACCCTGCTGGCCGACCTGGCGGCGTTGCCCGGCTGACCCTGCTCGCCGGCCCGGCCGCGTCACCCGGCTGACCCTGCTCGCCGACCTGGCGGCGTCACCCGGCTGCCCGGTTGACCAGAGCGGGCCGACCGACCGGCGCTATCCTCCACCGATGACGGGCAGCAGGACGAGGGAGGATGTCGCGATGATCGGAATGGTGCTCGCGGCCGGAGCTGGACGCCGGCTGCGTCCGTACACCGACACCCTGCCCAAGGCATTGGTGCCGGTGGACGGCGAGACCACGATCCTGGACATCGCGCTGGGCAACCTCGCCGAGGTCGGGCTCACCGACATCGTGATCGTGGTCGGCTACGCGGCGGACGCGGTCCGCGAGCGGCAGGCCGACCTGGAGAAGAAGTACGGGGTCACGATCACCCTGGTGCACAACGACAAGGCCGAGGAGTGGAACAACGCGTACTCGCTCTGGCTGGCCCGGGAGTACTTCGCACGCGGCGTTCTGCTGGTCAACGGGGACACCGTGCACCCGGTGAGTGTGGAGAAGACCCTGCTCGCCGAGCGCGGGCCGGGCATCCTGCTCGCGGTGGACACCCTCAAGCCGCTGGCCGAGGAGGAGATGAAGACCACCTTCGACGCCGCCGGCCAGCTCACCCGGATCACCAAGATCATGGACCCGGGCGAGGCGTACGGGGAGTACATCGGTGCCACGCTGATCGAGCCGCAGATCGCCGACGCCCTCGCCGACGCGCTGGAAGCGACCTGGCGGCGGGACCCGAACCTCTACTACGAGGACGGCTACCAGGAGTTCTCCGACCGGGGTGGCGAGGTCCGGGCGGCGCCGATCGGTGACGTCCCGTGGGTCGAGGTCGACAACCACGCCGACCTGGCCCGCGCGCGGGAGATCGCGTGCCGCTACTAGCTCGGAGCGTCCTCACGCCGCTGCACATCGACGTGCGACGTGGGGCGGTCGCCGACCTGGCCGCGATCCTCGCCGACGGCCGGATCTCCTCAGGCGGTGACGTCGCGGTGGTGGTCGGCCCCGGCCAGGGTGCCCAGATCGCGGAGCTGATCCGACCGTCACTGCGGACCGCTGACGTGTTCACCGTCGCCGGGGGCACGCTGGACGCCGCCGACGATCTCGGTGGCAAGCTCCGCACCCGGTCGTACGACGCGGTCGTGGGCATCGGCGGCGGCAAGACCATCGACGTCGCCAAGTACGCGGCCACCCGGCGCGGGCTGCCGATGGTGTCGGTGGCGACCAGCCTCGCGAACGACGGAATCGCCTCCCCGGTGGCCAGCCTGATCACCGACGGGATCAAGGGCTCCTACGGGGTGCACATCCCGATCGCGGTGATCGTCGACCTGGACTTCGTGGAGAGCGGCCCGGACCGGCACAACCGGGCCGGCATCGGTGACGTGATCAGCAACATCAGCGCGCTGGCCGACTGGGAGCTGTCCCGCCAGGTACGCGGCGAGCCGGTCGACGGCCTGGCCGCGTCGCTGGCCCGGGCAGGTGCGGAGGCGGTGCTCAACCACCCGGGCGACATGGGCGACGACGCGTTCGTCACCGTGCTGGCCGAGGCGCTCATCTCCAGCGGCCTGGCGATGGCGGTCGAGGGCACCAGCCGCCCGTGCAGCGGCGGCTGCCACGAGATCATGCACGCGGTCGACTCGCTCTTCCCCGGCACCGCCTCGCACGGCGAGCTGGCCGGGCTGGGCGCGCTGTTCTGCACCTGGCTGCGCGGGGATCTGCGCCGCTTCGGGGAGATGTCGGCCTGCCTGGCCCGGCACGGGCTGCCCCGACTTCCCGCCGAGGTGGCGCTCACCGACGACCAGTTCGTCGAGGCGGTGCAATTCGCGCCGCGCACCCGCCCGGACCGGTACACCATCCTGGAGCACCTGGCACTGTCGCCTACCGAGACGCGCGAGCGGCTGGCAGACTACGCCGGTGCAATCCGCGACCAGCTTGGCTGACCCCCGTCCCACCGTCGCCGACTTCCACCGGGTGAACCGGGGCGGCGGCCTGTTCAGCGAGTCGATCAGTCAGTGGCTGGGCGCGGTCTTCGCGCTGGTCGCCCAGCGGCTCGGGCTGCGCCCGACGGCGCTGACCCTCGCCAACCTGGTGCTCGGGCTGGCCACGTCGGTCACCGTGGTGGCGCTCGCCGGCCCGGTCGCCGCCGGCGACGTACCGGCCTGGATGGTCGGCCTGCTCGCCCTGGTGGGCTGGCAGGTGGCGTACTCCCTGGACTGCGCCGACGGGCAGCTCGCCCGGGTGACCGACCAGGGCAGTGCGGCGGGCGCCCGCATCGACATCCTCTGCGACGTGGCCGCGCAGATCGCCCTGGTGGCCGCGCTGGCCGCCACCGCGGTGGCGCAGGAGCCGTCCACCCCGACCTGGCTGGTGGCGACCTTCGCGGGCACCTGGATGGTCAACCTGGTCACGTCGGTGATGCAGTCCGGCCCGAACGCGGCCAGCATGGTCACCTCGACCTCCCTGCCGGTCCGCCTGGTGAAGCTGGTCCGCGACTACGGCGCGGTGATCTTCGTGGCCGCCCTGGTGCTGGCCGTGGCACCCGCGCTGGTCCTCTGGGTGATGGTCGCGTTCACCATCGTCAACGGCGGCTTCCTGCTGGCGAGCATCGCCTTCTCCGCCCGCGCCTCCCTGCGCTGACCCGCCCCGCACCGCCCCGCCCCGCACCGCCCCGCGCCGCCCCGCCCCGCGCCGCCCCGCGCTGACCCGCCCGGCGCCGCCCCGCGCTGACCCGCCCCGCGCCGCGCCGCGCGCCCGCCCCGCGCGCCCGCCCCGCGCGTCCCCGCACCGCGCGCCCGCACCGTGCCGTGCCGTGCCGCGCCGCGCCGCGCCGGACCCGCCCGCCCGCGGACGCGCAAGATCCGCACAACTTGCGGGAAGTTGCTGCCTCCAACGCCTGGGAGACCCCAACTTCCCTGATGTTGTGCGGATCTTTCCGGGCTGGATCGCTGCGCCCACCCGCTCCGCCACCCCGAGGCGACACGCCAGGTCAAGATCGCGCTCGATCCAGGAAGTAGGGGCCTCCTCGCTCTTGCGAGACCACTAGATCCTGGATCGAGCGCGATCTTGACCAGATTCGGCCACGCGGCGCGAGGCACCGCCGAGCAGGCACCGCCGGCCAGGCACCGCCGGCCAGGCACCGCCGGCCAGGCACCGCCGAGCAGGCACCGCCGACGCCAAGTACCGCCGAGCAGGCACCGCCGACGCCAAGCATCGCCGACGCTAGGCATCGCTGAGCGGGACGCGGTTCAGGCGCGGGTGGCGGTGCGGGCCACGCCCGCGTAGATGTCGATGAGCTGCTTGGTGACCACGTCGGGGTGGAAGGTGCGCTCGTAGCGGGCGCGAGCGGCCAGGGCCAGCCCGGACGCACCGGCCCGGGCGACCGGCAGGGCCGCGGCGAGCGCGGCGGGCTCCGGGGCGACGACCCAGCCGGCGTCGCCCAGCCCGACCCCGGCCGGCATGGGCGACCCGCCGCCCTCGGCCACCCCGGGGGCGACCGGCGAGGCGACCTCCGACGCGACCGGCGAGGCGACCTCCGACGCGACCGGCGAGGCGACCTCCGACGCGACCGGCGAGGCGATCTCCGACGGGACCGGCGAGGCGACGGCGGAGGCGTTCTCGGCCGGGCCGGTGCCGGCGGGCTCATGCGGGGCGTCGGCCCCGAGCAGGTACGGAATTCCCCCGAGCGCCGTGCCGAGCACCGGCCGACCGCTCGCCAACGCCTCGATGATCACGGTCGGCAGCACGTCGTGCCACATGGAGGCGGCGATCACCACCGCGCTCGCCTCGACCGCCGCCCGCACCCCGGCGCGGTCGAGTTGACCGAGGTAGACCACGTCGGGCCGCTCGGCGGCGGCGGACTCCACCAGCGGGCGCAGCTCGCCGTCCCCGGCGATACGCAACGTGCCCAGCGTGCCCACCGGGTGCCGCCGCCAGGCGTCCAGCAGCAGGTCGACGCCCTTCTCCGGGCTGAGTCGGGCCATGTAGAGGAACCCGTCACCCAGCGGCGTCGGCCGGCCCGGGTCGGGCACCGAGTTCGGCTTCACAACGATGCGTTCGTCCGGTATGCCGTAGTCGCGGAGGTGATCGGCGATCGCCGAGGTGAGCGCGACGTACCGGTCCACGGAGCGCCAGGTGCCCCGGTGCACGGCCAGGGTGGTCGCCATCAGGGCGCTCTGGGCCGCCGAATCGCGGTAGCAGCGGTGCTTGATCGCCGGCACACCCAACGCCCGACCCTTGCAGTCCTGGCAGATCATGCCGTCGCGGAAGTAGATCCCCGAGGAGCAGACCTGCCGGTAGTTGTGCACCGTCTGCACCACCGGCACGCCGTGGCGGTGCGCGGTCCGCACCACCCACGGCGACAGCAGGGGGTACGGGTTGTGCAGGTGCAGAACGTCCGGTCGGTGCTCGGTGAGCAGTCGGCTCAGGTCGTGCTGGGCGCGCGGAGCCCAGATCGGCGAGATCGGCAGCAGGGCCTTCGCCGCCTTCGACATCGACGGGATCTCGTCCGAACTGCGGATGAACGGCAGCACCTCGACGCCAGCGGCGGTGAGCTGGGCGATCTCCGAGTCGACGATGGTGTTCTCGCCGGAGGGCTGTGCTTCCCGGTACCGGTTGTGCGCCACGACGATTCTCACGGGAAAGAAGGCTACCGTTGGCTGGTGCCCGAACTACCGGAGGTTGAGGCGCTCGCGGGTTACCTGCGGCAGCGCGCCGTGGGGCGGCGTGTCGACCGGCTGGAGATCGCCGCTATCAGCGCCCTGAAGACGTACGAACCGGCACCGACCGCAGTCGCTGGTCGGGCGGTGGTCGATGCCAGCCGGCACGGCAAGTTCCTCGACGTGCTCTTCGAGGGTGACCTGCACCTCGTGGTGCACCTGGCCCGGGCGGGCTGGCTGCACTACCGGGAGGCGTTCCCGGCCACCACTCCGCTGCGTCCCGGCAAGGGCCCGATCGCGGTGCGCGTACGCCTGGACGACGGCTCCGGCTTCGACCTGACCGAGGCCGGCACCCAGAAGAAGCTGGCCGCGTACCTGGTCACCGACGTGTCGACGGTGCCCGGGGTGGCCAAGTTGGGCCCGGACGCGCTCGCCGCGGACCTACCCACCTTCGCCGAGCGGCTGCGTAGCCGGCGGGGGCAGGTCAAGGGGGTGCTGACCGACCAGTCGGTGCTGTCCGGGGTGGGCAATGCCTACTCCGACGAGATCCTGCACGCCGCGAAGCTGTCCCCGTTCGCGATCACCGACCGGCTCAGCGACGCCCAGGTCGCCACCCTGCACGCGGCCACCCGGCAGGTGCTCGGCGACGCGGTCGAGCGGTCCCTCGGTCAGCGGGCGGCGGAGCTGAAGGGCGAGAAGCGCTCCGGATTGAAGGTGCACGCCCGCACCGGGCTGCCCTGCCCGGTGTGCGGGGACACCGTGCGGGAGGTGTCGTTCGCCGATTCGAGCCTGCAGTACTGCCCGACCTGCCAGACGGGCGGCAAACCCCTCGCTGACCGACGGTTGTCCCGCCTCGTACGGTGAGTAATTCCACTCGACGACTACGGAGCGGAATCGGCCTTCCTGAGCGGAAGCTCCGGTCCGCCGTTCTCGCCAGGCGCGCATCCATCGGTATAGTGGCCCGGTCCCCGGCTTCTGAAATGGTGCGGAGCCGGCCAGATCCCGCCGGCACCATCGGTCGCCAATCTCCTTCGGGGCGCGACCGGTCGGAGCCCGCGTGGGAGACTGGGACGGTGGGCGACCCGGGCCCTCACGCCGAGTGAGCGGCCCGTGTCATGCGGGAGGACATGGGTGAGGTGACGGCAAGCCTCCAGCGCCCGGTATCCAACGAAGGCCGGAGCAGACTCGTGCGGCACGTCGACAGCTTCGAGATCCAGCCGCCGGCGCCGCCGTCACACAACGGCGTCCCCCGGTCGGCCTGGACGAGGGCGCGTCGCCGTGTCTCCCGCTGGCACCGCCCCTACATCGCCATCCTGCTCGTGCTCGACTTCGGTGCGGCGGCGTTCGCCAGCTGGATCGCGATCCAGCTGTTCGACCAGGCCGCCTCCGGGTTCTCCGGCACCCAACAGGACCCGACGTGGTTCCACACCGTGTCCTACCTGCTGCTGCCGCTCGGTTGGGTGGTGATCCTCTGGAGCAACCGGGCGTACGACCGGCGCTATCTGGGGCTCGGCCCGGACGAGTTCAAGCGGGTGATCCGGGCCTCGGTGACGGTGGCCGCCAGCGTCTCGTTCCTCGCCTTCTCCACCGTGACCCAGCTCTCCCGGTTCACCGTGGGCACGGCGCTGCTCGGCGCGACGCTGCTGATCCTCTGGGGCCGGTTCGTGGCCCGCTGGGCGCTGCACTACATCCGGCGTCGGGCCGGCCAGGCCGCCCACCGGATGGTGCTGGTCGGCACCCTGCCGGAGTGCCTGGAGGTCTACGCGGCGGTCACCCGCAGCCCGGCCGCCGGGCTGGTGCCCGTCGCCATCCACATCACCGACGGGTACGCGGCGGCCCGCGGGATGCCCACCCCGGTTCCGGTGTACGCCGGACGCGACGTCCTGGCCCTGGTCCGTGAGGTCGGCGGGGACACCATCGCCGTCTGCGGGTCGGCCAGCGCCGAGCCGGGCGAGCTGCGCCGGCTGGCCTGGCAGCTGGAGGGCTCCGGCGTCGACCTGGTCGTCGCGCCGCAGCTGACCGACATCGCCGGGCCCCGGGTGCACATCCGGCCGATCGAGGGCCTGCCGCTGCTGCACGTCGAGGAGCCGACCCTCTCCGGTCCCGCGCTGCTCGCCAAGAACCTGATGGACCGGGTCGCCGCCGGCCTCGGTCTGCTGCTGCTGGTCCCGCTCTTCGTGGCGATCGCCGCGGCGATCAAGATCTCCGACCGTGGGCCGGTGTTCTTCCGTCAGCCCCGGGTGGGGCACGAGGGACGCACGTTCCGGGTGTGGAAGTTCCGGACCATGTACGTCGACGCCGAGGATCGACTGGCCAGCCTGGTCGACCGCAACGAGACCGACGGCATGCTGTTCAAGATGAAGCAGGACCCCCGGGTCTTCCCGGTCGGCGGTTTCCTGCGGGCCTCGTCGCTGGACGAGCTGCCGCAGCTGATCAACGTGCTCTGGGGTGAGATGTCGCTGGTCGGGCCCCGCCCGTTGCCGGCCGACGACGGCGACTTCCTGGGCGACGTACGCCGCCGCCTGCTGGTCCGCCCCGGCATGACCGGGCTGTGGCAGGTCTCCGGCCGCTCCGATCTGTCCTGGGACGAGTCGGTCCGACTGGACCTCTACTACGTCGACAACTGGTCGTTGGCGTACGACCTGAGCATTCTGTGGCGCACCGTCGGGGTGGTGCTCGCTCGCAAGGGCGCGTACTAGGGGCTTGGCGCGCCGGCGCGCAGGGGCAAGGATCGCTGCGTGGCTGCCAACCTCTCCGCCGTGGTCGGCGTCGTGTCGCTCGTCACCGCGCTGACCGCTGCCCTGCTGGCGGTGCTGCGACTGCGCGCCCGCCGGGGCATCGCCACCGCCACCCAGCGGGCCACCTACGAGGTGCTGCACACCGCCGGCCTGGCCGCCGAGCCGCTGCGGGCGGGGCTGAGCGAGGCGGGCGCGGCGAAGGCCGTACGTCATCTGCGGGCCCTGGTGGGCGCGGTCGGGCTGGCGATCACCGACACCGACCGGCTGCTGGCCCTCGACGGGCGCGGCACGCACCACGGCGAGCAGTTGCTCGCGGCGGCCCAGCGGACGGTGGACACCGGCCGCTCGACGGTGCTCGGCGAGCAGGAGTTGCACTGCGACCGGGTGGACTGCCCGATCCGCGGGGCGGTGGTCGCGCCGTTGCAGGGGACCGACGGTCGGGTGGTCGGCGCGCTGGTGGCCGTGGCCGACAGCCCACCACCCCCGGGGCTGGTGCAGGCCACCCTGGAGACGGCGCACTGGGCCGGTAACCAGCTCGCCCTGGCCGAGCTGGACTCGTCCCGGGAGCGGCTGGCCCGCGCCGAGATCCGCGCGTTGCGGGCGCAGATCAGCCCGCACTTCATCTACAACGCGCTGACCGCGATCGGCTCGTTCGTCCGCACCGATCCGGAGCGGGCCCGGGAGCTGATCCTGGAGTTCGCGGAGTTCACCAGGTACTCGTTCCGGGCGCACGGCGAGTTCACCACCCTGGCTGAGGAGTTGCGCTCCATCGACCGATACCTGACCATCGAGCGGGCCCGGTTCGGCGACCGGTTGCAGGTGCGGTTGCAGATCGCCCCGGAGGTGCTGCCGGTGACGCTGCCGTTCCTCTGCCTCCAGCCGCTGGTGGAGAACGCGGTCCGCCACGGGTTGTCCCGCAAGCCGGGCACGGGCATGGTGAGCATCGAGGCCCGGGACGCGGGCGCCGAATGCCACATCACGGTGGAGGACGACGGAGTGGGAATGGATCCGACCACGCTGACCGCCGGCATCGCCGAGCTGGCCCGCGGCACCGGCGACCCGGGCGACGACACGGGCCAGCACGTCGGTCTCTCCAACGTCGACGAGCGGCTGCGCTCTGTCTTCGGCGACCGGTTCGGCCTGGTCGTGGAGACCGGGCTGGGCTCGGGCACGAAGGTGAGCATGCGGGTGCCGAAGTTCCACCCGGGCGTACGGGCAGGGTCGTGAGCGAGCGCACCGGGACGGCTGCGGTGAACGCGTCCGGTTTCCTCCGGGTGCTGGCGGTGGACGACGAGCCGCCCGCGCTCGACGAGCTGGCGTACCACCTTCGGGCCGACCCCCGGGTGGCCCGGCTGCACACCGCCGGCGACGCGACCGAGGCGCTGCGGCTGCTCCGCGACGGTGACGTGGACGTGGTCTTCCTGGACATCCGGATGCCCGGGTTGGACGGGATGGAGTTGGCCCGGGTGTTGCGCCGGTTCGCCCGGCCGCCGGCGATCGTGTTCGTCACCGCGTACGACGACGGCGCGGTGGACGCCTTCGACCTGGGTGCCACCGACTACGTCCGCAAACCGGTGCGCGCCGACCGGTTGGCCGAGTCCCTGCGTCGGGTGATCGGGTCGCGGGTGGTGCCGTCGCACCCGGCGGCGATGGCCCGCGCCGAGGAGGACCCGACCATCCCCATCGAGTTGGCCGGCACCACTCGGATGCTGCCCCGTTCGGCGGTGCGGTGGGTGGAGGCGCAGGGGGACTACGCCCGGTTGCACACCGCGGAGGGGTCGCACCTGGTGCGAGTCTCGCTCGCCACGTTGGCGGAGCGCTGGGCCGATGCCGGTTTCGTCCGCGTGCACCGGTCGTACCTGGTGCAGTTGAAGTTGATCGCGGAGTTGCGGCTGGTCAACTCCGGCTATGTCGTGGTGATCGACGGCACCGAGCTGCCGGTGAGCCGGCGACACACCCGGGAGCTGAAGGACAAGCTGGTCAGGGCCGCGAAGCAGGACTGGAATCGCTGACCCGGGAATGGAACGGCGCCTACCGTACGTTGTACGCTAGTCCGTACGACTTCCCGGAGGCTGCCGTGACCGTGACCCCGTTCGACGCCGAGACCGAGTTCGACCGTCAGGTCGACAACCTGGTGCAACTGGGCTACCCGGCCCTGGCCGAGCTGTCCGAGACCGCCTTCCGGGACCTGGTCGCGCCCCTGCGGGCCAGGGCGGTCGACGGCGCCGCCGGGCTGCCCGCCCCCACCGACGCACGGGTGCCGTTCCTACTGGTGATCACCCGGGAGCTGGTCGCGGTGCCGGAACGGCTGGGGCTCACCACGCTGGCCGGCAAGCGCAAGCCCGGCGTCCTCGACCGGAACTACGCCGAGGACGACCTGCCCCGCTTCGACCCGATCAAGGAGTTGGAGGTCCCGGCCGGACCCGCGTACCTGCTCTTCGACGTCGACCGGGGCGAGGAGTTCCGCAACCTGGCCCCGGCCACGGCCATGGAGGGGATCACCGCCCAGGGTCGACTACCGCTCACCATCGACGAAGGGCTGGCCTTCGTCACGCTGCACCCCGCCGCGCTGGCGAGCAACAGGTGCTTCTCGCTCGTCGGTTCCCGGTGCGGCGACAAGCGGGTGCCGGCGCTCTGGATCAGTCAGGGGGCACCGAAGTTGGGCTGGTGCTGGTACGGCAATCCGCACACCTGGCTCGGCTCCGCCTCGGCCCGGCCGGAGCGCATCGGCCTGGACTGAGCATCCACGGGAAGAAATGCCCGGTCGTGCGGATCCAGCCGGCCGGGCACCCCGCAGTCATCGCCCGTGACCTATCCTCCTGACACCGATTCACGTACGGGGCACGGGATCGGAGCGGGCGGAGCCTGCTCGGTCGCCCCACCACCATCACGTTGGGACATCGATGCAGCTAATCCCAGCCCGCCGGGGCCTGCTGGCCGGTGCCGTCGTGGCGGCACTCGTGCTGCCCGGCGCCACTCCGGCCCAGGCCGCGGCAACGGGCGTCGTCAGTGGACGAGTGACCACCAATGCCGGCACCCCCGCCGCCGAGGTCCAGGTACAGCTCTACCGGAGCGACAGCTACGCGTACGTCAGCTCCACCAACACCGACGCCGACGGCAACTACACCCTCGGCGGGCTGCGAGCCGGCTCGTACCTGGTCGGCTACTTCCCCTCGGAGCGGCCCGAGCAGTACCACCACCAGAAGGTCAGCCCCTTCGACGCCGACCCGATCACCGTCACCGAGGGCGGCACCACCCGGATCGACGAGCAGCTCTTCGAGGTCGGCACCATCGCGGGCCGCCTCGTCAACACCGCCGGCGACCCGGTTGTGGATCTCAGTGTGGACGCCCGGGAGTCCGACACCGGTGCCCTGGCCTGGGGCCGCACCGACGACCAGGGCCGGTTCACGATCGCCGTGAAACCGGGTGGCTACATCGTGAGCATGCGCCCGATCGAGGGCTCCTACCAGGAGCAGTACGTTCCCGGAAAGCTGGACGAGGAGAGCGCCGACGTCTTCCAGGTGAAGGCGGACGAGACGACGGTGGTCAACGACACCGTGCTGCCGACGGGCGTGCTGACCGGACGGTTCACCACCGCCGCCGGCGCTCCGCTCGTCGACGCCTCGGTCGACGTCAGCGCCGCCAACTCCTACGGCGGAGCGTGGACGCAGACCGACGCGAACGGTGAGTTCTCCGTCCAGGTCCTTCAGGGCGCGTACAAGGTCGGTCTGAGCGCCGGCGAACGGCAGCAGTACTACCGCGGCACGTTGACCCGCGAGGAGGCCGACGTCGTCGAGGTCCGGGGCGGGCAGACGACGTCCATCAAGGACAGCCTGCTCGGCACCGGCACGGTCACCGTGTCCGCCGTCGACTCGGTCACCGGCGCCCCGATCGCTGACTTCTGCGCCCAGTCGGTCTGCAGCAACGGCACCGGCACGGCGACCGTCACCGACCTGCCGCAGGGCCGCCACACCATCTACCTGGACGCACCGGATGAGCTTCACTTCAACCGGGAGGTGACCGGGGTGCGGGTCAAGGCGAACAGCGACACCAAGCTGACAGTGAAGCTGAAGCCCGCCGCGGTCATCAGCGCCACCATCGTCGACCGGCAGAGCGGGTCGCCCGTGCCGAACATCTGCCTGGACGCGTTCCTGCCCAAGCAGGCGTCGCTCCGCGACGGCTACGGCGACTGCAGCGACCACTACGGCCGGATCCAGGTCGGGCCGCTCACCGCCGGCAGCTACAAGCTCCTCGCGGTGCCGCGCAACGACACCTACGGCCGCCAGTGGGTGGGTGCCGACGGTGGCAGTGGCGACGAGCGGGAGGCCGCAGTGGTCACGGCGACCGCTGGTCAGGTCGCCACCGCGCCGCAGGTGAAGTTGGATCGGGCCGGCACGATCACCGGCACGATCACCGACCCGTCGGGGCAGCCGATGCCGAACGTCGGTGTGTCGATCCTGACCGCCCACCCCGGGGTCGGTGCCGAGGACGCCACCACTGACGAGAACGGCGTCTACACCCTCAAACGGCTGGGCCCGTACGCCTGGCCGTTGGTGGTCGGCGGCACTCCGTACGCCAGCGAGTGGTCCGGCGACAAGACCAGCCGGTTCACCGCCACTCCGGTGACGGTGACCGCTGGGGCGGCCGCGACCCACGACGTGCGGCTCGACCAGGGCGTCGAGCTGACCGGCACCTTCCGTACGCCGGACGGGGTTCCCTTCGACGGTGGGTTCGTCGTCGCGCGCAGCGTCGACACCGGCGACATCGCGGGCAGCGGCTGGATCAGCGAGGGGCAGTTCAGCATGCGCCTCAAGGGGCCGCAGCGGATCTTCTTCACCTACAACGTGTCGCTCGGCGACGCGTACTTCGACGGCCGCTACCTGGTCACGCAACCCGACGGCACCCGCAAGCTGGAGCGGTTCACCGTCCCGGCCAGCGGCAGCATGTCCGTGGCTCTGGTCGTACCGACCAGCTGACGGTCGACGTGGCGGGGCCGGTGGCACAACGCCACCGGCCCCGCTTCGGTGTTTACGGACCTCAGCCGGCATGCTCGCCGGGTTATCCACAGGCGTGAGCCGTTCTCCACAGGTTATTCACAACGCCACCCACTGATCTCCACGGTCGCTCCCTACAGTCAGGACCCATGACGCAACGTCGGGTACTGGTGGTCGAGGACGAACGGACCATCGCCGAATCCATCGCGGTTCGACTGAGGGCCGAGGGTTTCGCGGTGGAGATCGCCCCGGACGGGCCCAGCGCCGTCGCGCAGTTCCACGCCGGACATCCGGACCTCGTCGTCCTCGACGTGATGCTGCCCGGCTTCGACGGCCTGGAGGTGTGCCGCCGGATCCAGACCGACCGGCCGGTGCCGGTGCTGATGCTCACCGCCCGGGACGACGAGACCGACCTGCTGGTGGGGCTCGCGGTCGGCGCGGACGACTACCTCACGAAACCGTTCTCGATGCGGGAGCTGGCCGCACGGGTACACGTCCTGCTGCGCCGGGTGGACCGGGCCGCCACTCCCGCGCCGCCCGCCATCCGGATCGGCGACATCGAGATCAACGAGGCCGAGCGGCGAGTCCGCCTGGACGGTGCGGACGTGCACCTCACCCCGACCGAGTTCGACCTGCTGGTCCACCTCGCCGGGCGCCCCCGCACGGTGCTGCCCCGAGAGCGACTGCTCGCCGAGGTCTGGGGCTGGGTCGACGGGAGCGGAACCCGCACGGTGGACAGCCACATCAAGGCGCTGCGCCGCAAGCTGGGCGCGGATCTCATCCGCACCGTGCACGGAGTCGGATACGCCCTGGACCTTCCCGCGTGACCGGCCGACTCCTGGACTGGCTGGATCGGGTGCTGCCCCGTCCGCTGGATCCGGTCCGCTCGATCAAGATGAAGCTCGGCGTTCTGCTGGTCGCCTCCTGGGCCGTGGCCATCGGCTACTTCTGGTACGGCATCGGATGGCTTCCACCGGGCACCTCGATCACGGTCATCTCCATCGCGCTGGTCACCTCGCAGGTGCTCGCCCACGGGATGACGTCGCCGCTGCGCGAGATGACGGCCGCGGCCGGCGCGATGGCCCGAGGTGACTACACGCGACGGGTACGCGCCACCTCCCGGGACGAGGTCGGTGAACTGGCTCAGGCCTTCAACAAGATGGCCGAGGACCTGCACGCCTCGGACCAGCGCCGACGTGAGCTGATTGCCAACGTCTCGCACGAACTGCGTACGCCGATCACCGCATTGCAGGGCGTGTTGGAGAACATGGTGGACGGGGTGGCCGACCCCGAGCCGGCGGCGCTGCGCTCGGCGTTGGCGCAGACCGAACGACTCGGACACCTCGTCGCCGACCTGCTCGACCTGTCCCGCCTCGACGCCGGCGTGGTGCCGTTGCGGCGGGTACGGATCGACGTGGGGGACTTCCTCGACGAGGCGGTGGAGCACGCTACCGCGAGCGCGTCCGGTGCCGGCCTGGACGTGCGGTTCGAACTCCGTGACCTGCCGTCGCCGCTGACGGTGAACGCGGACCCGTGGCGGCTGCACCAGGTCTTCGCGAACCTGCTCGACAACGCGGCGCGGCACAGCCCACCCGGCGGCCTCGTCCGGGTCAGCGCCGAGGACGACGGTGACCACCTCCGCTTCGAGGTGAGCGACGAGGGCCAGGGCATCCCGCCGGCCGAGCGGTCCCGGGTCTTCGAGCGGTTCACCCGCGGCGACCGGTCGGCCGGCGGCGGAACAGGTCTCGGTCTGGCGATCGCGCGATGGGTCGTCGAGCTGCACGGCGGCCAGATCGCCGTCCTCGACCCCATCGGCCCGCACCGGGGCGACCGGCCCGGCTGCCGCATCCAGGTCACCATCCCGAGCATCGGGTCCCACCGAGAAGAGGCCGCATGACCAGCCCTGGCAGCGTTCCCGTTCCGGCCCCCGGGCCGACCGGAACGCAGATCCCCCCGACCGTCAGACCCGGCCCGGGCACCCCGCCGGCCGCCGGTCAGCTCCAACCCTGGCCGCCCGCGCCGGTCCTGCCCAGGCGGCCGTCGTTCACCGAGCGGCGTTGGCCCGGGCCGGCCGGGGCGGCCCGACCGCTGGTCCTGGCCGCACTGACGACGGCGACAGTCGTCGGCGCGTCCGCGCTCACCGTCGTTCGCCCCGGCCTCGGCTGGCTGGTGGCGGCGCTGGCCGGCGTCGCCGCCCTCGGCACCGCCGCGCTGAGCACCGCCCCGCCGAGCACCCCCGCACCGAACACCACCGCCACGCCGGCTCCGCCAACTGCGGCGACCGCCGCCCGTCCCGGTGCCACGGGGGCACCGGGACGGGTGGCCCAGGTCCTCTGGGCCGCCGCGACGATCGCGTTGGTCGCCGTCGGCACGGTCCGGGCGGCCGGCTGGCTCTTCGTCCTGTGCCTGATCGCGGCGGCGGTCACCGGCACACTGGCGCTGACCGGCGGGCGAAGCCCACTCGGCATGCTTGTCGCCGCGACGCTGCCGCCGGCCGCGACGGTACGGGCGCTCCCCTGGGCGGTACGCGGGCTACAGAGCAGGCAGTCGTCTGCCTCGGGTGTCCCGATCGGGCGCATCCTGACCAGCCTGGCGATCTCCGCCGGTCTGCTGGTGCTGTTCGGTCTGCTCTTCTCCTCTGCCGACGCGGTCTTCGCCGACCTCGTCACCGGCCTGCTGCCCGACGTCTCGTCGGTAGGTGTGTTCGACTGGCTGGTGCGGCTGCTGCTGATCGGCGGGGGCCTGCTCGGTGGCGCGTTCCTGGTCAGCCGCCCACCCGACCTGGAGGGTCTACGCCCGAAAGCACCTCGAACGGCGCACCGGCTGGAGTGGATCCTCCCGCTGGGGATGCTCGTCGCCCTGTTCGCCGTGTTCGTGCTGGTCCAGTTGACCGTGTTGTTCGGTGGTGCCGGGCACGTGCTGCGGACGTCCGGGCTCACCTACGCCCAGTACGCCCGCGGCGGGTTCTGGCAACTGCTCGCCGTCAGTGCGCTCACCCTCCTGGTGATCGCCGTCGCCGCCCGCCGCGCACCGAAGGCCACCCGGGCGGATCGCCTGCTGGTGCGCGTACTGCTCGGTGCGCTCACCGGGCTCAGTCTGGTGATCGTCGCCTCGGCGCTGTACCGGATGCAGGTCTACGCCGACGCGTACGGCGCCACCCGGCTACGGCTCGTCGTGGCGACAATCGAGCTGTGGCTCGGGCTGCTCTTCGTACTCGTCGGGGTGGCTGTGGTGCGGCTGCGGGCGGACTGGTTGCCCCGGTTGGTGATCGGCACGGCGGTGGTGGCGCTGCTCGGCCTGGCCCTGGTCAACCCGGACCGGTTGATCGCCGAGCGGAACGTCGACCGTTACCTGCAGACCGGCCGGCTGGACGTCGGTTACCTGTCCGGGCTGTCGGCGGACGCCGTACCCGCACTGGTCCGGTTGCCCGAGCCGGTCCGCGTCTGCGCGCTGGGGCAGATCGCCGCCGAGTTGCCCCGGGACGGCCTGTGGGCGACGAACCTCGGCCGGGAACGGGCACGGCGCGAACTCGCCTCGACCCCGGTGACCGCGCGGGTGGACTGCCCCGGCACCGGATCCTGGTGACGGCCACGGCTTGACAATCGCGCACGGCGGGCGAGACTGCCGGGGTGGCCAAGCAACTCCCCGACGTGGCGTCGGGCGATGCGGTACCGCCGCCCCGGCGGGCCCGGATCGTGCTGGCCGAGATCACCCGGCAGGACACCCGCGCCGAGCGGACCCGCGCCGAGTTGGCCCAGCAGACCCAGGTCGGTGAGGCGCTGGTCCGCGGCCTGGTCCGGGCCCAACTCGCGTTGGCGCTGCGGCTCTCGCTGGTGGTGGCCATCGGGTTGGGTGGGTTGCCGTGGTTGTTCGCCATCGCACCCTCGCTCGGCCGGACCACCGTCGCGGGCGTCAACCTGCCGTGGCTGCTGCTCGGCGTGGCCTCCTTCCCGTTCCTGATCGGGGTGGGCTGGGCGTACGTGCGGCTGGCTGAACGCAACGAGCAGGACTTCACCGACCTGGTGCAGCGGCCGGAGCACTGAGGTGGGCAACGATTTCGTGGTGCCGGCCATCGTGGCGGTCACCCTGGTCACCGTCGGGATCGGCTTCTACGGGCTGCGGCTGGCCCGGACCACGTCCGACTTCCTGGTCGCCTCGCGCGCGATCAGCCCGACGTGGAACGCCGCCGCCATCGGCGGGGAGTACCTGTCGGCGGCGAGCTTCCTCGGCATCGCCGGGCTGGTCCTCAAGTACGGCGTGGACGTGCTCTGGTATCCGGTCGGGTTCGCCGCCGGGTACCTGGCCCTGCTGCTCTTCGTGGCGGCGCCGCTGCGTCGGTCCGGTGCGTTCACGCTGCCCGACTTCTGCGAGCTACGGCTGGGGTCGCGCCGGCTGCGCATCCTGGCCACCGCCTTCGTGATCTTCATCGGCTGGCTGTACCTGGTGCCGCAACTCCAGGGCGCCGGGCTGACCCTGGCCACGGTGGCCGGCTC
This sequence comes from Micromonospora sp. B9E7, assembly GCF_039871815.1. Taxonomy (NCBI): domain Bacteria; kingdom Bacillati; phylum Actinomycetota; class Actinomycetes; order Micromonosporales; family Micromonosporaceae; genus Micromonospora; species Micromonospora sp. B9E7. The sequence goes on from NZ_JBDPLX010000005.1 coordinate 200,574, forward strand.
CCCGTACCCACTCGGGGCCCTGCTGGTGGCCGCCGTGGTCACCGCCAACGTGGCGCTGGGCGGGATGCGGGCGATCACCTTCGTGCAGGCGTTCCAGTACTGGCTCAAGCTGACCGCGCTCGCCGTACCGGTGATCTTCCTGGCCCTGCAGTGGCAGGCCGACGGCCGCCCGGCGGTGACCCCACCCGACGGGCCGACGTTCCGGGCCGCGACCACCGTCGTGGTCGAGCACCGCGCGACCCTCACCCTGCCCGACGGCGACATCCGGGAGGTACGCCCCGGCGACGAGCTGACCTTCGCTGCCGGTGACCCGGTGCCGGCGGTGTCCGGGGTGGCCACCGAGGCCGACGACTGGTTACTGCCCAGCGCCGCCGGTGACGACGACCGGGGCCTGTTCGCCACGTACTCGCTGATCCTGGCCACCTTCCTGGGCACCATGGGCCTGCCGCACGTGCTGGTCCGCTTCTACACGAACCCGGACGGCGCGGCGGCCCGTCGGACCACCCTGGTCGTGCTGGCGTTGGTCGGCGTGTTCTACCTGCTGCCCACCCTGTACGGGGTCCTCGGCCGGATCTACACCCCGCAACTGCTGCTCAGCGGCCAGACCGACGCGGTGGTGGTGCTGCTGCCCGGTGCGGCCCTCGGTGACGGGACGGTTGGCCGGCTGCTCGCCGCGCTGGTCGCGGCGGGGGCGTTCGCGGCCTTCCTCTCCACCTCGTCCGGGCTGCTGACCAGCGTCGCCGGGGTGATCTCGACGGACGTGCTCGGTCGAGGTTCGGTACGCGGCTTCCGGCTGGCCACCGTCATCGCCGGTGGTGTGCCGGCGGTGCTGGCGCTGCACGTCTCCGGACTGGACGTGTCGCAGGTCGTCGGGCTGGCCTTCGCGGTCGCCGCGTCGAGCTTCTGCCCGCTGCTGGTGCTGGGCATCTGGTGGCGCGGGCTGACCGACGTCGGCGCCACCGCCGGCGTGGTGGTCGGCGGCGGCGCGGCGATCGGCGCGGTGCTGGTCACCGTCCTCGGCCCACCGCTGTCCGGCTGGCCGGCCACGCTCATCGCGCAGCCGGCCGCCTGGACGGTGCCGCTGGCCTTCACCGTGATGGTCGCCGTGTCGATGGCGACCCGCCGACGGGCACCCGCCGATGTCGCGGCCACGATGCTCCGCCTGCACACCCCCGAAGCCCTCCGGATGCAGTGATCACTGCATCCGACGCCTTCCACGGTCCGCCGTCCTCAGCAGGCATCGGTGCCGGCGCACAGTCGGTCGGCTGCCCGTTGTGCCAGCCGTCCGGCCTCCGTCCTGTTGGTCAGGCTGCCCAGCCATACCTCCGCGACCAGGTCACCCTGTCGAACGAAGAGCGTGTAACTGATCAAGCCTGCGGCGTCGAATCTGATCAGGAGCGAACCGTCCCCGGCGAATCCCGAGTCGACGACCGACAACGAGTACTGCTCGCGCCTCGGCTCGCATTCGGTCACCGTCCGGGCCCAGACGATGGTGGCCTTCGCGTCGTCGAGGGAGTAACGCCGCACTCGTTCGATGACCGACGACGCACCGGGTTTCCCGAACACCGCACCTCGCTCGGCGCGCTCCTTCGCCGACAGACTCGGTGTGTCCGCGCAGGCGTTGCTGGCAGCAAAATCGAACGACCAGTCACCGTCCAGGTCACTTCCGGCCGCCTGGAAACCGCGCGGGAGGTCCGACGCACGCAGCAGCGCCGCCGCTGGGATGGCCGGGCTGGTGGAACCACTCGACGGGCCGCCGCTGGTCGTCGACGGGCTCGACGGTGGTGCGCCGGGGGTGTCGCGGGTCGAGGGCGTCGGGGTCGGGGTAGCCGACGGCGTGGGTGTCGGGGTGGGTGATCCGGTGGCCGGCAGCACCGGTGTCGGCGCCCCATCCTCGCCGCCGGCCAGGGCCACCGCGCCGGTGGCCACCACAGCCACGACCACCGCGCCGGCGAGCACCGTCGCGATCCGCGTCTGGCGGGCACGCCGCCGGCCGCGTTGCCGCACCTGCTCGGTCGGATGCCAGGTCAGCTGCTCGGTATCGCGGAACAGGTCGGTGAAGAGCGAATCAGGCATGGCTGACCTCCTCCGAGATAGTGGTGCCGAGCAGGAGAGCCAGGGCCTTGCGACCCCGGGCGAGGCGAGCCTTCACGGTGCCTACCGGCACACCGGTCTGCAGCGCGATGTCCGCAACGGACAGGTCGGCCAGGTGATGAAGCACGACCGCCTCGCGTTGTTCGCTTGGCAGTTGGCGTAACGCAGTCACCAACGCGACGGTGTTCTCCGATGGAGGTCCCACCGCGGCAGCCGGGCCGTGCCGTCGGTACGCGGTGAGTCCGTTGCGGATCTTGCGCCACCTGTTCATCAGGAGGCGATGCCCCACGGCACGCACCCACGCCTCTGGATCGCCGTACTCGCCGATGCGCTGCCAGCGCTGCCAGGCCCGCACGTATGCCTCCTGTGCGGCGTCCTGCGCCTCACCAAGATCACCACCGAGCGCAAACAGCACGGTGACGACCCGATGCCTGGTGGCTCGATAGAACTCCTCGAACCCCTCGTCGCTGTCCAATGTCCCCTCCCCGCGTCGCTGTCGCCACTGTCACCCGCCATCGCGACGTCCGGTTGCACCCGGGGCCAACGAGGTCGTACGGGGAGTCGGACACCTGACCCTCTCCGAGCGGTCGTAGCTCCGCCTCGGGGATGACGACGGGTCCGTCCACCGCCGGACGGCGGAACTGGCAGTCGACGGATAACGTCGGCGCATGACTGTTGAGCATCCCGCGCTCGCACTGCGTGGCCTGGCCAAGCGGTTCGACGGCACGATCGCGGTGGCCGGCGTCGACCTGGACGTCCCCGCCGGCTCCTTCTACGGCCTGCTCGGCCCGAACGGCGCCGGCAAGACCACCACCCTGTCGATGGCGGTCGGGCTGTTGCGGCCGGACGCCGGCTCGGCCCGGGTGCTCGGGCAGGACGTCTGGCAGGACCCCGTCACCGCCAAGCGGCTGCTCGGCGTGATGCCCGACGGGGTCCGCCTGTTCGATCGGCTGACCGGGGCGGAGCTGCTCGCGTACAACGGGTTGTTGCGGGGGATGGACCCGGCGGTGGTCGACCAGCGGGCCGCGGAGCTGCTGGACGTGCTGGCGCTCGGCGACGCCGGGCGGACGCTTGTGGTGGACTACTCGGCAGGCATGAAGAAGAAGATCGGCCTTGCCTGCGCGCTGCTGCACGGCCCTCGGGTGCTGGTGCTGGACGAGCCGTTCGAGGCGGTCGACCCGGTCTCCGCCGCGCTGATCCGGGACATCCTCACCCGGTACGCGGCTGGCGGTGGCACGGTGATCTTCTCCAGTCACGTGATGGAGGTCGTCGAGCGGCTCTGCTCACACGTGGCGATCCTGGCCGGCGGCACCATCAAGCGGGTCGGGACCCTCGACGAGGTCCGCGGCGACCGCTCGCTGGAGCAGGTCTTCGTCGAGGTGGTCGGCGGGCGCACCGCGACCGGCGAGGAGCTGTCGTGGCTCTCCCAGTGAGCGCGGACGCCACCCCCGCCGCGCCCGTACGACCGGTCTCCGCTCGCCACTTCGTGCGGCTCAAGCTGCGGGTGATGGGCAACAACTTTCGGGGCCAGGGCTGGCGGATCGCACTCTTCATCGGCGGCGCGTTGCTCGGGCTCTGGTTCGCCGCCGGCGGTTTCTCCCTCTTCGCCCTGCCCGGCCTGACCGGCGACGGCCAGTACGCGGTGCTGGTCGCGGCCGCGGGCGGCGGCCTGCTGGTGCTCGGTTGGCTACTCCTGCCACTGGTCTTCTTCGGGGTGGACGAGACGCTGGACCCAGCCCGGTTCGCGCTGCTGCCGTTGCCCCGCCGCACGTTGGTGACCGGCCTGTTCGCGGCGGCTCTGATCAGCGTGCCGGCGGTGGCGGTGCTGATCGCGACGTTCGGGCTGGTGCTGACCTCCTGGTCGTTGGGCGGTTGGTCGGCGGGGTTGGTGGCCGTGGCCGGTGTGGTCGCGGGGCTGCTGCTCTGCGTGGCTGCCAGCCGGGCGGTGACCAGCGCCTTCGCCACCATGCTGCGGTCCCGCCGGGTACGGGACCTGGCGGCCGTGCTGCTGGCGGTGGTCGCCGCACTGCTCGGCCCGTTGCAGATCTTCGGCCTCGCCGCGCTGCGGGAGGCGGACTGGCCCCGGCTGGCCGGCGCGGGGACCGTGATCGGCTGGACGCCGCTCGGCGCACCATGGACGGCCGGCATCGACGTGGCCCAGGGTCGGGTGTGGGCCGCGCCGGTGAAGCTGCTGATCACACTGGTGGCGCTCGGCGCCCTGCTGGCCTGGTGGTCGCGGTCGATCGAGTCGGCCATGGTGGGTGCGGCGAGCGCCGGTAAGGCCCCGGTGCGGCGCGGCGTGACCGGTGGCGCGGTCGCCCAACTCTTCCCCCGGGTCGCCGGCTGGACTCGCCGGGACCGGTTCGGTGCCCTGGTGGCGCGGGAGGCCCGTTACTGGTGGCGGGACGCTCGTCGCCGAGCCAACCTGATCACGATCGCGGTGGTCGGCATCTTCGTACCCGTGTTCATCAACGTCACGGGCGGGGACTTCGCGGCCATGAACGACGAGGGGTTGACGGCGGCTGCCAGCGACAGCTCACCGGTCGTGGTCACCATCTCCCTGGTCCTCGTGGGGGTGCTCGCCGCAGTCACCCTCGCCAACCAGTTCGGCTTCGACGGCAGCGCGTACGCGGCGAACGTGGTGGCCGGCGTGCCCGGTCGGGTGGAGCTGCGGGCGCGGATGACGGCCTTCTCGCTGTACGTGCTGCCGATGCTCGCGGTCGTCGCGGTGGTGCTGTCGGCGCTTCTCGGTCGGCCGGGATGGATCGGCTTGATGGCGGGCAGCCTGGCCGCCACCTACGGCGCGGGGTTGGCGGTGAACAGTTTCGTCTCGGTGCTCGGGGCGTACTCGCTGCCGGAGACGAGCAACCCGTTCGCCATGAACAGCGGTGCGGGCCTGACGAAGGGGTTGCTCACCCTGCTGGCCATGGCCATCTCGGTGGTAGCGGCGGTGCCGATGGTGGTGGCCGCCGCCCTGCTCGGTACCGCCTGGCTCTGGCTGGCCCTGCCGGTGGGAGTGGCGTACGGATTGGGCGCGGCGTTGCTGGGCGCGTACCTGGCCGGCGACGTGCTGGACCGTCGGCTGCCCGAGTTGCTGGCCACGGTCACGCCACGACGCTAACCGGCGTGGGGTGACCGGGCCTGAGCAGCGTCGGCGACGAAGCCGCGCCAGGCGACCGGCGCGAAGGTGAGGACCGGGCCGGAGCGATCCTTGCTGTCCCGGACCAACACCACGCCGGGCAGATTGTCCGCCACCTCGACGCAGTTGCCGCCGGAGTCGGTCGACCGGGTGGAGGTGCGCCAGCGCGGCTTCATCATCGTCATGGTGTCACCTTCAGCTTCCGGATCAGATCCATTGAAGCGCTTGTGGAGAGCGCTTCGCCGAGCAGACTATCCCATTTGCGATCAATCAATCGGAGCGTCTCCGGGTCGTCCATGACGTGTCCGCGAGCGGCATTTTCCAGGTAGAGCACCCTGTCCCCGTCGGGCAGATCGGCGAACACGAACCCGCCACCAAAGCCGACATGCTCACCGACGTTCAGTGGAATGACGTGCAATCGGGCGAACGGAAGGTCCGCCACCTCAAGCAGTCGGCCGAGTTGGGCGTTGAGGACGGCGTGACCACCCACCGGACGGTGAAGGCCCATTTCATCCACCAAGAAAACGCAGACTGGCGGCGCATCCCGGGAAAGCAGCAGTTGGCGTTCCAGACGAACCGCGACAAGTTCGTCAACCGTGGCCGGCGGATGCAGCCCACCCGCCGAGATGACGGCGCGGGCATAGTCCTCGGTCTGAAGGAGGCCGGGCACGAGACATGCCTCGAAGGCACGTAGGCGCGTTGCCTGCTGCTCGTATCCACGCCAGGGGACAAACCAGGATGGGCCATATTCCTGGTCCGCTGCCCTCAACAGTTCGGCGAGGAGGCCGCCGGTGGCTAGGGCCTCGTCGGCGGCGACCGCGAACTCCATGGTCGGCCGGCGTCGGCCGGTCTCGATGGCCGCCACCGTGGAGGGACTCCACCTGGTGGCCGTCGCCAACGCCTCCTGGGACACCTCGGCACCGGCTCGGGCGGCCTTCAACGCCCGCACCCACATCTCGACGTTCATCCTTACCTCTCCGGTAAGTACGTGACAGCGCTGTGTAGTAATCCCTGGCATCCTCCCCTCTCCGCGCTCTTCCGTCCAGGGTGGAGGGCACGCGGCCCGGCCGGTGGAGGCGATGTCCCGGCGTCCGGTCCTGCGTTCGGGCCGCCCCGGTCATCCCCCGATCGGGGCGGCCCTCGTCGACCGGGAGGAGATCAGCCATGTTCGGGTTCATCCGTGGCAGGAACGGGGCACGGTGGTCGTACCGGAAGAGGAAGGTTGCGGCACCGGCGGCCGTGCCGGGCGCGACCGGAGCTGAGCGGTCGGCAGGCCCGCCGAATCGACCACCCGCGTGGGCGAACGGGCCGACGGTGGCCCTGCCGCGACCGGGCCGGGCCGGTTGGCTGACCCCGGCGCAGACCTGGCGCGCGAACGGCGGTCGCTGGTGACGTGCGCCGTTCGGGAGCTTCGTGAGACCCGCGCGACCGCCCGCCTCGAATATCCCGCGCCAAGATCCGCGCAACATCAGGGTTGTTGGTGCCTCCCAGGTGTCGGAGGCAGCATCATCCGGGAAGTTGCTCGGATCTTGGCGTGGGGCGTAGGGCGGGGCTGGTGAGCCGGCCGCACCTCCCGATGCGGCCACTCTGGCGGTGTCGGGGCTGCGGCGCACTCTGGCCGTGCCAGCCGGCGCGGCTGGCGTTGCTCGCCGAATACCGGGATGACCGGGTGGGGCTGCTGGTCTACCTGGGCACCCTCATGGCGGAGGCCGGTGATCAGCTCGCCCGACTCAACGGGCGACCCACCGATCTGCACGAGCGCTTCCTGGGTTGGGCGCGTGGCCGGGACGGCACAATGTTTCACGTGAATCATGAGCCGGGCGCCGAGATCCACCACACCGACCCGTTCGCGGTGCCGACCGGGCAGCGGTCGCCGGTACGCCGGCTGCGCGGCCGACTCGCCGCACCGGTGACCCTCTGGACGGCTCCCGGCCCGGCCGGGCTGACGGTGTCGTCCACGCTGGTCGCCGAGGGGGAGCCGGACCGACTGGTCGGGTTGATCGACCCGGAGTCCGATTTCTGGGCGGCGGCGGAGGAGGCGGGTCGGTTCGCGGTCACACCGCTCGGTCCACCGCACCGGCAGCTCGCCGACCGGTTCGCCGGCCTGTTCCCCGCCCCGGGCGGGCTCTTCGCCGCCGACACCTGGATCGAGACGCCGTACGGGCCGGTGCCCGCGGACGCCGGCGGGTGGGCCGGGTGCCGACTGGACACCGCCCGGGAGTACGGCTGGGGCCTGCTGGTGGAGGCCACCATCGAGGCGGTCGACCTGACCGAGGAGGCGGCTCCGCTGCTGCACTATCGCGGTCGGTACCACGAGCTACCGGGCTGAACGGTCGGCCCGTCCGGGCCGACCGGTCACCGGAGTGACCTGGGTCACTCGGCGCAGCCAGGCAACCGCTCGGCGCAGTCGACGACCGGCGTCGATCTCGGCCTTCCCCGTCGGGGAGCGCGCTCTCTACCGTGCGCGAAACTCCTCTGACGCCTGTGAAGGTGGTGATCCACAGATGTCCACGGACACACCCGCTCCGGCCGCTTCCCAGTCGGACAAGTACCTGACCGTACAACGGTCGGACGAGTTCGCCGGGCTGCGGCGTGCGCTGCGCGGCTTCGTCTTCCCGATGACCGTCGCGTTCTTCCTGTGGTATGCGCTCTACGTCATTCTCTCCGCGTACGCCCGGGACTTCATGGGCACCAAGCTGTTCGGCAGCAACATCAACGTCGCCCTGGTCTTCGGCCTGCTCCAGTTCGTCTCCACGTTCCTGATCGCCTGGCTCTACTCCCGGTACGCGGACCGGAAGATCGACCCCATCGCCGACCGGATCCGCGCCGAGATCGGGGAGGTGACCCGTGAAGACGGTCCACGCGGTTGAGACGTTCCTGGCGGCCGAGGCGGGCAACCACACCGCCCGCAACCTGACCATCACGCTCTTCCTGGTCTTCGTGGCGGTGACCCTGGCCATCACCATCTGGGCCAGCCGGCAGACCAAGACGGCGACCGACTTCTACGCGGGCGGCCGGTCCTTCTCCGGCTTCCAGAACGGCATGGCGATCGGCGGCGACTACATGTCGGCCGCCTCGTTCCTCGGTATCGCCGGCATCATCGCGCTCTACGGCTACGACGGCTTCCTCTACTCGATCGGCTTCCTGGTCGCCTGGCTGGTCGCCCTGCTGCTGGTCGCCGAACTGCTGCGCAACTCGGGCCGGTACACGATGGCGGACGTGCTGGCCTTCCGGATGCGTCAGCGTCCGGTGCGTACGGCGGCGGCGGTCTCCACCATCACGGTGTCGATCTTCTACCTGCTGGCGCAGATGGTGGGTGCCGGCGCGCTGGTCGCGCTGCTGCTCGGCATCCGGCCGGGGACGACCTTCCTCGGCATGGACGCGGACACCGCGAAGGTGGCCACCATCATCATGGTCGGCGCCCTGATGATCATCTACGTCACCGTGGGTGGCATGAAGGGCACCACCTACGTGCAGATCGTCAAGGCGTTCCTGCTCATGGGCGGTGCGCTGCTGATGACGATCCTGGTGCTGGCGAAGTTCAACTTCAACCTGTCGGCGCTGCTGGGCCAGGCGGCCGAGGCTTCCGGCAAGGGTGGCGCGTTCCTCGAACCCGGGCTGCGGTACGGCGTCGAGGTCGCCGGCAACTCGACACAGACCTTCTACAACAAGGTGGACCTGCTGTCCCTGGGCATCGCCCTGGTGCTCGGTACCGCCGGTCTGCCGCACATCCTGATCCGCTTCTACACGGTGCCGACCGCCAAGGCCGCCCGCAAGAGCGTGCTCTGGGCGATCGGCATCATCGGCACCTTCTACCTGCTCACCCTGGCCCTCGGCTTCGGTGCGGCGGCGCTGGTCGGCAGCCAGGCGATCACCGCACAGGACAAGGCCGGCAACACCGCCGCGCCGCAGCTGGCCGAAGCGCTGGGCATCAGCTTCTTCGGCGGCGACCTGGGCGGGGCAGCCCTGCTGGCGATCATCGCGGCGGTCGCCTTCGCCACCATCCTCGCGGTGGTCGCCGGGTTGACGCTGGCCTCGTCGTCCAGCCTGGCGCACGACTTCTACGCGAACGTGCTGAAGAAGGGTGAGGCGTCGGAGCGGCAGGAGGTGCGGGTCGCCCGGATCTCCGCCCTGGTCATCGGCGCGGTGTCGATCGCCTTGTCGATCTACGCGCAGAACCTCAACGTGGCGTTCCTGGTGGCACTCGCCTTCGCGGTCGCCGCCTCGGGCAACCTGCCGGCGATCCTCTACAGCCTCTTCTGGCGGCGGTTCAACACCTCCGGCGCGGTGTGGGCGATCTACGGCGGTCTCCTCTCGGCCGTACTGCTGGTGTTCTTCTCGCCAGTGGTCTCCGGTGCCGCGACCTCGATGTTCCCGAACCACGACTGGCAGTGGTTCCCGCTGTCCAACCCGGGCATCCTCTCCATCCCGTTCGGTTTCCTGTGCGGATGGATCGGCACCGTCATCTCCAAGGAGCACGACGAGGACAAGTACGCGGAGCTGGAGGTACGCGCCCTGACCGGCGCGGGCGCCCACTGACGCTCTCCGACGGGCTCCCGCCGACGCCTGGCGTCAGCGGGAGCCCGTTGCCACATCCGCGGGTCGGTAGGCTGAGCGGTATGAAGGTTGTTGAGCGCTTCGGGTCCGGTCACCGCATCCTCGTCACCGGTGGAGCTGGCTTCGTCCCGTCGCATCTGGTGGACGTCCTGATCGCCCGCGGCTGCACGGTGGTGGCGCTGGACAACTTCGTGACCGGCTCCAAGGAGAACGTGGCCCACCTGCTGGACCGGCCCACCTTCACGCTCGTCGAGGCGGACATCTCCGAGGGCCTGCCGACCCACCACCCGGCGATGGCCGAGCGTTTCGACGCGATCCTGCACATGGCCTCGCCGGCCAGCCCCACCGACTTCGCCCAACTGCCGGTGGAGATCCTCCGGGTCGGCTCGGTGGGCACCCTGCACCTGCTGGAGCGCGCGGTCGCCGACGGTGCCCGGTTCCTGATGGCCTCCACCTCCGAGGCGTACGGGGACCCGAAGGAGCACCCGCAGCGGGAGACCTACTGGGGCAACGTCAACCCGATCGGGGTCCGCAGCGTCTACGACGAGGCGAAGCGCTTCTCCGAGGCCGCGACGATGGCGTACCACCGCTACCGCGGGCTCGACGCGGCGATCGTCCGGATCTTCAACACCTACGGCCCGCGGATGCGCCCGGACGACGGCCGCGCCATCCCCACCTTCATCTCCCAGGCGCTGCGCGGCGAGCCGATCACCGTGCACGGCACCGGCAACCAGACCCGCTCCATCTGCTTCGTCGAGGACCTGGTTCGCGGCATCCTGCTGCTGCTCGACTCGACCGAGACGGGCCCGGTCAACTGCGGCACCGAGCACGAGCTGTCCATGCGGCAACTCGCCGAGTTGATCGTGTCGCTCTCCGACAGCACCTCGAAGGTGACCTACGTCACCCGCAGCTCGGACGACCCGGAGATGCGTCGCCCGGATCTCACGCTCGCCCGCGAACTGCTCGGATACGAGCCGACGGTGGCGCCCGAAGACGGCCTGCGACGCACGATCGAGTACTTCCGGGCGCGGCTAGGGTAACCGGTTCGTTGCGTACCGCCTGCCGCTGAGTGTCGCCTGAAGGCGGCGGTGGCTCCCGCTACGTACCCTGAGTTACATGTCCGCGACCTCGTCTGCCGGCGTCCCGCATCCGTTCCTGCACCGCAGCGCCGGGCGCGCGTCGGTGCCCGGCCCCGATCGGGGCGCTTCCGGGCGTGCCCGTCCGACCGAGGCACGCTTCTACCCGTCGTACGACGAGGAGGCGCCCCGGCCCGGCGGCCCGGCGGGGCCGAGAGGGCCCGGCCGCCCGGGTGGCACCGGTGGGTCGGGGCGACGTGGCCCGCGCCCGCGTTGGGGGCGGATCGCCCTCGTTGCCGGGGTCGCGGTGCTGGTGCTGGCGTTGCTCGGCGGCGTGGGTGCCTGGCTCTACGCCCGCAACCTGAACGGCGACCTGGCCCGCACCGACCCGTTCGCGGAGATCACTGGCGGCCGACCGGTCAAGGCGGTCGACGGCGCGCTGAACATCCTGCTGGTCGGCAGCGACTCGCGGGACCCGGACGCCCCGGTCGACACCAAGAGCCAGTGGCGCGCCGACACCGTCATCGTGATGCACATTCCGGCCGACCACCAGGAGGCCTACCTGGTCTCCATCCCGCGCGACCTCTACGTGCCGATCCCGGAGAGCGCCGGCGCGGCCTGCGACTCCGGTGACCGCGCGAAGATCAACGCGGCGTTCGCGTTCGGCGGGCTGCCGCTGGCGGTACGCACCGTGGAGTGCTTCACCGACGTTCGGATCGACCACGTGATGGCGATCGACTTCGGCGGGTTCAAGGAGGTCACCGACGCCCTCGGCGGGGTGGACCTGAAGGTGGAACGGACCGTCACCTCGATCCACAAGCCGTACCGGACGTTCACCAAGGGCACGAACCACATGGACGGCGCGGAGGCCCTCGACTGGATCCGGCAGCGCAAGCAGTTCCCGGACGGGGACTTCGCCCGGATGCGGCACCAGCAGGAGTTCCTGCGGGCGCTGATGGACAAGGCGGCGAGCAGCGGCACGCTGGCGAACCCGAAGAAGCTCAACGATTTCCTCCAGTCGGTGACCAAGGCCGTAACCGTGGACCAGGGTTTCTCGGTTACAGACATGGCGTTGCAGTTCCGCAACCTGCGCGGTGAGAACCTCACCTTCGTGACCAGCCCGAACTCGGGCAGCGACACGATCAACGGCGAGTCGGTGGTGGTTTCGGACCGGGAGAAGGCGCTCGCCATGTACCGGGCCATGTCGGCGGACACCATGGCGGACTGGGTCAAGGCCAACCCGCCGAAGAGCAACGACGGCGGCTGACGGGTCGGCAGGCCCCACGGCCGACAGCAATCCGCCGTTCGGCTCATCGAGTGGCGACGATCGACTGAGTCCAAGGATTTGACGTCCGGATTGACACGAGCTGAACTCGCAAAGTCGAATTGATGTCCGTACAGTGGTGCCGCCCCCTCCTGATCACGAGCTGGAGCACGCATGCCGGTTCAGGCCAGTCGTCGCCCTTCGTCCCCCGGGTCCGCCGCGCCCAGCGGCCGGGTCGCCGCAGCCATACCCGTGCAGGCGCGCCCCTCGGGCGACGGACCGGGTGCCCGACCGCCCGGCTTCGGCGGTGCCGGCCCTGCGGGTGGCGGCGGGTCGCCGAAGAAGAAGACCAAGCGCAAGGACCCCCTCTGGGCCCGACTGACAGTGGTCTTCGGTGCGGTGCTGATGCTGAGCAGCGGGGTGGCCATCGTCGGCAGCAAGGTGCTGATCGGGCAGGCGACCGGCGACATCGCGAAGGGCAACCTGCTGGGTGAGGCCGGCAAGTCCGACGCCGAGGGCGGGGCGAGCCTGGACGGTCCAATCGACATGCTGCTGCTCGGCGTGGACGCCCGGGAGCGCTGGGCGGCCGACGACGTGCGCTCGGACAGCATCATCATCCTGCACATTCCCGCCACGCACGACCAGGCGTACCTGATCTCGATCCCTCGGGACACCGAGGCGCAGATCCCCCCGTTCAAGAAGAGCGGCTACCCCGGCGGCACCGGAAAGATCAATGGCGCGTTCCAGGCCGGTGCCGCCAACGGCGGTGGTTGGGAGGGTGGCGCCCAGCTGATGGCGCAGACCATCAAGCGACTCACCGGGATCAGCTTCGACGGTGCGGCGATCATCAACTTCGGCGGCTTCAAGAACGTCATCGACGCCCTGGGCACCGTGCGCATCTGCGTCAGCCAGGAGGTCAAGTCGCTGCACATGTCGTACGTCGACGGCAAGCCGATGTGGAACGCGGACGCCAAGAAGACCGGCAAGCAGCGGACCCCGGTGGTGCACAAGAAGGGCTGCCAGGAGATGGAGGGATGGGCCGCGCTCGACTACTCCCGACAGCGCAAGTCCCTCAAGAACGGCGACTACGACCGGCAGGCCAACCAGCAGCAGCTGATCAAGGCGATGGCCAAGAAGGCTACCGACGGCGGGATGTTGACCAACCCAGGCAAGATGAACCAGCTGATCAAGGCGGCCGGTAAGGCGTTCGTGCTGGACACCGGCGGAGTGGCGATCGAGAACTTCATCTTCACCATGCGCGGGGTCACCGCCAACGAGCTGACCATGCTCAAGACCAACGGCGGCACCTTCCACGCCAACGGCAACAACACCGAGGGCTTGAGCGAAGAGACGATGGCGATGTTCCAGGCCGTCAAGCAGGACAAACTCGCCGAGTTCGTCTTCAACCACCCCGAAGTGATCTCCACCCGCAAGTGACGACCGGGAGTCGCGGAAAGCCAGCGACGGCGCCGTCACCACCCGTAGCCTGACGTGAGCAGGTTTCACGTGCGGCGGCGGGGAGGCGGACACGTCCAGGTGGGGGCGGAACACGGCGGACCGGGCCGCAACGGCCCCTTCCGCCCGAGCACGCCGCGCCCGTGGATCGCGGATCATGCTCGGCATCGGCCTGGCCCTCGTCCTGCTGGCCGGGCTCGCCATGATCGGGCTCAAGACGCTCAGCAACCGGTACGACCGGACGGTGACCAAGGAGCAGTTGCTCGACGCCGACGCCCGCACCGACCGCACCGACCTGGACGGGCCCCTCAACTACCTCCTGGTCGGCTCCGATCGCCGCCCCGGCGACAGTGGGCCGGCCCAACGCTCGGACACCATCCTCATCGTGCACGTCCCCGCCGGGCAGCGGGAGGCGTACCTGGTCTCCGTCCCACGTGACCTGCTGGTCGCCATCCCGCCCGGGAACGGCTTCGGCGGCGGCCAGGACAAGATCAACGCGGCGTACGAGCACGGCGGCGGTGGGCAGGCCGGCGCTCAACTCCTCTCCGCCACCCTGCACCGGCTCACCGGCATCCGCTTCGACGGTGCCGCGCTGATCGACTTCTCCGGCTTCCGCAAGGTCATCGACCTGCTCGGCGGGGTGGAGATGTGCGTGGACACCGAGGTCCGCTCGATCCACACCAACCGGGTCTTCCCCACCGGCTGTCAGCGCATGGACGGGGCGCAGGCACTGGACTACGTACGACAGCGCTACGACCTGCCCGGCGGCGACTACGACCGGCAGCACCACCAGCAACAGTTGCTCCGGGCGATGCTGGACAGCGCCGGCGGCGCAGACCTGCGCAGCAACCCGGTCAAGCTCGACCAGGTGCTGCGGGCGGTCGGCGGGTCGTTGACCGTCGACACCAACGGCGTACCCCTGGAGGACCTGCTCCTCGCGCTGCGCGCGCTGCCGCCCGACGGGATGCGCGGCGTCCAGGTGCCGTCGTCACCGCAGACCATCGACGAGGTCTCGTACGTGGTACTGGACAACGGGGGCAACGGGCTCTTCGAGGCGGTTCGCGGCACTCGGGTGCCGGCCTGGGCGCAGGCCAACCCGCGCTGGGTGACCCGGTTGTGACAGTCCCGACGGCCCCGTCGGTGCCGAACCGGCCGACGAGGATCTAGTGTTGCTTCCTGTGTTCGGACCCCAGGTTCCCACCGTGCCCGTGACCGAGATCGCCGACGATACCTACCTGCTGGATGTGCGGGAGGCCGACGAGTGGACCGCCGGCCACGCTCCCAACGCCCACCACCTGCCGATGATGGAGCTGCCGGCACGGTTGGCCGAGGTGCCCACCGACCGGGACGTGGCGGTCATCTGCCGCTCCGGCGGGCGCTCGGCCCAGGTCGTCGCCTACCTGATCAACAACGGCTGGGAGCAGGTGCGTAACGCCGACGGTGGGATGCGCCAGTGGGCTGCGGTCGGCCGACCGGTGGTCGACGCGAACGGGCAGCCCGGCCAGGTCATCTGAGGCGGGCGGATGGGCGGCCCACTGGTCTTCGCGCACCGCGGCGCCTCGTACGACCTTCCCGAGCACACCCTGGCCGCGTACCTACGCGCCCTCGACGAGGGCGCCGACGGCCTGGAGTGCGACGTCCGGTTGACCCGGGACGGGCACCTGGTCTGCGTACACGACCGTCGACTCGACCGCACCAGCAACGGTCGCGGTCTGGTCAGCGCGCGTACGCTCGCCGAACTGGACGCGCTGGACTTCGGCTCGTGGCACCCGGGCAGCACACCGAGCGGCGACCTGCCGCCGGACGAGTCGCACACCCGGTTGCTGACCCTGGCCCGGCTGCTGGAAGCCGTGCTCGACGCCGGACGCCCGGTCCGGTTGCTGGTGGAGACGAAGCACCCGTCCCGCTACGGCTCGGCCGTGGAACGGCGACTGGTCGCCATGCTGCGCCGGTACGGGCTGGCCGACCCGGCGCCGGACGACCCGGTGCAGGTCACCGTCATGTCGTTCTCGCCGCTGGCGGTCCGCCGGGTCCGCGAGCTGGCGCCGACGTTGCCCACCGTGCTGTTGCTGGAGGTGTTGCCGCGCTGGCTGCGGTTGGGTCGGCTGCCGTTCGGCACCCGGATCGCGGGGCCGGGCATCGGTCTGGTCCGGGGTCGCCCGCAGCTGCTGCCCGCACTGCGCGCCGCCGGCAACCAGGTGTACGTCTGGACGGTCAACGAGCCGACCGACCTGGAGCTGGTGCTGTCCGCCGGGGTGGACGGGATCATCACCGATCGACCGGCGTACGCCCTCTCCCGGCTGGGCCGCTGACAGCCGGGGGTGCCCAAATCCAGCTCTACGGGGCAGACTCGGCGCATGCCGGAGCGTATCGACTTTCCCGCTCTCCTCGGCGGCCACACCGTCGTGATCGAGATGATCAACTCTGGGGACGCGGGCCTGCCGGTCCTCACCCAGCTTCTCCGGGTGGCCCAGCCGGCACTCGGTGCGACAGGTATGGCGTTCGTCGAGTTCGGTCCGACCGGCGGTCGGGTGATCTCCGCGACCGGTGCGGCGGAGTGGGCCCTCGGCCGTCCGCTGGCAGTGGACGACCCGGACACCGCCTGCCTGCTCGCCGGGCCACGGGCACGACAGGTGCGGGTGGGTCACCTCAACGGCAAACTGGCCGCCGAGCTGACCGGCAGCGATCTGCGCTGGATGGTGGTCTCCCGGGCGGAGATCGGCGGCCACACCGTCGGCAGCCTTCACGCGCTCTACCCGGGCGATGACGAACCGGGCGCCGAGCAGCAGGGGGTGGTCGCCTACCTCGCGTCCTGCGTCGCGCACATGTACGGCGACCAGAGCGGCCTGCCGGTGCACGGCGACGGCCCGGTGGTGGCGGCACTCGCCGACGGGCTGGCCGTCGTCGACCGGGACGGACACGTCCGACTCTGGAACCCGGCCGCCGCCCAGGTCACCGGTCGGTCGACCGAGCAGGCGCTGAACCGACCCCTGCCGTTCCCACTGCCCCCCTCCGGCCAGGTGCGAGATCACCGGATGCCGGACGGCCGCTGGTTGCGGATCACCTCCGGTGAGCTGCCCGGCCCGGGCACGCTGCGGGTGGTCACCTTCCGCGACATCACCGACCAGCAGCAACGCGACCACGACCGGGATCTGTTCGTCGCCGTGACCAGCCACGAGCTACGGACACCGGTCACCGTGATCAAGGGGTACGCGGACACGCTGACCGACCACTGGGAGTCACTGAACGAGGTGGACCGGCGGCAGGCCGCCCGGGTGATCGGGCAGCGCGCCAACGAGCTGGCCCGATTGGTCGACCGTCTTCTCTCCTCGGCCGCCGAGGCGGGGCCCGGGGACGAACCGGCGACGCCGTTCGACCTCGGCGAGGCGTTGCGCTCCGCCGTCGTCGACCTGCCGGCGGAGTTGCGCCGGCGGCTGGTGCTCCTCCTCCCGAACGACCTGCCCAAGGCGCTCGGTCACCGGCCCAGTCTGGCCACGGTGTTGACCGAGTTGACGACCAATGCCGGCAAATACTCGGCACCGGACTCTCCGATCGAGGTCACCGCCTCGGTCGACGGTCAACTGGTGGCGTTCCGGGTCAGCGACCAGGGCATCGGCATCCGACCGGAGCACGTGGAGCGCGCGTTCGACAGGTTCTGGCAGGGCGAGTCCGGCGACCGGCGCGGCTATCCGGGGGCAGGGCTCGGCCTCTATCTCGTCCGCCGGATCGTTGAACAACAGAATGGATGGGTATCCCTACGTCCAAGGGCCGGCGGCGGTACGGTCGCAGAGGTGCGGCTACCCCGCTGTTGACCGAGGTGGCGCGACGTGGAGGCGACGGTGGCAGCGGCAGTGACGGATCGGGCGTGGTGCGTGGTGGTTCCCCACCATCCGGCCGGGGCACGGCTGGCCCGGCACAGGCTCGCTGACGAGTTGGCGGACGTCGTACCCCCGACGCTCCTCGCGGATCTGATCGCGGTGCTCGCGGAGCTGGTGGGCAACGCGGTGCGGCATGCCCGGCCGCTGCCCGGCGGAGTCATCCGGGTTGCCTGGCGGCTACGGCCCTCGGCCGAGGGCGCGCTGATCCAGTTGCGGGTCACCGACGGCGGTGCGAGCACCGGGCCGCGGCTCCGGACGGCCAGCCCCGACGCGGCGGACGGGCGCGGGCTGCACATCGTGGCCGGCCTGGCCAGCCGGTGGGGGGTCGAGCGGGACGGCATGGGCCAGCGCGTCTGGGCGGAGTTCGACCCGGTGCCGGCACCGCGACCCGACCTGGTGGCGGCGGGCTGAACCCCGCGGTCGTGCGGTCGCCGACGCCCCGGGTGGTGGCAACTTCGGTGATCGACCGGCGGAGGTTGGGTGGGTCCGGCCCACGGCGAGCCGGTCAGGGCTCTAGGCTGTGACGCCGTGAGCAAGCGTCGAAAGAGCCAGCGCACCGCCGCCGACACCGCCCCCCGCCGGGACAAGGTGCGGGACATCTTCGTGCCTCGTCCGTTCGACGGGTTGGTCGACGAGCCCGAATGGATCGCCCTGCGTGAGTTGGTGCCGGCGGCCTCCGCGCCGCTGCGACTCGCACCCGCCCTGGTCGAGGAGTTCGGCGACCGGCCCGCGACGCTCGCCACGGTGCTGCCGATGGCAGCGCCGGCGATCACCAAGCCGGACGGCCGGGTGCTCATCGGTCTCCAGCGCCACCAGCAGTCCGGTGACGTCTCCCGGGACCTGGCCGAGGCGCTGCTCTGCGCACTGCGGACCGAGCCGGGTGGGCAGGTCTCCGTGCCGCCGCTGCCCGGCCCCGGCCCACGCCTGCAGGACATCCTCGTGGACGGCCCACTGGACATCAGCATGCACGAGGGTTTCGAGTTCTGGCTCGACCCCGGAGCCGCCGACGACCCGACCGTCCAGGCGTCCCTGGAGCGGGCGAACGCCGCCATCTATCCGACGGTGCGGCTGACCGCGGCGAAGGCCGCCTACTGGTGCCAGGTCCCGGAGAAGGCACACGTGCGCTGGGTGTTGCCGGACGACGAGGACGCCGCCCTGGACGCGCTGGCCCGTCTCGGCGCGGCCGGCTCGCTGACGCTCGGCGAGCAGACCAAGTTCGCCGGCATGTTCCGCGCGCACGGGCGTCTGGTCCCGGTCTGGGACCTGCCGGAGGAGACTCCGGCGACGGACTGGGAGGACCCGGTGGCGCAGTTCGCCAAGCGGTACGCGGAGGCGCTGGCCGCCGGCGACCCGCTGGACGCCGCCGGCCGACGCGCCCGCCAGGGTCTGCTCGGTCGCCAGCTCACCCTCCGCTGAGCTGCGGAGGGGCGCCGCTCACGGCGAAGGCGCCCCTCCCCGCAACGGATCGCGGGTGATCGGGCAGGACATGCAGCGTGGGCCGCCCCGGCCGGAGCCCAGCTCGGAGCCGGCGATCGGGATCACCTCGATGCCGGCCCGCTCCAACTGGGCGTTGGTCTCGGTGTTGCGCTCGTAGCCGACGCAGAGCCGGGGTGCCAGAGCGAGGGTGTTGTTGCCGTCGTCCCACTGCTCGCGTTCCGCGGTGACCGGATCCAGCCCGGTGTCGATGACCCGGAGCAGGTCGAGGTCCATCGCGTCAGCGGCGGCCCGCAGGAAGGGTGCCGGCCCGTCCACCCGCGGGTCCGCACCGTCCGCCCCGGCGATCACGGTGTACGCGGACAGCGTGCTCGCGATGTTGGGATACATCAGTACGGCGTCCACGTCGACCATCGTGCAGACGGTGTCGAGGTGCATGGTGGCGCGTTTCTGCGCGATCGGCACCACCAGGATGGTGTGGGCCAGGCCGGCGGCGAAGACCTGCCGGCCGAGGCGCTCGGCGCCGGCCGGTGTGGTCCGCTCGCCCACCCCCACCGCCAGTACCCCGGGTGCGAGCAGCAGCACGTCCCCGCCCTCCAGGTGTTCGAGGTTCGGGCGGTAGACGAACTCGGTGCCGGCGAAGCGTGGATGGTGCAGGTAGATGGCGTCGGTCAGGGTCGTCTCACGGCGGCGGGCGGGCATGGCCAGACTGGTGACGCCGACCCGATCACCGATCCAGAGCGACGAGTCGCGGGTGAACAACAGGTTGGGCAACGGGTCGATGACGAAGTCATGCCTGTTCATCAGGGTGTAGACCAGCCCACCGGGCCGCTCCGAGCTGATCCGCAGTTCCTCGTGGGCCAGCCCGGCGGTGAGCACGTCGGCCAGGGCCGCCGGATCCAGGTAGGAGAGGTGGTCGGCGACGCGGGCCCGCAGGGTGTCGCCGAGTCGCCGGGAACGCAGCACCTGTTCGGTGAGTTCGGCACGGGCGTCCGCCACGGCAAGTGTCTCGGCCAGCAGGGTGGCCAGGTAGAGCACCTCGACGCCGCGCTCGCGCAGGGCGGCGGCGAACGCGTCGTGCTCCTCCTGAGCGCGCCCGACCCAGGGGATCGCGTCGAACAGGAGCGAGTCGTTGTTGCGCGGGGTGAGCCGGGCCAGTTCGGGGCCGGGCCGGTGCAGCAGTACGGTGCCGAGCCGGCCGACTTCACTGTCGACGTAGTGGGTCACTCCCGCAGCGTAGGGCAGGGTTTGGCGGCATCCGACAAAAGAACTGTGGATGAATATGGCATTCATCCACAGTCATTCCGGCGCTCCGGCTTGCCGAACACCGGGAGCGACAACGTAGGGTAGTGAGGACATAACTTCGAGGGACCTTTTGCCGGAGGTCGACGATGACTGTCTTTCCCGCACGACGAGCCGTACCGTCCGCTCGGGCACTGCCGCCCGTCGCGGTACCGCACCCCCGCGTCGAGTCACCGGGGGTTCTCGAACCAGTCCGTCCGACACCCCTCGAATGGGCCCGCCGTCGTCGGGCCGAGCGGGGTGCACGCCGCCTGGAGGCGGCCGGGGCGCGGGCACTGGGTCAGCTCGACCACCTCGGGCCCGCCTGGCACGTCATCGAGTGGCCGCGCACGGACGTGACAGACGTCCTCGACCGCGGTCAGGACGACCGCGCCGGGTTCCTCGCCATCGGGCCGAGCGGCCTCTTCGCCGTGACCATCGCCGACCACGGCCGGGCCAGGGTGCTCGTCGCCGGCGACGTCGTGCAGATCAACGGCAAGCGACCCCCGTACGTGGCCGAGTCCCGCCGGGACGCCAAGCGGGCCAGCAAGGCCCTCTCCGACGCGGTGGGGCTGCCCGTCCCGGTGACGCCGGTGCTGACCTTCGTCGGCTCCGGCGTGATCAGTGTCTACGGCCTTCCGAAGGACTGTCTGATGGCCACCCATCGGGAGCTGGACCGGCTTCTCGTCGCTGGTGGCAGCCGGATCAGCCCTGCCACGGCCGAGAAGCTCTCCCGGGTCGCACAGCACCCCAGCACCTGGTTGAACGGCACGTACCGTCCAACGGCCGACTACCGGTGGTATGACGAGGGCCGAACGGCCGCTGACAAGCCGGCCCACCGCCGGTAACGTCACCGGCGACGCCACGCGGCTCCGGTCCCCCCGTCCACCTCACCGGTTTCCGCGCCGTCACCGGCCGCGTCGGCTCAGGTTGCGCAGCCCGGTGACCCGGTGCGCTCGGTGATTCCGTCGGCGACCCGCTAGCGTGGACAGTCGATCGGTGCACATAGGAGGCGCGGTGGCCCACGTCGAACTTTCGCTCTCGGAAGCGTTCGTGCCGGCGGCACGAGCCTCGACAGAGCCGGAGTCCGACAATGTCGGCCAATGGTCCTCGACTGTGTCCCGGGCCGATGAGCCGTGCCTGCTGATCGACGCCGACACGAGGGTGGTGGCGATCTCCGCAGCCGGCTGCGAGCTGCTCTGTCTGGGCGAGCCGGACGGTCTGATCGGGCGGCCGCTGCTCGACGGAGGGCTGCGCCTGCTCGACTTCACCGCCAACCGGGGCGTGCTGACCGAGGCCGAGATCGACAAGATCCCGCCCCTGCTGGCGCTCTCGTCCGGCCGACTCGCTCGTGGGTTACTCCGAGTGCAGGCCACCTCGGGAAGCAGCTCCGACGCCACCGTCGACGCGATCTCCACCCCAGTGCTCACCGACGGTGCCGTCGCCGGCTCGCTCACCTTCTTCTCCGAGGTCTGACCTGCGGCGGAGTGTGTCGTTCGCCGCACGCGGCGTTCCTCGGGGGAGCCCTCGCACAGGCCGTAAGGTTCCCTCATGCTCGATATCGCTCTGCTGCCCGGGGAGTACGCTGTGTGCCGGCTGACGGCCGGCACCACCCTGCCGGATGCGATCTCGAACGACCTTCGTGACACCGAGGTCGTCACGGTGAGCTGGACCTCCGACGGGATCTCCGTGATCTGCCCGACGAGTCGGGCCCCGGCACAGACCGTGGTGGAGACCGTGTGGCGCTGTCTACGGGTCACCGCGCCGGTGGAGTTGGCCGGCACCGGCAGCCTGGCCGCGCTCGTCGACCCGCTGGCCGAGGCGCGGGTCAGCGTGGTCACGTTCTCCACCTTCGACACCGACTACCTGTTGGTGCCGGCCGTCCGGTTGATCGAGGGCACGGCCGCGCTACAGCGCGCCGGGCACCGCGTCACCGGCTGACCTTCACCCCGAGGGCCGCTCACCCTACGATGGGCTCGGCCACCCCGGCCATGACGAATTCTCCGATGTCCCGAGGATCGGCCCGTGCCGTTCACCCCGCCCCGCCCCGCATGTCCCCCGTCGCGGGCGACGATCCACGTCCCACCGGCGACCCGCGGCCGGACAGCCGGCCATGCCCCCGTACGCACCCTGGCTGTCGCGCTCG
Source organism: Micromonospora sp. B9E7 (assembly GCF_039871815.1). Taxonomy (NCBI): domain Bacteria; kingdom Bacillati; phylum Actinomycetota; class Actinomycetes; order Micromonosporales; family Micromonosporaceae; genus Micromonospora; species Micromonospora sp. B9E7. Next base: position 222,898 of record NZ_JBDPLX010000005.1, read on the forward strand.
CGGTGTTCGCTGTCGCGGCGCTGTCCGGCTGTGGTGCCCCTCCCGGGGTGCGGACGCCGACCGCCGTACCCACCGGCAGCGCGGCTCCGCCGACGCCCGCCCCGAGCAGCACGCCCACCACCCCGCCGGTGACCGCACCGCCGTCCGTCGCGGTCACGCCCTCCACCGACGCCGGGTTGGTCGCGACGACCTGCCGGAACGGGCCGACCGGGCAGCGGGTGGTGCAACTGCTCCGTGGCCGGGCGGACGTGCTCCCGGCCAACGTCCGGGTCCAGGTCCGCACCGGCCCACTCTGCGCCGCCGACTGGCAGTTCACCGTGCTGGAGGTGACCGGGCACGAGGAACTCCAGGTGGTCACCCGGGGCCAGGCGAGCGCACCGACGCTGGTCACCGCCGGCACCGACGTCTGCACCATCGAGGTACGCGCCGCCGGGCCGCCCGGAATCCGCGCCCTGGCCTGTGAGGCCGGTCCGGCCACCCGGCCGGGTGCGTAGGCTGATCGGCATGCCGGGAACACCGCCGACACGCTTCGTCTACCTCGGGCCGGAGGGCACCTTCGCCGAGCAGGCCCTGCGCTCCATCTCCGCCGCCGAGCGCGGCACCCGTACGCCCGCCCGCAGCGTCGGGGAGGCACTGGACAGTGTCCGTGCCGGGGATGCCGACGCCGCGCTGGTGCCGCTGGAGAACTCGATCGGCGGCGCGGTGGGCGTCACGCTGGACGAGATGGCCGAGGGTGAGCCGCTGGTGATCACGCGGGAGGTGATCCTGCCGGTGGAGTTCGTGCTCGGTGCCCGACCCGGCACCTCGCTGACCTCGATCCGCACCGTGGCGGCCCACCCGCAGGCTTCCACCCAGTGCCGGGGCTGGCTGCGTGACCATCTGCCGGACGCCGTGGTGGTCGACGTGCTCTCCAACGGGGCGGCTGCCGCCGGTGCCGGTGCCGGCGAGTACGACGCGGCGATCTGCGCACCGATCGGGGCGACTCGGCACCGGCTCGCGATACTCGCCGACAAGATCGCGGACCACCCGGACGCGGTGACCCGGTTCGCGCTGGTGTCCCGCCCGGGGCCGCCCCCGCCGCCGACGGGCGACGACCTCACCTCGCTCGCGGTCTACATCGCCCACGACCGGGTCGGCGCCCTGCTGTCCGTCCTCATGGAGCTGGCCGTGCGCGGGGTCAACCTGACCCGGATCGAGTCCCGCCCGACCGGTGAGGCCCTGGGCCGGTACGTCTTCTTCCTGGACTGCACCGGGCACGTGGCCGACGTACGCCTGGGCGAGGCGTTGCAGGGGCTGCGTCGGGTCTGCGCCGACGTACGTTTCCTGGGCTCGTACCCGCGGCACCGGTGGGCCGAGGCGGCACGCGAACGGCCGGTGCCCGCGCCGGCGGGCCTCTCCGACGTCGACTACGTCGACGCGGCAGCCTGGCTGGCGCGACTGCGCACCGGCGAGTTGACCTGAGCGGGCCGGGCGCCCCCGAGCGCCGGGAGCGCCCCCGCCACGCCGATCAGCTCAGCAGACCACCGAGCAGACCGCCCTCCTGCTGCTGTTGACCGCTGCCCATGACCGGCGGCTCCTCGGACGGCTGCACCACCACGAAGCCCTGGCCGGCGAAGCTCATCGTGAACGACTCGCCGGTGCGTCGACCCAGCAGCGTGCCGAGGCCCAGCTGCTCGGCCCGGTGGTAGCCGGTCTGGAGGTTGGCCGACCAGCAGACCGCGGCCTGCGGGTCGACGTACGTCGGGGCGTCCACGTTCAGCACGACCGGGGTGCCCTTGGTGGTGATGGCGATCCGTCCGTAGCCACTGAACACACAGTTGAACAGGCCGGACGAGGAGGCCATCCCGGCGCCGCCGACCATCCTGATGTCGTACTGGAGGGTCGAGTCGAAGGCGAGCACGCTGGAGCCGTTGATGGAGAGGGCGTCGCCCGGCTCCAGGTCGATGATGTGCACGTCCTTGGCCAACTCGGCGAGGAAGACGTCACCCTGGCCGGACACCTTCATCAGCGGGACACCCTCGCCGGTGAGCTTCTGCTTGAGGAACTTGCCGAGCCCGCCCGAGCCCAGCGCCTGGAACTGCACATTCCCCTGGTAGGCGACCATCGAGCCGACCCGGGCCATCGCCTCGCCGTTGAGCTCGATCTTCAACATCTTGGAGTTCTGCAGCCGCATGCCGGGCTGTGCGGACTCCTTTTCCAGGTTCTCCGAGGAGAACAACTCGCTGCGCATGAAAGGTGCCTCCTGACAGGATTTGCGGTCGCTGCACCGACGGTAGGCGACCAGGGCAACCACGACCATCGGTCGCGCGGGACGGCCACCGGCGGCACGGGCGGCGCGGCGCGGCCCGCACGGAACGGCCACCGGCGGCGCGGCGAGTGGTGGAGCTCAGCCCCAGCCCAGCGCGTGCAGCCGCTCGTCGTCGATGCCGAAGTGGTGGGCGATCTCGTGCACCACTGTCACGGCCACCTCGTCGACGACGTCGTCGTCGTCGTCGCAGATCCGCAGGATCGGGTGTCGGTAGATGAAGATCCGGTCCGGCAGCACGCCGGAGTAGTCCCAGCCACGGCTGGTGAGGGCGTGGCCCTCGTAGAGGCCGAGCAGGTCGGGCTCGCCCGGTGGCGGGTCGTCCTCGACCAGGATCACCACGTTGTTCATCAGGCCGAGCAGCTCTTCGGGCACCTCGTCGAGGGCTTCGCCGACCAGATCCTCGAAGCGCTCGCGGGTCATCTCCACCGGCACCTCACCCATTCTGCCCGATGCGGGGTCTGGCCGGCCGGGTCAGCAGTGCGATCGACCGGCTCCGCAGGTCACGGAGAGGGCTCGCCGGTCACACGGAGAGAGTGACCGCCCGAAGGTGGGCGGAGACTCTCTCCGTGGTCGAGCGTCTGTGGGTCGACCGGCTCAGGAAGCCAGGCGGGCGCTGAGGGTGATCTCGGCACCCGGCGAGAGCAGGCGGGAGATCGGGCAGTTGGCCTTGGCAGCCTCGGCGAGCTTCTGGAACTCCGCGTCGTCGATGCCCGGGACCTGGCCGACGGTCTCCAGGTCGATGCGGGTCACGGTCATCCCGGCGTCGGTCTTGTCCAGGTGGACCTTGGCGGTGGTCTCGACCGAGGTGGGCGTCGAGCCGGCGTCGGCGAGGCCCTTCGAGAACGCCATCGAGAAGCAGCCTGCGTGCGCTGCGGCGATCAGCTCCTCCGGGTTGGTGCCCTCGCCCTCCTCGAAGCGCGACTTGAAGGAGTAGTTGCCCGACAGGCCACCCTTACCGGTGCGGACGGTGCCGGCACCTTCGGTGAGATTGCCCTGCCACTGTGCTGAAGCGGTACGGATAGGCATGGGGAGAACGCTAGCGGAAAGGTGACCGCCGAGCGACCGACCGGCACGGACGCACGCCCTGCGATCCCCGTCACGCACAGCTGGCTGTGCCATGATGCGACCCAGGTCCGTGACCGGGCGGAAGGATGACCGATGTCCGAGGAGCTTCCCATCCCACGGCAGGGCGACCGCTCCGACGGTCTGGCCATGATCGAGTGGGGTGCCGACGACGACCCGGCCCCGCGCCGCCGGTTCGGTTGGTCCCTGACCGAGTTCATGCGGGATTCTCGGCTGCCCCTGCTGCTGGCCGGTCTGGGCGCGGTGGCCGGGGTCGCCTCGATGGTCGGTGAGTGGCTGGTGATGACCCTCCCGACCGGTGGACCGGAGGGGGACGCCACGATCGAGGTGCCCGCCGGGGTGTCCGAGGTCGGCGGCTTCGGTGTCGGCTACCTGGTCGGGCTCCTGGTCCTGGTCTGCACCGTGGCACTCGCGCTGCGGGGCACGGCAGCCGTACGACCGAACGCCCGGCTGGCCGGCCTGACCCTGGCCGGTGCCCTGCTGGCGTTGCTGGTCGCCGCGACGGCCACCCTCAACGATTCCGGTCAGCGAACCTTCTTCTACTCGACGCAGGACGGCTTCCGGGCCGAATACGGTCGCGGTCTGATCATGGCGTTCGCCGCCTGCATGCTGCTCGGCGCGGCGCTGCGGCTGGCCCCGGCCACGCCGTCCGGCGCACCGGCCGGGGCTGCACCGGACGACCAGCCCGGGGACGTGCCAGCGACTCGGGCCTGGCGTCGTCGCCGGGACCGCGACGCGGTCCAGGAGGACGGTCTGCCCGCGCCGGCCGACCTGACGGTCGGCCCGGCGGCGCCGTTCGCCCGCCCCGACACCCCGTCCTGACCCATCCCAGGTCGCCGCCGATATGGCGGTTTCCGGGCACCGCGATGTCCCCACATCGCCGATCTGGAGTGGATCACGGGTGGGCCCCCTCGCCGTCCGCGTATGGCCGGACGTGGCCGTTCGTTGACGCCCGATTCGCCTGGAAGCCATGGATGCGACCCGTTCCGCGAGGTACGGTTGCTGCCCGCCGTCACGCCGGGCCTCGGCTTTCCCGACCGAACGGCAGGCTGCGACGGCGGCGGGCGAAGGAGGAACGATGACCCGCCCGGGACTGCCCAAGCTGATCGCGACCGACCTCGACGGGACACTGGTCCGCAGCGACGACACCGTCTCCGCGTACACCCATGGGGTGCTCGACCGGGTGCGGGCCGCCGGGATTCCGGTGGTCGGCGCGACCGGTCGGGGCCCTCGGCTGACCGAGTTGACCCGCAACGACATCCGCGCCGCCGACTTCCTGGTGATGGCCGGCGGCGGACGGGTGGTCGACCAGAGCGACCCCGAGGGCCCGCTGGTGCTCCGCGACGAACGGCTGCCCGCCGAGGTGTTGGCCCGGCTGCTCGCCGACCTGGAGGCCGAGGTCGGCCCGCTGACGGTGATGGTCGAGGCATCCGACGAGCACGACGCGCCGCTCTGGGGTGACTACCACGAGAGCTGGCCCTACCAGGACCGCTTCGAGGCGCGGAGCCGCGCGGAGTGTCTCTCCTGCGACGTGATCAAGGCGTTCGCCCGGACCGCCGACCACCACGTGGACGAGCTGCTGGCGGTGGCCCGCCGGATCGTCGGGCCGGAGGTCGCCACGCTCACCCAGGCCGGGCTGGGCTTCATCGAGATCTGCCCGCCGGGCGTGGACAAGGCGAGCGGGCTGACCGTGGTGGCGCAGACCCTCGGGGTCGACCCGGCCGACGTGCTGGTCTTCGGAGACATGCCGAACGACCTGCCGATGTTCGAGTGGGCCGGCTGGGCGCGGGTGGCGGTGGCCAACGCCCACCCGGACGTGCGGGCCGCCGCCGACGAGGTGACCCTGCGCAACGACGACGACGGAGTGGCGGTGTACCTGGACCGGCTACTGTCCCGGTGATGCAAGAGACACCCCGCCTGATCGCCACCGACATCGACGGCACGCTGATCCGCGACGACCACACCGTCAGCCCACGCACCGCCGACGTGCTCGCGCGGATCTCCGCGCAGGGCACGCCGGTCGTCCTGGTCACCGGCCGCCCGGTCCGCTGGCTCAAGATGGTGTACGACCAACTGGCCGAGCCACTGCCGGCGGTCTGCGCCAACGGGGCCGTGGTCTACGACCCGTTCAACGACGAGGTGCTGCGGGCCGACCCACTCGCGCCGCAGCACCTCGCCGAGGTGGCCGAGCGGCTACGCGCCGAGGTACCCGGCATCAGCTTCGCCGTGGAGATCCTCAACAGCCGGGAGATGCGACACGAGGCGCACTACCCGCTGCGCTGGGACGTCGACGCCGAGGGGATCCGACCGATCGCGACGCCGGAGGAGTTGCTCTCGCTGCCGGCCGTGAAGCTGCTCGCCCGGGCCGGTGAACAGGACCCGGATGCCTTCGCCGAACTGATCGCCACCGCCGTGGCGGGGCTGGCCGAGGCCACGCACTCGTCGTCCTCCGGCCTGGTGGAGATCTCCGCCGCCGGGGTGACCAAGGCGGCCGGGCTCGACTGGTACTGCGACCGGCTCGGGGTGGCCGCCGCGGACGTGCTGGCCTTCGGCGACATGCCCAACGACGTCCCGATGCTGACCTGGGCCGGCCGGGGTGTGGCGGTCGCCAACGCGCACCGCGCCGTCCTGGCGGTCGCCGACGAGGTGACGACGACGAACTCCGAGGACGGCGTGGCGGCGTACCTGGAAAAGGTCTTCGGGGTGGCCTGAGCCAGCTACAGGTACTGGCCGGTGTTGTGGCCCTCACCACCGCCCGGCTGGCCGATGCCCGGCATCCCGGGGACCATCCCGCCGGGGCCGCTGGGCAGCGCCTGCCGGCCGCCGCGCATCTGCTCCAGTTGCACCCGGGCGGCCATCTGCTGGGCCACCAGAGCCGCCTGGATGCCGTGGAACAGGCCCTCCAGCCAACCGACGAGCTGGGCGTGCGCGATCCGCAACTCGCCCTCGCTGGGGGCCTTGTCCTCGGCGAAGGGCAGCGAGATGCGCTCCAGTTCGTCGCGAAGCTCGGGGGCGAGGCCCTCCTTCAGCTCGACGATCGACCGCTCGTGGATCTCCCGCATCCGGTTGCGGCTGGCGTCGTCGAGAGGTGCGGCCTTCACCTCCTCGAGCAACTGCTTGATCATGCTGCCGATCCGCATCACCTTGGCCGGCTGTTCGACCAGGCGGGTCGGGTCCTCGCCCTGCCCCTCGTCGGTCTGCATCGTGCCGATCGGCCGGCCGTCCGGGCCGACCACCACAACGGTGCCGGAGTGGCCGGAGTCGTCGGGGCCGGGCTCGTCGTCTTGTCCAGCGGAGCGCGCGTCGGTCATGGGGTCCATCTTTACCCAGCGGTTGCGAACCATGCCGCCCGGGACCTACTCCCGGGGCGGAACCACCCGGGTAGGGCGCGCTACCGTCGCGCCATGCTTGTCGACCCGCGTGCCGTGTTGACCCGGCCCGCGCCGAAACCCGACCGGACCGTCGCGTACGGCGACCACCCGGATCAGGTGGCCGACCTGCGCCGACCGGCGGGGACCGCCGCGGCGCGGCCGCTGGTCGTCGTGGTGCACGGCGGTTTCTGGCGGGCGGAGTACGACCGACAGCACACCGGCCCGCTGGCGGCGGCACTCGCCGCCTGCGGTTATCCGGTGGCGCAGTTGGAGTACCGGCGGACCGGGCAGCCGGAGGGCGGCTGGCCGGGCACGTTGACCGACGTGCTGACCGGGGTGGCAGAGTTGCCCGCGCTGGCGGCCGAGGCGCTGCCCGGCCGGGTGACCCGGTCCGCGCCGATCCTGCTTGGGCACTCCGCCGGCGGGCACCTGGCGATGTACGTGGCGGCCACCGCCCCGGCGACGGTGGCGGGGGTGCTCGCCCTGGCCCCGGTGGCCGACCTGGGCGAGGCGTACCGGCGGGACCTGGACGGGGGTGCGGTGGCCGCATTGCTCGGTGGTGGCCCGGCGGAGGTCCCGGACCGGTACGCGGCAGCCGATCCACAGATGCTGGTGCCCATTCAGACACGCACAGTAGTGATGCACGGTTTGGAGGATCAGCAGGTTCCGGCGGAGATGAGCCGGGATTTCGTCACACGAGCCCGCGCCGCAGGATCCGATATCTCCCTTGTTGAACTGCCCGGATGCGAGCATTTCGGGCTGATCGATCCGGCGTCGCCCGCGTGGCCCCAGGTTCTCGTTATGTTGCGGTCGCTGCACGATGATCACTAGCCATTGACGCAGCGTCGCGGACCAGGTAGAACGCCGGAGGGGCGGTGTTCGGCCCTGCAATGTTTCCTGGAAGGAACTCGGTGTCGCAGATGAATCGCAGACGAGCGCTCCAACTGTTGGCCGCGCTCGGTACCACCGGGTTCGTCGCCGGATGTGGCTCCGACACCGACGCTGAGCCGACCGCCGACCGTAGCCCGGTCAAGATCGGGCTGATCACGCCGCAGGGCGGCGGGTTCAAGAGCATCGGCGACGACATCACCAACGGCTTCCAACTCTTCCTGGATCTGCACGACCAGCGGTTGGGTGGCCACCCGGTCGAACTGCTGACCGCCGACGAGGGTGACACCGCGAAGACGGGCAAGGCCGCCGTCGACGGCCTGCTCAAGCAGGGCGTGCTGGCGCTCACCGGCGTGGTCAACTCGGCGGTGATGGTCGGCATCCGGGACACCGTCGAGGAGGCGCGCGTCCCTCTGATCGGCTCGAACGCCTCACCGAGCAGCCTGCAGAGCGTCTTCTACATCTGGCGGACGTCGTACGTGCTGGACGAGGCCGGCCGCGCGCTGGGCCGCTACCTGCGCGACCAGTTGCCGGCGAACGGCCGCATCGCGATCATCATGCCGGAGAACGTCGGCAGCCCGGACGTGGTGCGCGGCTTCAAGCAGGAGTTCGGCGCGACCGACCCGCGGATCGGCGACCCGGTGACCTACACGAACGCCACCTCCAACCCGGGCAAGACCACGTACGCCTCGGACATCAGCAAGGCACTGGCCAAGAAGCCCACGGCAGTCTTCTGTTTCTTCGCCGGAGCGGCCGCCGTGGAGTTCATCAAGCAGCTTCGGGAGAAGTTCGCCGGGCCCATCTACGCACCCGGCTTCCTCACCGAGGGCAACGTGCTGGAGAGCCTGAAGGAAAACGCGCTGGGCATTCAGACCGCGCTGAACTACTCGGCCGACCTGAACAACACGTCCAACCGGGTCTTCGCCTCGGCCTACCGCAAGAAGCACCAGGTCACGCCCACCACCTACGCGATGGCGTCGTACGACGCGGCGCAGGTGCTCGACCAGGCCATCCAGCTGACCGGCGGGAAGCCCACGCCGACGGACGTCAACCTGGCCCTGGGCAAGATCGGCCAGATCGACAGCCCGCGCGGCATCTGGCAGTTCAACCAGCCGCGTACCCCGCAGCAGAAGTGGTACCTGCGGGAGGTGCAGCGCGACGGTCAGGTCATGTCCAACGTGCTGATCAACGAGCTGGCCACGCTGGGCTGAGCACCCACCACGACGAGGTCAGGGGCCGGTCTCCCGTCGGGGAGGCCGGCCCCTGGCGTACGGACCTGACGCGCGGTTCAGTGCCGCAGTTCGGCGATGCAGCACTTCACACTGCCACCGCCCTTCTTCAGCTCGGCCAGCTCAACCGGAACCGGGGTGTAGCCGGCGGCCTTGAGCTTGCCGGCGAGGCGGGTCGCCTCACTGTTGAGCACCACGTTGGCACCGTCGCTGACCAGGTTGAGCCCGAAGGCCATCGCGTCCTCGTCGTCGGCGATCACCGCGTCCGGGAAGAGCTGGGTGAGCACCCGCTGGCTGGCCGCGGAGAACGCGCCCGGGAAGTAGACGACGTTCGAGTCGTCGATGGCCGCGAGCGCCACGTCGAGGTGGTAGAAGCGCGGGTCGATCAGGCGCAGCGACACCACCGGCCGGCCCAACGCCTCCTGCGCCTCGGCGTGCGCCGGAATCTCGGTCCGGAAGCCGTGCCCGGCCAGGATGAGCCCGCCGTGCGCCTCCGGCACGTAGGCGAAGTCGCCCTCGCCCTCGTTGGTCTCGCTCGGCGCGACGAACCGCCAGCCCTGCGACTCGTAGAAGGCGTGGTGCGCGGCGGCCTCGGCGGCCCGCTGCTCGTGCTTGAACCGTGCGCCGTACACGCTGCCGTCCACCGTGAAGGCGCCGTTGGCGGCGTAGACCATGTCGGGCAGACCGTGCTCGGGGGTGAGCAGGTGCACCTCGTGGCCGAGGCCGATCAGCGTCTCGCGCAGCCGGTCCCACTGCTTGACGGCCAGGTCCCGGTCGACCGGGGTGGTCACGTCCATCCACGGGTTGATCGCGTACTCGACCGCGAAATGCTCCGGCGAGCACATGAGATATGTCCGCTTTCGCGGGAATCGCTGCTGGTTCACGGTCACCAAGAGTAGGTACCGTAGAACTTTGGTAACAGCCACAACCGTTGCTTCCCAGAGGCGGAACGTTGCAGATAGACGCGGTCGACCAGCGGATCATTGCGTTACTCGTCGCGGACGCCCGTGCGTCGTACGCCGACATCGGCACGCGGGTCTCACTCTCCGCTCCAGCGGTCAAGCGTCGCGTCGACCGGCTGCGGGCCACCGGCGTGATCAGGGGATTCACGGCCGTGGTGGATCCCGCCGCAGTCGGATGGACCACGGAGGCCTTCGTCGAGCTGTTCTGCGCCGGCCGGACGACCCCCGCGCAGATCGGCGTGGCCGCTCGCCGGCACCCGGAGGTGGTCGGCGCCTACACGGTCTCCGGCGAGGCGGACGCGCTCGTACACCTGCGTGCCGCCGACATCGCCCACCTGGAGGCGGCACTGGAACGGCTGCGGGCCGAGTCCTTCGTGACGTCCACCCGAAGCACCATCGTGCTCTCCAGGCTGGTCGAGTCACCAGGCGTGGGCCCGTCCACCTGAGCTTGACCTCAAGCCCGGTTCAACTGCTGCGATGGGCGTGGCGTGGCACGACGCCCGCCGGTGGTCGAGGGGGAACGCATGCGGGCGATCTGGTTACGTGAGTTCGGTGGACCCGAGGTGCTGGTGCCGGGCACCGCACCCGAACCGACGCCCAGCCCCGGACAGGTGCTGATCGACGTCGCGCACGCGAACATCACCTTCGTCGAGACGCAGCAGCGCTCCGGTCGCCCCGGGCCGTTCCGGGTCACCCCACCGCTGATCCCCGGTAACGGAGTCGGCGGGGTCATCACCGCCGTCGGGTCGGGTGTCGACCCGACGTTGACCGGACGTCGGGTGGTCAGCGCCACCGGCGGCTCCGGCGGGTACGCCGAACGCGTGGTGGTGGACGCATCCGCCCCGATCGAGGTGCCCGCCGAACTGGCTCTGGACGAGGCGGTGGCGCTGCTGGCCGACGGGCGTACCGCCACCATGCTCATCGAGGCGGTGGGTGTCCGGTCGGGTGACCGGGTGCTGGTGGAGGCCGCCGCCGGCGGCGTGGGCAGCCTGCTGGTGCAGCTCGCCTCCCGGTCGGGCGCCCGGGTGATCGGAGCGGCCGGCGGGCACCACAAGGTGGCGCTGCTGCCCGGCCTCGGCGCCGAGCTGGCAGTCGACTACCGCCTACCCGACTGGCCCGACCGCGTCCGAGCTGCGATGGGTGGAGTCGACGTGGTGTTCGACGGGGTCGGCGGGGCGACGGCCCAGGCGGCATTCGACCTGCTGGAAGCGGGCGGTCGGATGATCAGCTTCGGCTTGGCGAGTGGCGAGTGGTCGCCGGTGTCGGCGGAGGCCGCCACGGCACGGCAGGTCACCCTGGTCCGGCCGGACGTGCCACCCGCGCGGCTGCGGGCGTACACCCGGCAGGCCCTGGCCGCCGCGGCGGCCGGCAACCTGCGACCGCTGATCGGCCAGCGGTTCCCGTTGGAGCGCGCCGCCGACGCGCACGCCGCCATCGAATCGCGCGCGACGGTCGGCAAGACGCTGCTGGACAGGCTCTAGAGGTACATCCCGGTGCGGTGCTCCGAGTCGTCGCGTCGAACCGGCTTGTCACCCTCGCCGAAGAACCGCTTGCCGCCGAACTCGCCGTGCAGACGGTCGTCCAGTTCGTCGGCCAGGCCGGTCATCACCTGCACGGCCAGCATCAGGTGGGTGGCCTGGAAATTGCGGCCGAAGACCGGGATGGACGCCCAGACCGTGTCGTCGGCGCAGTAGAGGCGACCGATCGGCATCCGATTGGTCAGCTCGGAGAGTTTCACGTAGAGCCGCTCGGTCGGCTCCACCTCGGTGAGGATCGGGGAGAAGACGTCCACCAGGGGTGGGTTGTCCCGCACCCGCACGAAGACCATCGCCGAACCTGCCCGGATGTTGATGTCGCCGTCCGAGTCGATCTGCAACCGGTCGGTGTCCGACTTCAACATCGTGGAGACCACGGTCCGAACCCGATCCGCCAGGTCGAGCACGTCGTCCCGGTCGACCTGCGCGGCGGCGGCCTCGGCCAGCGCCTCCTCCAGATCGGCCTCGACGTCGGCATCCGGGCCGAACTCGCTGCGCGCGGTGCCCAGCGGGTCCACCGCCAACGGTTCGCCCTCGGCGTCGTGCACCAGGTAGACGAGGAAGGCTGGGTGCGGAGCACCGTAGACGTCACGCAGCGTGCGGGAGAGCAGCGTGGCGACCCGGGTCGACTCGCCCGTCGTGGTGTTCAGCCCGAACGAGCCGCCGGAGCCGGCGACCACCCCGGGCGGGGACCAACCGAGCGCGACCATGTCCGCGACCGCGCCCCGGTCCAGTCGGTAGCCCGCCGGCAGGGCGGCGTTTCCCACCGCGCGTGCGGACAGCACGCCGTCGGCGTCCACGTCGACGCTGATCGAGTAGACGGCGTCTCCGGTGCCGGAGGCCGTCGGGTCCAGGGTCACGTCGAGATGCGCGCCCACAGGAAGGTCCCGCAGTCGTACGGCGAGCGCGCGGGCGAACTCCTGCCACGCCTCGGTCACCTTCGCCCGCAGGTCGGTGGTGCTGGGCTCGTCGAGCAGGATCGACTCCACCGGCTCAGCCGTAGCGCCGGGCAGCTCACCGTGCGGCGCCGAGGGGTGGTCAGCCGTCATGATCGCCTCCGTCCGTCACGATCACCCTACCCACGCCACCCGTGCGTCGAATCAGGCCGGACCGGGATCGGACAACGGCGGTCAGGGGGCCGTCGGGTCCGCAGGGTCGGCACCCAGCTCGACCGGCCAGGTGCCGGCCAGCGCGCGGAGCCGGGCCGCGGCGTCCGCCGGGTCGGCGCCACGCCCGACAGCCACCCCGAGCAGGTACGCGCTGACCGGCGCGCCCGGCCGCAGCACCTGGTGGGCGACGTCGCGGGCCAGATCCAGCACCGCCGGCACGGGCACCCCGGCCGGGTCCAGCTCCAACTCGGCGCACGCCGCCGTGACCCAGTCGTCCATCACCGTCATCGTGTCCACTCCTCCGCCCGGCGTACGTCCTCGTCAGTGTCGCAGTCGAACCAGGGCGGCGGGCCGTCGCCGGACCAGGGCACCTCCCGCACCGCGAGCCCGGCCAGCAGCGCCCGGACCGGGGCTCCGGACAGGCCGCCACCCCGCTCGACCGTCAGCCGGTCCAGCCCGGCCCGCAACGCGGCGACCCGCCACACACCGCAGAGTGACTGCCGCCGCCCGTCGCGGTCGACGAAGCAGGCCCCATCAGGTTGCGGCCCGCCGCCGGTGAGGTGGTCCAGCAACTTGCCGATCGCGGCGCGGGTCAGCAGTGGCAGGTCGGCGGCGAGCAACGCGACAACGGTCGTGTCCGGGTCGAGCAGCGCCAGCCCGGCGGCCGCCGCGGCGACCGGGCCACCACCGGGTGGGTCCTCCCGAGCGGCACGCACCCCCTGCGGGACGCCATCGACCGGACCGACCAGCACCCGGGGCGTGGCATCGGCCACGGCAGCCAGCACCCGGTCACGCATCGGCAGGCCCCCGACCGGGAGCGCCGGCTTGTCCACGCCGCCCATCCGGCGCGCCGCCCCACCGGCGAGCACCACAGCGGCGTACGTCCCCATCCGGCCACGGTAGCCGGGTGTTCGGTGCCCGGTGGCCGTGCGCGTCTGCCGGCGCGAGGTGGAGGATGGCGGGATGGGACGGGCAACTGATCGACGGGGCGTACTCCGAATCGACCTGGAAGCGATGACCGCCGGGCGTGGGTCCGTCCGTCGTCCGGACACGCTCGCCGTGGAGGAACCACTGGAGATCCGCGTCGGCGCGGCTGGCCCCGGCCGCCGACGGCCGCTCGCCGTCACCATGCGCACCCCCGGCGACGACCTGGACCTGGCCATCGGGTTCCTGCTGACGGAGGGGCTGATCCGGTCGACCGACGACGTGTCGACCGCGCAGCTCTGCGCGGGCGCGGAGACGCCCAACACGTACAACGTGGTGGACGTGGTGCTCGCGCCCGGAGTGCCGGAACCGACCACCGACCCGTCCCGGAACTTCTACACGACCAGTTCCTGCGGGGTCTGTGGCAAGGCGAGCATCGACGCGGTACGCACCCGTTCGCTGTTTCCGGTCTCGGCGGATCCGCTCACTGTGCCGGCCACGCTCCTCGCCGACCTGCCCGACCGGCTACGCGCCGCCCAGCGCGGCTTCGACCGGACCGGTGGACTCCACGCGGCGGGGCTGTTCACCCCCGACGGCGAGCTGGTGGTGCTCCGGGAGGACGTGGGCCGACACAACGCCGTGGACAAGGTGATCGGCTGGGCGGTCCGAGAACGACTGCTGCCCCTGGCCGGGCACCTGCTGCTGGTCTCCGGGCGGGCCAGCTTCGAGCTGACCCAGAAGGCCTGGATGGCGGGGCTGCCGCTGCTGGCCGCGGTGTCCGCCCCGAGCACCCTCGCCGTCGAACTGGCCGACGAGGCAGGGATGACCCTGGTCGGTTTCCTGCGCGGCCGGACGATGAACGTCTACGCCGGGCCGCACCGGATCACGGTGGAGCAGCCGGCCTGACGCTCAGCGATCGAGCAGGCTGAACAGGCCGAGCCGGACGGCGGCGTCGCGGGCGATCAGGAAACCGGCGATGCCGAGGATCCAGCCCAACGCGCTGCCCGCCTTGTTGACGATCCAGTTGTTGAGTCGGGCGAGAACCGGCTCGACCGCTGCCGGGCGGGCCACCCTGGCACCCAGCAGGAACATCGCCGGCAACACCATGACCAGGCAGTATCCGGCGAGTAGCGCCACCACGGTCGTCGAACCGACCCCGGAGGTGGCCAACAGACCCACCGCGCCGAGGTACGGCAGCATGGTCGCCACCTCGGCGAGCGCGGCGAGCAGCGCGAGCCCGACCAGCCACCGGGCCGACGAGTCGCCGGCGGTGGCCCGGTCCCGCCACCGCAGCACGCCACCGGTACGCGGACGCCGTTTGCCGTCGTAGCGGAAGCTGAGCGCCAGCATGCCGACGCCCAGGACGAGTTGCGCCCAGAGCACGGCCCGGTTGTCCAGCGCACCGCCCAGCGCGTCCGCCAGCGTGCTGCCGCCGAAGACCAGCAGCAGCCCCACCGCCAGGTAGAAGGCGGCGATCGTGGCGAGGTAGCCCAGGATTCGTCGGGCGTTGACCGGGCCGGGGGCGAGCAGCAGCCAGACCGGGATGAACAGGGTGCCGATGCTGGTGCTGTCGATCAACGCCAGGCCGGCCAGCGACAGCAGCAATTCGGGGGTCACGAGATCATTCTCCGGGGGCGTGGGCCCCGCCGCGTCGGCCGTGGACAGGAGCAACGCGTACATCCTTCGACGGAGGGCATCGTCGGGGGAGCCCGCTCCGGGCGATCGACCTCGGGGGACGAGGGATCAGCGCCGGGGCGGGCTTCGTCGGGCTGGCATAGAAGATCGGCACCGTCGGCTAGGGACTGCCCTGAACCGTGATCGACTCGGGTTTGCTGATACCGGGGTGTCCCGGCAGCGGGGACACCCCGACTTCCAGGAAGCCGAGTCGATCGTCGATCTATCGAGGAACCGCCGACTATGCGGCCACGATTTCGACGGCACCGTGGGAGATCTTGACGTCGAACGCCATGCCGGTGCCCTTGGAGAGCTTGGCGAGCGTGGCGATCGACGGCGGCTGGTCGCCGGACTCCAGGCGTGCGATGACCGACTGGGTCATCCCCACCCTGCGGGCGAGCGCAGTCTGGGTCAATTCGTTGTCGGCGCGGTAGCGCACGATACGAAGTGCGACCTCTCGCGCGAAGGCTGTCCGATCCCATTCTGCGCGGAACGCCGGATCCTGCCGGCTGGCATCGTCGATGACCTGCTGCGAGGTCTTGAGTTCGGAACGCTTCATCACTCCACCTCCACGTCCTTGATCCTTCGCTCTGCGGCTGCGACGGCCCGGGCGAAGTTCCGCTGACTGACGCCGGCTTCTGGGCCGATGGCACCGACCACGAAAGCCTCGCCAACCTGTGCATAGAAGACGCGCCACCGGCTGCGCCCTCCGCGTGGGCGCAGTTCACGAAGGTTGTCGGCAGTTCGGATCTTGCTGGAGTGCGGGTAGCCAAGGTTGGGGCCAAGGCTCTCCAGCTTCTCGACGGCGTGTCCGATGGCCGTTTGTTCGATCGCGGGTATGGCTCGTAACTCGGTCGCGGCCTCTGGGTGAAAAAGGACCGACCAGAGGCGACTATAGCAAAATTGCGATACGAGTGCCGGGAGATCTCCGGGGGCCGGGCGGTGACCGGGAACCGGCTCCTCAGCGGCGACCACGTCGGCTCCTCCTCCGGGGGCGGATCACTCCCGGCATGCCGACCGACGGCCAGCCGTCCAGCTCCGACGGGGGCACGCCGCGCCGGAGGAGGTCGTCCAACAACACGGCGAGTGAGTAGTCCGGGTGCAGGCCCAGCGTGCGTTCGAGTGCGACCGCCGCCAGCGCCCCCTGCCCCGCGCGCCAGGCCGCGAAGGCCAGCAGCGCCCCCGGCGCGGCAACCAGCTCCGGCTCGGCCCGGCGCAGCACGTCTGTCCAGAGGGCGATGTCCCGGTCCCGACCGTCGGTGCGTTCCCAGGCGTGGTCGCGGACCGGAAGGTGGGTCATCAGCAGGCTCAACCAGGCCACCTCGTCGTCGTCGAGCCGCCCATCGCGCCGCTGCCGGCGCTGGGCCTCGCGAACCGCCGCCACCCCGGCGGAGCGCAGAGCCCGCCCGCCAAGCAGGTCACTCTCGGGCGCCTGATCGATCAGCTCGGTCAGTCGTAACTCGGCGCGGGCGGTGGCCGCGCGTGCCGCGTCCCGTGCCGAGCCGTCGACCGGTGCCACCTGCGCCACGAGCGCGGCCCGATCGGGCAGTGCGACCTGGCCCGCGAAGACCGCCGAGGCGGTCACCGAGTTGGCGCTCGGGTCGTAGCGCCGGCCCTCGGGCGGGCAGCAGTCGGGCTCCGCGCAGAGGTAGGACCACCACCGGCCCTCGGTCACCCGCAACGCGTCGAGCACCTCCAACCCACCGGCAGCCAGCGCGGCGCGCACCGCGTCCACCGCCGGGGTGACCCGGTCGGGTGGCCCGTAACCGACCACGGTGGCGGACTCCGCGCCCTGCCTGCGGATCACGCCGGCCAGATGCCGCGCCCGCTCGACCACGTCAGTCGACGGGTCGGGCAGATCCGCGCGGGCGGCGAAGATGATCTGCCGACCGAGCAACGCCACGGCGACCACGCTGTCGGTGGGATGGAACCCGAGCAGGTATGGCACTGCGGCGATCAGGTCGGCGGGCGAGCGGACGGTGAGTTGAGGGCGTTCGGTCGAGGTCATGCCGGTAGCGTGCGGCGGTCCGGTCCGCCGTCGCCGCCCCTGTGGACGACACGCGGCTTATCCACAGTTACTCACCGTGTTTTCCCTGCTCGGACCGCATCTACGGAGGCCGCAGGAGAGTCGATGTCGCGCGGGCGCGGCCAAGGTGTCGTGGGGAGCGGTTACCGTGCGCTGATGGACCTCGCGTACCTACGCGCGCACCCGGCACACCTGCCGACCTTCCGGACCCACCAGCGCATCCGGGAGACGCCGGTCGCCGGTGGAAACATCTGCGCCGCCGCCCGACTCACCCTGGACGACGGCCACTCCGTCTTCGCCAAGTCCTGGCCCGAGAAGGCCGACCGGACGGCACCGGAGGGCTTCTTCGCCGCCGAGGCCGCCGGGTTGCGGTGGCTGCGGGAGGCGGGCGCGGTCGCCGTACCCGAGGTGATCGTGGCATTGCCGGACCTGCTGGCGCTCGACTGGGTGGAGCCCGGCGAGCCGACGCCGGAGGCCGCGGAGCGCTTCGGCCGGGAGTTGGCCGACCTGCATCGGGCGGGGTCGGCCAGCTTCGGTGCGCCCTGGCCCGGCTTCATCGGATCGCTTCCACAGGACAACACCCCCACCGACGGGCCCTGGTCGACGTGGTTCGCCGAGCGACGACTCCTCCCCTACCTGCGACGCTCGGTCGACGATGGCGCGCTGACCGGCGCCGACGCCACGCTGGTCGAGCAGGTGGTCGATCGGGCCGGCCGGCTCGGCGGTGACGAGCCGCCCGCGCGCGTCCACGGCGACCTGTGGCCGGGCAACGTGCTGTGGGGAGCCGACGACCGGGCCTGGCTCGTCGACCCGGCGGCGCACGGCGGGCACCGGGAGACAGATCTCGCCCAGCTCGCACTCTTCGGCGGCATCCCCCACCTGGATCGGGTGCTGGCCGCCTACCAGGAGAGCTGGCCGTTGCCGGACGGCTGGCGCGACCGGATGCCTCTGCACCAGCTGCATCTGCTGCTCGTGCACACCGCGTTGTTCGGCGGCAGTTACCGAGATGTGGTGGTCGAGACCGCCCGTGCCGCCCTGAGCCGGCCCGAGCGCGCTACGGTCGACGGGTGAGCGCCGCCCCGGGGACCGACGGGGTCCTCGTCGACCGGTACGGCCGCGTCGCCCGGGACCTGCGCGTGTCCCTCACCGACAAGTGCAACCTGCGCTGCACCTACTGCATGCCGGCCGAAGGTCTGCCCTGGCTGGCCGGCCCCGAGTTGCTGACCGACGAGGAGATCGTCCGGCTGGTCCGGGTGGCCGTCGAGCGCCTCGGCGTGACCGAGGTGCGGTTCACCGGTGGTGAGCCGCTGATCCGACCCGGGCTGGTCAAGATCGTGACCGCGGTCGCCGCGTTGCAGCCCCGCCCCCGGGTCTCGCTGACCACCAACGGCATCGGTCTGGACCGGCTGGCCCCGGCGCTGAGCGCGGCCGGCCTCAACCGGGTGAACGTCTCACTGGACACCCTGGACCCGGGCCGTTTCGACAGGCTCACCCGCCGACCCCGCCTCGACGCGGTGTTGGCCGGGCTCGCCGGGGCGGCGGCGGCCGGGCTCAGCCCCGTGAAAATCAACTCCGTGCTGATGCGTGGGGTCAACGAGGACGAGGCACCGGCCCTGCTGCGCTTCGCTCTCGACCACGACTACCAGCTGCGGATCATCGAGCAGATGCCGTTGGATGCCCAGCACGGCTGGGACCGCAGCACGATGGTGACGGCGGAAGAGATCCTGGCCTCCCTGCGTACCGCCTTCGATCTCAGTCCCGACCCGGCCGAGCGCGGCGCGGCACCGGCGGAGACCTGGTTGGTCGACGGCGGCCCCGCCCGGGTCGGTGTGATCGCCAGCGTCACCCGCCCCTTCTGCGGGGACTGCGACCGCACCCGGCTGACCGCGGACGGCCAGGTCCGCGCCTGCCTCTTCGCGACCGAGGAGTCCGACCTGCGTGCCGCGCTGCGCGGCGGCGCGGACGACGACGAGTTGGCCCGGCGCTGGCGCACCGCGATGTGGGGCAAGCGTGCCGGGCACGGCATCGACGATCCCACCTTCCTACAGCCGACCCGGCCGATGTCCGCGATCGGGGGTTGAGGCATGGACCTGATGCCGCTGACCGTCCGCTACTTCGCGGGAGCCCGCGCCGCCGCCGGGCGGACCGAGGAGGTCGTGCCCGCCGGCCGGTCGCTCGACGACCTCAGCGCCGAGTTGACCCAGCGACACGGCGACCGGCTCGCCGCCGTGCTGAAAGTGGCGAGTTTTCTGGTGGACGGCGTCACCTGTCATGATCGTCAGGCACCCCTGCCAGCCGGGGCCACGATCGACGTCCTGCCCCCGTTCGCGGGCGGGTGAGGGAGGCGCACGCATGTTGGCGGTTCTGGGGTTCGTGACCGTCCTGGCCCTTATCACCGGTTTGATCCACCTCTACCTGTGGAAGCGGCTGGTCAGGGACACCACCACCCCGGGCCGTTGGCGACGGATCGGCGGGATCGCCGCCCTGGTGCTGGCGCTGCTCGTGCCGGTCACCCTCGCCGGGACGCAGGCCGGGCTCTACTGGCTCGCCTGGCCGGGCTACCTGTGGCTCGCGCTGATGTTCTACCTGCTCGTCGTGCTGGTCGTGCTCGAGGTGCCGATGCTGGTCACCCGGCTGGTGCTGCGCCGGCGGGTGATCGCCGCGGAGCCGGCCGCCGCGGCACCCGAGCCGGTGCTGGTCGGAGCGGCCGGGCCGACCGACCCGCCCGCCGCCGGTGCCGTCGCGGCACCGGATCACGACCCGGCCCGCCGGCTGCTGCTGGCCCGTGGGGCGGCCATCTTCGCCGGCCTCACCGCCACCGCCATGGTGGGGTACGGCGTCCGCACCGCCCTCGGTCCACCACGCCTCGACCGGGTGCAGATCCCGCTCGCCAAACTCCCCCGCAGCATGGACGGCCTGCGCATCGCCACCGTCTCCGACATCCACCTCGGCCCCCTGCGCGGCCGGGCACACACCGAGCGGATCGTAGCCGCGATCAACCGGCTCGACGCGGACCTGGTCGCGGTCGTCGGAGACCTGGTCGACGGCTCGGTCGCCGAACTCGGCTCGGCCGCCGCGCCGCTGCGCGACCTGCGCTCCCGGTACGGCAACTTCTTCGTCACCGGCAACCACGAGTACTACTCCGGGGTGGAGGAGTGGGTCCAGGAGGTCGACCGGCTCGGCCTTCGGGTCCTACAGAACCGGCGCCAGGAGATCCGGGCCCGGGGTGGCGTGCTCGACGTGGCCGGCGTGAACGACCTGGACGCGACCGGGGACAGCGGCCTGGCGGCCGGGCCGGACTTCGCCGCCGCCCTCGGTGACCGCGACCCGAGCCGCCCGGTGGTGCTGCTCGCCCACCAGCCGTTGGCAGCGGTGGAGGCGGCCCGGTACGGCGTCGACCTGCAACTGTCCGGGCACACCCACGGTGGGCAGATGGTGCCGTTCAACCTGGCCGTCCGGCTGGAGCAGCCGGTGGTCAGCGGCCTCGGTGAGGTCGACGGCACCAAGGTCTACGTGACGAACGGCGCTGGCTTCTGGGGGCCGCCGGTCCGGGTCGGGGCCGAGCCACAGATCAGTCTGGTCGAGTTGCGCTCGGCATAGCGGACGTCACGTCCGCGCGTGGCGGCGGGCGGCCGGCGCGGCGGGCGTGACAGGATGCGGCGTGCCTCCGTTCAGCGCCGTACCCCCCGGTGGCCTACGGCCATTCGTCGCGGACCTGCACATCCATTCGAAATACTCGCGCGCGTGCAGCCGCGACCTCACCACGCCGAACCTCGCGTGGTGGGCCCGGCGTAAGGGCATCGGTCTGCTCGGCACCGGCGACTTCACCCACCCCGCCTGGTACGACCACCTGCGGGAGACTCTGCGGCCCGCCGAGCCGGGGCTGTACCGGCTCGATGCCGACGCGGAACGGGACGTCGCCCGCCGGCTGCCTCCCCGACTGGCGAGCGCTGCGGAGGCGGACCCGGTCCGGTTCATGCTGAGCGTGGAGATCTCCACCATCTACAAGCGGGACGACCGGACCCGCAAGGTGCACCACCTGATCTACCTGCCCGACCTGGACGCGGTCGCGCGGTTCAACACCGCGCTCGGCCGGATCGGCAACCTCGGCTCGGACGGCCGGCCGATCCTCGGCCTGGACTCCCGCGACCTGCTGGAGATCACCCTGGAGGCCAGCCCGGACGGCTACCTGGTGCCCGCCCACATCTGGACGCCGTGGTTCTCCGCGCTGGGCTCGAAGTCGGGCTTCGACGCGATCGCGGACTGCTACGCCGACCTGGCCGAGCACATCTTCGCCGTGGAGACCGGTCTCTCCTCCGACCCGGCGATGAACTGGCGGGTCGGCAGCCTGGACGGCTACCAACTGGTGTCCAACTCGGACGCGCACTCCCCGCCGGCCCTCGGCCGGGAGGCGACCGTGCTGACGGCCGAGCGGAACTACTTCGCCGTCCGGGAGGCGCTGCGGACCGGTGACGGCCTGGCCGGCACGATCGAGTTCTTCCCAGAGGAGGGCAAGTACCACGCGGACGGACACCGGCTGTGCGGCGTCAACTGGTCGCCGGAGCGGACCCGCGCGGCAGGCGGGCGCTGCCCCGAGTGCGGCAAGCCGCTCACCGTGGGCGTTCTCAGCCGGATCGAGGAGTTGGCCGACCGCCCGGAGGGGCACCGGCCGGCGGACGCCCGGGACGTCACCCACCTGGTGCCGCTCGCCGAGATCCTCGGTGAGATCAACAAGGTGGGCGCCCGGTCGAAGAAGGTCGAGGGGCGACTCAACGAGTTGGTGGCAGCGCTCGGCCCCGAGCTGGAGATCCTGACCACCACACCGCTCACCGACATCGCGCAGACGGGCGGGGAACTCCTCGCGGAGGGCATCGGGCGGTTACGGCGCGGCGAGGTACGTCGGGTGCCGGGCTACGACGGCGAGTACGGGGTGATCACGCTCTTCGACCCGGCGGAACTGGGCACCCACGCGGGCACGGCACAGGAGACGCTGTTCGACGTACCCGTGCCGGCGCAGCGGCGACCCGCGGAGCCGGCTGCCCGGGCCGCGACCAAGCGCCCGGCGGCGAAGGCGGAGCCGAAGCGTAAGCCGGTCCCGGCGCCAGCCCCGCCGATCGCGTCGCCGCCGTCTCCCCACGAACCCTTCGAGCCGATGCTCTCCGGGATGGAGGAGGTCGGCACCGGTCTGCTGGACCGGCTGGACGCGATGCAGCGGGTGGCCGCCTCCGCACCCGGCGGTCCGCTGCTCATCGTCGCTGGTCCGGGCACCGGCAAGACCCGGACGCTCACGCACCGGATCGCGTACCTCTGCGCGGAGCTGAACGTGTTTCCCGAGCACTGTCTGGCGATCACGTTCACCCGTCGGGCCGCCGAGGAGCTGCGGCACCGCCTCGACGGTCTGCTCGGTCCGGTCGCCGAGGACGTCACCGTCGGCACGTTCCACGCGCTGGGGTTGACCATTCTTCGGGAGAACGCCGAAGCCGTGGGCCTGCCGACCGGCTTCCGGATCGCCGACGACGCCGAGCGGTCGGCGGCGCGGGCGGAGGCCGGCGACGACAGCGCCAGCTACACGGCGCTGCTGCGCAAGCAGGACCTGGTCGACCTGGACGAGCTGGTGACCCTGCCGGTGGAGTTGCTGCGGGCCGATCGGAAGCTGGTCGAGCGCTACCGGGACCGCTGGCGGTGGATCTTCGTCGACGAGTACCAGGACGTCGACGCGACGCAGTACGAGCTGCTGCGGCTGCTCAGCCCGGCGGACGGCAACCTGTGTGCGATCGGCGACCCGGACCAGGCGATCTACTCGTTCCGGGGTGCCGACGTCGGCTACTTCCTGCGCTTCTCCGAGGACTTCACGGACGCCCGGTTGGTCCGACTCAACCGCAACTACCGGTCGTCCGCGCCGATCCTGGCCGCCGCCGTGCAGGCCATCGCGCCGTCCTCGCTGGTCCGGGGCCGGCGACTGGATCCGGCCCGGCTCGACCCGGAGGCCCCGCTGGTCGGCCGTTACCCGGCGGCCTCCGTCGCCGAGGAGACCGACTTCGTGGTCCGTACCGTCGACGAACTGGTCGGCGGGCTGTCCCACCGCTCGCTGGACTCGGGCCGGATCGACGGCCGGTCCACGACGTTGTCGTTCTCCGACATCGCCGTGCTGTACCGCACCGACGCGCAGGCGGCACCGATCGTGGACGCCCTGACCCGGGCCAACATCCCGGTGCAGAAGCGTTCCCACGACCGGCTGCGGGACCGGCCCGGAGTGGCGGCCATCGCGCGCGAACTGCGGCACGCCGACGGGCTGGCCGGCCCGCTGGCCGCCCGGGTGCGGCTCGCTGGTCAGGTCGTGGCGGAGCGGTTCGCCGTTCCCACCCTGGACGGCACCGGCGGCACGGTCCGTCCCGAGGACGTCCGCTCGGCCGTGGACCTGCTGACTCCGTTGGCCCGGCGCTGCGGTGACGACCTGGAGGCGTTCCTGTCGCAGTTGGCCACCGGCGCGGAGGTGGACGCGCTCGACCCGCGCGCGGAGGCGGTCACGCTGCTCACCCTGCACGCCGCGAAGGGCCTGGAGTTCCCGGTGGTCTTCCTGATCGGTGTGGAGGACGGGCTGCTGCCGCTGCGCTGGCCGGGCTCGACCCCTGACGAGGACGCCGTCGCCGAGGAGCGCCGGCTGTTCTTCGTCGGCCTGACCCGTGCCCAGGACCGGCTGTACGTCAGCCACGCCGCCCGCCGTACCCGTCACGGTGTCGAGCGTGACTGCGCTCCGTCGCCGTTCCTCGGTGTCATCGACCCCGGCCTGTTCGAGCGGTTCGGCGAGGCCGAGCCCCGTCGCCCCAAGGACCGTCAGCTTCGGTTGATCTGAAGGCCGGCGTCCCCGGCGCGCGGGTCCGCCGTGCGCCTCCAGCCGGGTGATGCCCGAAGGTTGGTCGTCCCCGACGTGGGGTCATCGCCGGCTGTTCAGCCCAGGAGGATGGCGAGCCAGGCACCCGCGAGCAGGGCCGGCCCGAGCGGCAGCAGGGTGTCCCGGCGGACCCGCCGCGCGACGAGCAGGCCGACCACCAGCCCACCCTGCAGCAGGTGCGGTAGGAGCAGCCCGACGAGCAGGGCGTCCCGGCCCAGCCAGCCCAGCGGCAGGCCGAGGACGGCGGCGAGTTTCACGTCTCCGAACCCCAGTCGTGAGCCGGGGAGCAGGGCCAGCAGCACGTGCGCCGCGCCTGCGACCGCCGCGCCGGCCAGCGCACCGAGCAGCCGGGCCGGCTCGCCGGTCAGCAACGCCACGCCGGTCAGGCCGGCGAGGGCCAGCAGGCCGGCGGCGAGGACCAGCGGGTCGGGCAGGCGCAGACAGGACAGGTCGACCCGGGCCAGCACCAACCCCACCGCCGCCAGCAGGAGGAAGACCGGCAACGCCGGATCGTCACACCGAGCGACGGCAAGCCCACCGAACACCGCGGCCGACACCGGCGGACCGAGCCAGACCCAGGCGCCACGTCGAGGCCGGTGGCTCGGCGCGGCAGCCGGGAACGGCCTCCGCGGCCGGGCCGGCGGGTTGGTGAAACGCCGGGCCAGCGGGGGTACGACGAGACCGAACAGCCCGCCGAGCAACGCCACCCCGACCAGAGCAGCGGCCGACATGGCCCGGAGGTTACCGGCGTTCGCTCACCGGCGAAGTCCCCGATCGTGATCCCGCGCTCGCCCGCCGGGGCCGTTCCGTGCTCACCACCAGTGCGACACCGGCGACGATGACCGCGCCGCCGAGCAGCACCTGCGGGGTGATCGGTTCGGCGACCAGCAGCGCACCGAGCGCCACCGCGACCGCCGGGTTGACGTAGGCGTACGTCGACACCAACGAGATGGGCGCGTTGTGCAGCAGCCAGACGTACGCGGTGAAGGCCACCAGCGAGCCGGCCACCATGAGGTAGCCCAGCGCCAGCCAGGAGCGGGTACTGACCGTCGCCGGGTGGAAGTCGCTCAGCTCGCCCCGGCCGGCGGAGACGACGGCCAGCACCAGGGCGCCGGCCAGCATCTCGTACACCGTTGCCACGAAGGGGTCGGTGGGCATCCGGATGCGTCCGGACAGGAACGACCCGACCGACCACGAGGTGGCCGCCGCCACCACGGTCAGGGCCCCCACCAGTGGCACCGCCTCCGAGTTGCCGGCGGGCAGCACCAGCAGGACCAGACCGGCGAAACCCAGGGTGACCCCGGCGAACGTCCAGAGCGGGGGCCGGTCGCCGGTGGCGGAGCGCAACAGCACCACCAGCAGCGGAACGGTCGCCACCAGCAGCGCGGCGATGCCGGAGGGCACCGCCACTCCGGGTGGCCCGGACTCGGCGAGCACCACCAGGCCGTTACCGCCGGCGAGCAGGAGCACGCCGATCAGCGCGGCGGAGCCGAGTTGCCGCCGGTCCACCCGCAGTGCGCCGGGACCCCGGCGCAGCCGCAGCACCACCGCCAGGATCAGACCGGCCACGGCGAACCGCAGTGCGGCCGACAACAGCGGCGGCAGCGTCTCCACCGTGATCCGGATGGCCAGATAGGTGGAACCCCAGAGCAGGTAGACCACGATCAACGCGGTCCAGATCAGGGTCGCTGTGGCGCTTGCGCGGCGACCGGCGAGGGCTGCGGCGCTCGGTGGACGTGAGCTCATCAGTGGACCACGCTACGGTGACGTCGGAGTCGGCGTCGCGCGTTGGTGGCCGGCCTCTCACCACTCGTGCAGGAGGGCGGCATGACGAACTACGGACCACCGGGCGGCGGCGACCCGGGACCGTGGCGTGGACAACGACCCGACGAGACGCCCGGACGGCCGGTGCAGCAGCCTTACCCGCCAGCGAACGAGCCCTACCCGCCGGCGGTTCCGTCGTACCCGCGCGCACCCCAGGGGCGACCCGGACCGTACGACGGCCCAGGTCCCGCGCCGTACGGCAGCCCAGGTCCCGCGCCCTACGGAGGCGGTTCCGAGGGGCCCTACGGGCGGGAGCACGGGTCACCACCCTATGGCGGCTCGTACGGGGCGAATCCGGCGTACGGCGGGCAGCAGTACCGGCCGGACGAGGATCCGTACGGCGGCGATCCTGCTCCGCCACCCGGCCGGCGCGGTCGGGGGCCGCTGATCGCGGTGCTGGCGGTCGTACTGCTGGTGGTGGTCGGTGGCGGCGCGTTCTGGCTGCTAGGCGGGCAGGACGACCCGGCGCCGTTGGCCGCGCCGAGCGAGTTGCCCGTCGCGGGTGAGCCGAGCCCGGACGCGGACGTGGCCGAGCCAGCGCCGAGCGGCGCCGCACCGGAGTCGTCGGCCGACCCCCGGTTCGCCAAGGTCGGCCAGTGTGTCCGCAACGACGGCGCTGCGGGCGGCAAACCCAAGCTGGTGATCAGCGGTTGCGTCGCGAAGTCGTACGAGGTGCTGAGCCGGATCGACGGTGCGACCAGCGGCGAGCGCGACGCCGAGGCCAAGTGCGGCAAGGTCGAGGGTTACACCAACTGGTACTTCTTCGACAGCGAGCTGGACACTCTCGACTTCGTCCTCTGCCTCAAACAACGCTGAGACCACCCACCCCGGGGATATGACATGACGACCTACGGACCACCGGGCTCCGACCAGCCGGACGACCCTCACCAGCGCCCTCCCACCGGGTCCGACGGCTCGCCACCGGTCGAACCGACCCTGCCCCAGTGGGGCTCGCCGCCGCCGGTCCAGGACCCGACCCGGCAGCAGTGGGGACCGCCGCCGAGCGGCGCGGAACCGCCGACCGCGCCGATGTGGGCACCCCCGCCCACCAACCCGGAGCCGCCAACCGAACCGATGTGGGCACCCCCGCCGGCCTCGGGCCCCGGCTATCCGCCCACCCCGGGCCCGGATTACCCGCCCACCTCGGGCCCCGGCTATCCGCCCACCCCGGGCCCGGATTACCCGCCCACCTCGGGCCCCGGCTATCCGCCCACCTCGGGGCCGGGCTATCCGCCGCCTGGGCCGTTCCCGCCGGCCGGGCCGGTGCCGGGTCAGCCGTCCGCGCCGTGGGGCCAACCGCCTCCGGGCGGGTTCGGCATGTCGCCCGGCGCGCCGGTGAAGAGCAACGGTCGCAAGATCGCTCTCATCGTCGCGCTGGTGGTGCTGCTCCTGCTCTGCCCATGCCTCGGCCTGGCCGGTTGGGCGATCTGGAGGGTCGCGGACGCCAGCAATGATGTCGAGCCCATGCCGTCGGTGAGCGTGCCGGTACTTCCGCCCGTCCTGCCCAGCGCCGCACCGACGCCGGACCTGCCGGACCCGGACGAGGACGAGGAGTTCGCCCAGGGCGACTGCGTGGTGAACGAGGGCACCGAGGACGACGCGGAGCTGCGCAAGGTGCCGTGTGGCCCGAACACGTACCAGGTGCTGCTGCGGATACCGGCGACCACCGACGGGGACCGGTGCGAGACGCTCGCGCCGCAGGCGACCGCGAACTACGTGCACGACAACTCGATCGACCTGTTCGACTACGTCCTCTGCCTGAAGGAACGCTAGTCACCGCTTGGCAAAACTAGGGCTGTCTAGCGTCCAAGCTAGACAGCCCTAGTTTTGTCTCGACGGTCTCGACACGCCGGTAGCCCCATCTATCCATGTCTAGCCTCGCAGCTAGATGGCCCGATACTCTCCAATGCGTGGATCCGGTCCGCAACCCGTACGCACCGGGCGCTGGTCAGCGTCCGCCCGAGCTCGCCGGGCGGGGGCGGGAGCTGGACGTCTTCGACATCGTGCTGGAACGCATCGCACGGGGCCGCCCCGAACGCAGCCTGATGCTCACCGGGCTGCGGGGCGTCGGCAAGACGGTTCTGCTCAACACCCTCCGGTCCCAGGCGATCAACCATCTCTGGGGCAGCGGCAAGATCGAGGCACGGCCGGACCAGTCGTTACGTCGCCCGGTCGCCGCCGCGCTGCACATGGCAGTCCGGGAGCTCGCCCCGCGACACCGCGCGCCCGATCGGATCGACAGTTTCCTCGGAGTCCTCAAGGCGTTCGCCCAGCGCTCCGCCCCGACCGGGCGGGCCGGTGCCGCCCCGAAACTGCGCGACCGGTGGCAACCCGGCATCGACGTGCCGGCGGCCAGCGGCCGGGCCGACTCCGGCGACATCGAGATCGACCTGGTCGAGCTGCTCAGTGACGCCGCGGCGGTCGCCAGTGACGTGGGCACCGGCATCGCCATCTTCATCGACGAGATGCAGGATCTCGGCCCGGAGGACGTGTCGGCGCTCTGCGCCGCCTGCCACGAGCTGTCCCAGCTCGGCGCGCCCCTGATCGTGGTCGGCGCCGGCCTACCGCACCTGCCTGCGGTGCTCAGCGCCGCCAAGTCGTACTCCGAACGGTTGTTCCGCTACCAACGCATCGACCGGCTCGACCGGATCGCCGCCGACCAGGCGCTCTGCGCTCCGGCCGAGCGCGAGGATGTCGAGTACGAACAGAAGGCGCTCGACCTGCTCTACGAGAAGTCCGGCGGCTATCCCTACTTCGTCCAGGCGTACGGCAAGGCGACCTGGGACCACGCGCCGCGCTCGCCGATCACCGCCGCCGACGTGCGGGTCGCCGCACCGGAGGCGGAAGCGGAGCTGGCGGTCGGATTCTTCGGGTCCCGGTTCGAACGGGCCACTCCCGCCGAGCGCGAGTACATGCGGGCGATGGCCATGATGTCGGCCGTCGAGGGCGACTCCTCGGCGGTGGTCCGCGACGACATGGACGCCGCAGTGCCCACGGCGGAGATCGCCCGGGCTCTCGGCCGCAAGCCCGCCAGCCTCTCCCCGGCCCGGGATGCGCTGATCAAGAAGGGGCTGATCTATTCCGGCGAGCGCGGCACGGTCGCCTTCACGGTGCCGCACTTCGGCCGGTACCTGCGCACCCAACCGGCCTGACCGCCATCGACCGCGCCGACGCGGTCAGACCTTGGACCAGGGCGCCGGGAAGAGCACCTCACCGCGCGGCGGGGGGCCCTCCTCGCTGGTGGACGGTGGCAGCACCAACGCCTGCCAGGGCTCACCGAGACCGGCCCACGGGCCGGTCAGGCCCAGCTCCGTCGCCGGGCCGAAGCCGAACCGGCGGTAGAACGCCGGGTCACCGAGGACCACGACGAGCCGCTCGCCCAACTCGGTGGAGGCGTCCAACGCGGCCTGCACGACCGCCGTGCCGTGCCCCACTCGCTGCCGGTGCGGCGCGACCGCCACCGGGCCGAGGGCCAGGACGGGCACGTCCGAGCCCCGCTCCGGCCGCACCCGCACCCGGGTGAGCAGCGCGTACCCGACCACCTCACCGCCGTACTCCGCGACCATGGCCAGCTCCGGCAGCCAGGCGGCGGTGCCGCGCAGTTCGTCGACCAGGCTCACCTCCGGCGGCGTCACCACGTCCGGGCGGGCGAAGGCGGCTGCCAACACGCGGCGTACCGAGCCGGCGTCGGCCGGGTCCTCGGGGCGTAGCCGCAGCGTGGTCACCCGCGCGACGTTACCCGCAGCAGCCGGTCCATCCGTGACGGTCGCTCGAATCGGCGTGGCGCGCGTGCATGGGCACCGATCCGATCCGGCCGTTGCCGGGGTAGCAAACGCCGCGACGGGGTATGACTGATCCATGACGCCCGTACGCTCTCTCGCCCGAGCCATGCTGAGCGGCATCTTCGTGGTCCAGGGTTACCGCAACTTCCGCGACCCGGGCCGGCTCGCGGTGGCCGCCCAGCCGGTGACCGAGAAGGTCGCGCCGCTTCTGAAGAAGGCACACCCGAGCTTCCCCACCGAGACCGAGACGTTGATCCGACTCAACGCCGCGGTGCAGGTCAGCGCCGGGCTGATGCTGGCCACCGGCCGGCTCAGTCGACCTGCCGCACTGGTCCTCGCCGGCACGCTGGTGCCGGTGACCGTCGCCGGGCATCCCTTCTGGAAGAACGACGATCCGACCACCAGGAACAACAACCAGATCCACGCCATGAAGAACCTCGGCATCCTCGGCGGTCTGCTGCTCGCTGCGGCCGACACCGGCGGCAAGCCCGGTCTGCGGTGGCGGACCGGTCATCGCATCGGCCACTCTCGACGTTCCATGCAACGCGCCGTCCGTACCGCCCGGCGCGAGGCTCGGATCGCCGTCCGATCCGCGTCCACGGCGCGTCGGCTTCCCGGCTGAACTGCGTCGATCCGTCTCTGAGCCACCCCCACCCCCCGCTAAGGCCACGAATTACCTGAACCACCCGGTAGGCGTTAACGCGGTGGAAATGTCAAAAACATGTGTGGGATCGGACACGGTCGCATAACGCGGGAGGCACTGACGTGAGGCGCCGTTCTAGGCTCCGTGCAGGACCTGGACGGATAGGACGACCTTGGTACGGGGGTGGCCACGCCATGCCGACGGCTGTCGGTAGACGGGCGGACCGCCTCGCCCCAATCCAACGCGTGACGCGTGGGATCGATCGCAGGAACGTCGTACGGGGCGCCATCGTGGCCGCCGTCGCCTACGCCGCATGGCTCGCCATCGGCACCTTCGGGCGGCCGTACAACTTCTTCGATATGAAGATCTATCACGGTGCCGTGGTGTGGTGGGCGAGCGGTCACGAGCTCTATGAGTTCATCGCGCCCGGAACCACGCTGGGCTTCACCTACCCGCCGTTCGCCGGCCTGGTCATGTTGCCGATGGCGCAGCTCCCGATCGGCTTGGCCGGCATGGTCAACGCCGCCGCGAGCATCGCCGCGTTGGCGTTGGTCCTGGCCGGGCTCCTTCGCCCCATCGTGGACCGGCTGGCGTGGCCACTGTGGTTCACCGTGGCCCTGGCGGTGCCGCTCGCGGTCGCCATCGAACCGGCTCGGGAGACCCTCGGCTACGGCCAGGTCAACATCCTGCTCTTCGCGTTGATCATGGCGGATCTGATCGGCCTCCGCTGGCGCTCCCGCCGGGGCACTCACTACGCCGCGACCGACGGCCCCCTGCTGCGCTTCGTCTACGGCGGAGCCTGGGCCGGCGCCGGCATCGGGCTGGCCACCGCGGTCAAGCTCACCCCAGCGCTGTTCATCGCCTACCTGCTGATCACCCGTCAGTGGCGGGTGGCGGCGACCGCCATCGGCACCACGATCGGCGTGACGGTGGCGAGCTTCGCGATCGTCGGCGACGAGTCACGGACGTACTTCGGCAGCGTGCTCTGGCAGACCGAACGGGTCGGTGCGGCGGACATGACGCCCAACCAGTCGCTCGCCGGCCTGCTCGCCCGGCTGTACGACTCGATCGAGACCCCCGGGCTGCTCTGGTTCGCCTTCTCCGTGCTGATCCTGGCGTTGGGCCTGTCCCGGGCGGCCAGTTCCCGCGCCGACGGTGACGAGCTGACGGCGTTCACGCTCGTCGGCCTGACCGCGAACGTGATCAGCCCGATCTCCTGGACGCACCACCTGGTCTGGGTGATCCCGGCGATCATCGTGCTGGCCGATGCCGCCGTGCGTCGCCGGGAGGCGAGCCGCACGATGCCCCAGCGCACCGGCCAGGGGCCCGTGTTCGGCGGAGTGCCCGGGGTCAACGGACTCCGCCCGCCGATCTGGTATCCCACCCTGACCGGGCTCCGCCACGGCGTTGCCGCGATCGGGCTCTACCTGCTCTTCCTGATCTCCCCGATCTGGCCGTACGAGCACCAACTACCGGAGATGTCGCACTACCAGGACGGTCTCTTCGGGGCCCTGATGGAGAACTCACTCGCGGTCGCGTTGATCGTGCTGGTCGCGGCGCTGCCCTGGCGACCCGGTGCCGAGCCCGCGTTCTACGGCGACCGACTCGCCAGGGCGGCGGTGCTCAGCAGCCGCCGGTGAGCCCGGTCAGGGGCAGTTGACCCACTCCTCGGTGCCATCGGTAAAGACCTGCCGTTTCCAGATCGGCAGGCGCGCCTTGACCTCGTCGACCAGCCGGGCACAGGCGGCGAAGGCCGCCGCCCGGTGGGCGGTGCTCACCGCGGCGACCAGCGCCACGTCACCGATCGCCAGGGGGCCGACCCGGTGCGAGACGGCCACCGCGTAGACGTCGGGTTCGGCGGCGATCTCGGCGGCCACCTCGCGCAGCACCTGAGCGGCGCTCGGGTGCCCCTCGTACTCCAGGCTCGTGACCTGACGCCCATGGTCGTGGTCGCGGACCACGCCCTGGAAGGACACCACCGCGCCGGCGCGCCGGTCGGCGACCGCCGCCTCGTGCGTGGCGAGGTCGAGCGGCTGGTCGGTGACCTCACCGAAGGTGATCGCCGGCGCGGTCATGACGCACGCTCCCCGGGCAGCAACGGCAGGGGCACGATCGGCACCCGGTCACCCGGCTCGCCCCTGGTGCCGGGCCGGATGACGGCGAACCCGTCCGCGCCGGCCAGGCCACGCAGCATCGCCGACCCGACGTGTCGCACCGGCGACGCGGTGCCGGCGGCCCGGTCCAGTCGAACCAGCGCGAGGTGGGTGTGGTCACCGCGACCGGGCACCGCCTCGGCCAACGTGGCCTGCGGCAGCACGGGCATCGAGCGGCCCTGCAGGCCGGCGAGCAGCGGGGCGACCAGCGACACCAGCGCGACGATGGCGGACTGTGGGTTGCCGGGCAGCCCCGCCACGAACCGGATCCGCCCGTCGGGGTCGGCCAACCGGGCCAGCAGCATCGGGAAGCCCGGCCGGACCGCGACCGTGTTGACCACGTAGTCGGCGCCGAGCGCCTCCAGGGTCGGATGCAGGTGGTCGACCGGGCCGTTCATCGTGCCGCCGGTGGTGCACACCAGGTCGGCACTGGCCAACGCCGAGCGCAGAGCCGCAACGTGCGCGGGCAGCGTGTCGGCAACCGGGCCCACCACGTCCGACGGTCGGACCTGACAGCCGTAGCGCCGTAGCCACGCAGGCACCGCCGGACCCAGCGCGTCCCGCACACGACCGGCCCCGGGCGACCCGGCGGTCAACAGCTCGTCGCCGAAGATCAGCAGAGCGGCGCGCGGTGCCCGCCGGACCCGCAGCGTGTCATGCCCACAGGAGGCCGCCAGGCCGATCACCGCCGGGTCCACCGGCGTGCCGGCCGGCAACAGCTCCTCGTCGGCGTACGCCTCCTCGCCGGGCTGCCGCCACTCCGGCGTCTCCCGGGGCGTGCCGTGCACCAGGCCGCCGACGGTCGTGGACTCCTCGACGCGCAGAACCGCGGTGGCGCCCTCGGGCACCATGGCTCCGGTCGCGATCTCGACGGTCGTGTCGGCCTCGGTGAGCGGTGCCGGGGTGCTGCCCGCCAGCACGCGACCGACGACCCGCCACGGGCCGGCGCCGCGCACCGCCCAGCCGTCGACGCTGGAAGTCGGGAAGGCCGGAAGGTCGGTGCGGGTGGTCAACGGCTCGGCCAGGGTGAACCCGTCGACGTCGGCCAGTGGTCGGGCGACGGCGGGCAGTGCGGCGGCCAGACCGACCGCGTAGACCCGCGACCGCGCTTCCTCCCAGCCGGCCGGCGGGGGTGCGGCGATCCGATCCGCGGTGGGTGCGGTTTCCGTGCTCACCGACCGAGCCTATCGGCACGGACCGACACTCGTCCGGGCCCGGCGTGGACCGGTCGGTGGGCACCGCCACCAATCCGGGTGCCCTCCGGGACGAACTCAGTGGTCTCCGGCGCTCGAACTCAGTGGTCTCCGCCGCGGAGCTGATCGACGGTGTGCCCGAGGATCGGCCCGAGCACGGCCAGGCCGTCCCGGGCGCCGCCGGTCGAGCCGGGAAGGTTGACCACCAGCATCCGGCCGGCCACCCCGGCCAGACCCCGGGACAGCACCGACGTGGGCACCCGGTCGCGGCTGTGTGCGCGGATCGCCTCGGCGATGCCGGGGATCTCGTAATCCAGCAGATCCCGGGTCACGTCCGGGGTCCGATCGGAGGGAGTCACCCCGGTGCCACCGCTGGTCAGCACCACGTCGACACCGTCGCCGCGGGCGGCCTGCAAGGCGGCACCGACCGGCTCGCCATCGGGCACCACCACCGGCTCGTCGACCTGGCACCCCAGCTCGCGGAGGCCCGCGACGAGAAGCGGACCGCTGGTGTCGGCGTAGACGCCGGCTGCGGCCCGGTTGGACGCCACGATCACCCGGGCCCGGATCACGGCCGGTCCTCCGGCCGAACCCACTCGCCGGTCTTGCCGCCCTCCTTGCGCAGCACCCGGACCGCCTCCACCGAGGCGGCCGGGTCGACCGCCTTGACCATGTCGACCAGAGCGAGACCGGCGACGGCGACCGCCGTCAGCGCCTCCATCTCCACCCCCGTGCGGTCCGCGGTGCGGGCGGTGGCCGTGATCTCCACGGTGTCGGCGGTCAACCGCAGGTCGACCGTGACGCCGTGCAGCGCGATCGGGTGGCACAGCGGGATCAGATCCGGGGTCCGCTTCGCCCCCATGATGCCGGCCAGCCGACCGACCGCCAGCGCGTCGCCCTTGGGCAACCCGTCGCGATGCAGCAGGTCGATGACCTCGGGCGTGGTCCGCAGATGGCCGGCCGCGACGGCCAGCCGGCCCGTCACCGCCTTGGCGGAGACGTCGACCATGCGGGCGGCGCCGGCGCGATCGACGTGGCTGAGCTGCGCGGGTTCGGTCACGGTCGTGAGCCTATCGGTGCGGTACGACGGGGCAGTCGCTCCTCTTCGACTGCGACGGTTCGGGCTCGACCCGGTAGCCGCCTCGCACGATCCAGGTGGCCAGCCTCCGACGCCCCCGACCGGCGCCCCGCTCCACCTCGAAGCAAAAGACGTCAATCAGTTCTGGGGGTACGTCGAGTCGATAGCCGTTGCGCTGACGTGCGATGGCCGCCTGTCCACCCGGGAAAGCCTCGAAAGCCCGGCGCAGATTGGCACCATAGGTCCGCACATTTAGCCGCGGCTGATCGCGGTGGGCAATCAACCCATAACTCATCGACGAGGTCGTCCAATGGCACCAGTCGACCGGGCCGCACCGCCAGCACCGCGAGGATTGTCTGCTGTTTGGGCGTACCGAGGCGCAGCATGCGGGTAGACAGTTGCACCGAAAGACCGCCAGAACCTGAATCTCCACCCGGCCCCTGCTCCAGCCATGCCAGGTATTCAGTCGATCACGCAGTGAAGTCCACGGCCTTGCTCCGGTGACGTGCCGCTCACGGTGCGAGGCAGGTGGCCGATGGTGATCCCGGGATTACCGAGGGGAGGTTGTCCGAATGCCTCTCCGGGACCGCACCATGCCGCAGGCAAGTTGCGTCGCTGCCTGCCGAGATGCAAATTCCACCAGCCACCGCCCTCGATCCGGGCGAAGGTGGCATCCGTTCTCACCGCCCAACCGACGCCTTGGCCGCGTCAACTCTGCCCGGGCCGCCCTTACCCCTTGACCAAACTCCGGATGAGCTAGCCACTGGGAGCAGTCAGACTCAGCGAATAACGCGACCACAATCTCGCCATATACCGTCTGCAGTGGCGAGCCGTTCATCGAATCCAGAAGGGGCAAGCTCGACCGCACTCCGTTCAGCAACGATGGACAGAACGTCACAAAAATGCTCGATCTTGGCTAATGTTGCGCATACCGACATTTAATTCTTCTAAGCTGTCGATCCTTCTCTTAAGCTGCCTTTCGGAGGAAGACCTCCCCTTTGGGGTAGGTCCTCGAATAGGCACAGCAGAGAAGGGGGCATCGCGATGCGCGGCAGCGAGTGGAACTGACCCCTCGACCGGGGACGTGTAACGGGCCTGGAACGGTAGGCTACGAGCACGGCAGAGGCAGGCTTCGGGAGTTGCATGACCCTTCCTCAGCGACGAGAGATTGAGACCGATCAGCGGCTACGGCTGCTCGTCGGTCTCGTCGTCGTTGTAGCGGCCGTCATCACGGCAACGTCACTACCGGTCGCAGCGCGCTCGGCGATGTCCGCCACTCCCGGCGACGCCGCGATCCTCGTCGCCCTCACCGTCGCAATCGCCCTGGGAACCCTGGTCAAAGCAAGGGTGCGGATCCGGTCCACCACCCACTCGATCAGTTGGACCGAGGCTGCGATCATCATCGGCCTCGCCCTCGCTCCGGCCCAGTCGGTGGTGCTCTGCACCGCGGTGGGCATCATGTTCGCCTCGCTCCGCCTGCCACCGATCAAGATGGCCTTCAGCGTCGGCAAGAACGTCATCGTCGCCTGGGGCGCCGGCCTCACGCTGGCGATGACGACCTGGACCTGGCCGCCGGAAGGCACAGTCGCTCTCGTCGTACCGGTCGCTGTCTCGTACCTGGTTGCGGCACTACTGGACGACCTGCTGGCCATCCCGGTCATCGCACTCGCCTCCAGGACCAAGATCTCGAAGCAGTTCCGGACCAACCTCGACCTTCGACTCGCCGGCTTCGCCGTACGGTTCGTCGTGGCGGTCTGCACGCTGCTGATCCTCGACGCGAACTTCAAGCTCCTGTTGGCTGTTCCGCCACTCGTCCTCAGCCTGCACCTGGCCTACTCCACGAGAATCCGCTCCAGGACGGAGCAGCAGGCGTGGCAGCGGCTCGCCCGCACCACGGACGCACTCAACGTGGTCGACCTGGACACCGTCCTCACCACCGCCGTCACCCAGGCCGCCGAGTTGTTCTCCGCCGACGAGGTCGAGATCGAGCTGCGCGACGGGGGCCGCACCGTACGCGGCGGCACCGGCGGCATCACCTTCGACGGCCCGACCGGCACGCCCACCGACGTGGACGGCACGATCGTCCCCGCACCGATGGAAGGCCACGACCGGACCGTCGACGTGGGCATGCTCCGCCTGCGCTTCCGCGGCCCGGTGCAACTCTCCGAGCGTGAGCAGTACACCCTGCGCACCTTCGCCTCCGCGCTCTGCACGGCCGTGCGCAACGCCCAGGCGTACGCCGAACTCGCCCGGGTGGCCGACGAACACGCGTACGCCGCCGCACACGACGCGCTGACCGACCTGGCCAACCGCCGGCAACTCCTCGACGAGGGCACCGAGCAGTTGAGCTCCCGCCACGCCGACGGGGTGACCGCGCTGGTGCTGATCGACCTCAACCACTTCAAGGAGGTCAACGACACACTCGGGCACGCCGCCGGCGACCAGGTGCTGGTGCAGGTCGCCGACCGGTTGCGGGGCGCAGCCCAGCCGAGTGACCTGGTGGCCCGCCTCGGCGGTGACGAGTTCGCCGTACTCCTGCGCGGGCTGCCTGCCCCGGCGGTGGCCGCGCACCGGGCCGAGACGCTGCTCGCCGCGCTGCATGAGCCCTTCGAACTGGACGGCATGCGGATCAGCGTGGAGGCCAGCGGCGGGATCTCCGCCGCCCCGTCCAGCGGTGGCATGGCCGAGCTGCTGCGCCGCGCCGACGTGGCCATGTACCAGGCCAAGCGGGCCGGGCAGAGGATCGCCACGTACGCCCCCACCCGGGACACCGCCGACCTGGGCCGGCTCACCCTCGGTGGTGACCTGCCACGTGCGGTCGCCGACCACGAGTTCGTCGTCAACTTCCAACCGATCGTCGACCTGGGCACCGGCGAGGTGACCAGCGCGGAGGCGCTGGCCCGCTGGCACCACCCCGTCCACGGCATGATCGACCCGCTGCGCTTCCTGGAGGCCGTGGAGCGTTCCGGCCTGCTGCCGGCCTTCGCCGAGGCGATCCTCGACCAGGCGCTGATCGCCGCGGTCAGTTGGCGGGACGCCGGCTTCGACGTACCGGTGGCGGTGAACGTGTCACCACGCAGCCTGCTCGACGCGCGGTTCCCGGGCTCGGTGCTGGCCCGCCTGCGCGCCCACGACCTGCCACCGGACCGGCTGGTGCTGGAACTGACCGAGACGCTGACACTCAGCCAGCTCGACGTGGTCGACCGGGTGCTCAGCCGGCTCCGCGACGAGGGTGTCCGGCTGGCGCTGGACGACTTCGGCACCGGCTACTCGTCCCTCTCCCTGCTTTCCCGAATCCCCGTGCACGAGCTGAAGATCGACCGGAGCTTCGTGACGACGATGGACAGCTCGGCGGAGGCCGCCGCCGTCATCCGCTCCACCCTCGACCTGGGCCGCAGCCTCGACCTGGACGTGGTGGCCGAGGGGGTGGAGAGCGAGCCGCAGCGGCGGGCCCTCTGGGAGTTGGGCTGCGTAGCCGGCCAGGGGCACCTCTTCGCCCGACCGATGCCGGCCGGCACCCTGCTCGCGGCGATGCAGCG
The DNA here is from genome assembly GCF_039871815.1 of Micromonospora sp. B9E7. NCBI lineage: Bacteria > Bacillati > Actinomycetota > Actinomycetes > Micromonosporales > Micromonosporaceae > Micromonospora > Micromonospora sp. B9E7. The sequence goes on from NZ_JBDPLX010000005.1 coordinate 261,111, forward strand.
CGGCTCCGGCGGCCGACCCGGCACCCTGGCCGCACCCCTGCACGACGCCGGCGCGGTGATCCGGCTCAGCCAGAACCGCCGCCAGGCCGGCCGTTCCCGCACCGACCGCCTCCCGCACCTGCCCGCCTGACCAGGCATCGGCCCGGTGCCTGAAGCGGACCGGTCTGCCAGACTTGCGCCGTGATCGCCGACGACCCGACCGCCCGCCGCCGCTGGCGGACGCTCGACACCGCCGCCGGCGGACTCGCCCTCGACCTCGGCCTCTACGCCGCCTCGACCATCTTCGCCGCGATCACCGCGGTCACGTCGACCCTGCTGCCGCACCGGGCCTGGGGCACGGTCGCCGCAGCCGGCTACCTGGTCGCGACGCTTGTGGTGACCGCCCAACTGCTCCTACGCCGACGCTCCCCGGCGTCACCGCTTGTCGGGCAGCCAGCCCGCTGGATGGTCACCGGTCTCGCCTGGGCGGGCACCGCACTGCTGCCCCTGCTGTGGCAGAGCATCGAGCGGGCCGGCGGACGCACCGACCGGGCCCAGGAGGAGGTGCTGGTCGTGGAGCGGGCCGGTGCCCGCCTCCTGGAACACGGCACCCCGTACCTCGGACCGGACGCGATCGCCGCCCTGCCACCCGGCGAACAACTCATGGGCTACACCCCGTACCAACCCGGCATGGCGATGTTCGGCCTACCCAGAGCGCTCGTCGACTCCTGGTGGACCGACTCCCGAGTCTGGTTCGCGGTGGGCACCGCACTGGCGTTGGCACTGGCCGTGACCGCCCTGCGCAGAACACCGGCCGCCACCGACCAGGTCGACACCGGGCACCGGCGGGACGCCGCCCTGCTGCGCGGCGTGCAGGCCGCCACCGTACTGCCGATCTGCGCCCTCACCCTCGCCACCGGCGGTGACGACCTGCCCGTACTCGCGCTCTGCCTGCTGGCCCTCGCGCTCGCCGCCGCCGACCGACCCGGCCGGGCCGGCCTCGCGGTCGGGCTGGCCGGCGCGCTGAAGCTGTTCGCCTGGCCGGTCGCCCTGGTCCTGATCGTCTGGGGTCTGACCCGACGCGCCGGCGCACGGGTCGCCGCTGGCGCGATCGGCCTACCGGTCGCCGCCCTCCTGCCCGCGATCCTCGTCGACCGCGACGCGCTGACCGAGAACGTGCTGCGCTTCCCCCTCGGCCACGGCCTCGTCACCAGCCCCGCACAATCCCCGTTCCCCGGCTACCTGATCGCCACCGGGCTGCCCGCCGGCCGGCTGATCGCCGCCGCGCTGCTGGTCGCCGCGGGCGTGGCCATCGCCGTCCGACTCGCCCGCCGCCCGCCCCGCACCGCCGTCGCCACCGCCATGATCTGCGGGTACGGGCTACTCGTCGCCATCGCCCTGATGCCCTCGACCCGCTTCGGCTACCTGCTGTACCCGCTCGCCCTGCTCACCTGGGCACCTGCCCTGCACCGCCCCGCCCACACGCTGCCACCGACCCCGGTTCCCGGCCGCCTGTCCGGTCGGGCCACTTCCGCGTAACTGCCCGACGCGCGGCCGCGTCAGGGCGTAGACCTGAAGGCATGACGACCTACCGTGACCGGGCCGACGCCGGCCGGGTGCTCTCCGACCGACTCACCGCACTCGTCGGCGAACCCGACGTCGTCGTCCTCGGGCTGGTCCGCGGCGGCGTACCGGTGGCCCGGGTCGTGGCCGAACGGCTCGGGGCGCCACTGGACGTGCTGGTCGTCCGTAAGCTCGGGATGCCGTGGGCCCGGGAGGTCGCCTTCGGCGCCCTCGGGCCGGGCGGCGTCCAGGTGCTCAACGACACGATGGCCAGCCGACTCAGCAGCGACGACATCGCCGAGGTCAACCAACGGGAGCAGACCGAGTTGGAACGCCGGGAACGGCTCTACCGGGGCGGTCGCGCACCACTGGACCTCACCGGACGGACCGCGGTGATCGTCGACGACGGCCTGGCCACCGGCGCGACCGCCCGTGCCGCCGTGGAGGTCGCCCGCCAACTCGGGGCGACCCGGGTCGTGGTCGCGGTCCCGGTCGGCGCACAGGAGGCCTACGAACTCCTGGCCGCCGAGGCGGACCAGGTCGTCTGCGCCCAACGCCCACCGGATTTCGGGGCGGTGAGCGTCTACTACGACGACTTCCACGAAGTGTCCGACGAAGAAGTCACCGAGGCGCTCACAGCAACTGCATAGGTACACCAGGTACCGTCAGGCGATGAGTAGTCTCACCTGTCCCAAGTGTCGCGGAGAAATGCGCCAGTACGAGCGCAGCGGAGTCGTCATCGACCAGTGCGGGGAGTGCCGAGGCATCTTCCTCGACCGCGGCGAGCTGGAGAAGCTGTTCGAGGCGGAGGCCAACTGGAGCCGCCAACAGAGCGGTGGCGCGCCGGCGCAGCCCGCGCAGCAGCCGGCCGGCTACCCGCCCCCGCCGCCCCCGCCGCACCAGCCCGGTTACGGCGCCGTTCCGCCGCCGCCCCCGCCCGCCCACGGCTACCCGCCGCAGCCGGCGTACGGCCACCAGCAGCAGCACCACGGCTACCACGGCCACTACCGGCAGAAGAAGCGCAAGGGCTTCCTCGACGAGATGTTCGGCTGAACCAGCCCGACTCCCGCCCGGGTCGATCAGCGCATCGACCCGGGCACATCACCCGGTTCCCACTGCTCGGCTGACAGTCAGCTCGCGGCCAACCCGTTCTGGTACGCCCACACCACGGTCTGCACCCGGTCCCGTACGCCGATCTTGGTCATTGCCCGCCCGAGGTGTGACTTGACCGTGCTGGTCTCGATGAAGAGTTCGTCGGCGATTTCGTTGTTGGACAAACCCTTGGCGAGCAACCGTACGATCTCGGCTTCGCGCGGGGTGAGCTGGTGCGCCGCTGCGGACTCGGGCGGTGCCGCCGGTCGCCGCCGGGCGAACTCCGAGATCACCCTGCGGGTCACGACCTGGTCGACGAGACCGTAGCCGTTGGCCAGCCGACGGATCGCGTCGATCAGATCCTCGGGCTCGCAGTCTTTGAGGATGAACCCACTGGCCCCGGATTCGAGTGCGCCGAAGACGTACTCGTCGAGGTCGAACGTGGTCACCACCAGGACGGCTGGCGGCGACTCGGGCGCGTCGGCGAGGATCTCGCGGGTCGCGGTGAGTCCGTCACCGCCGGGCATCCGGACATCCATGCAGATGACGTCGGGACGCAGCCGAGCGGCCACCGCCACCGCAGACGATCCGCTGGACGCCTCCGCCACCACCTCGATGTCGTCCGCCTGCTCCAGGAGCACCCGGAAGCCGGCCCGCACCACCGCCTGGTCGTCGACCAGCATCACTCGAATCGTCCCAGCATCAGCCTCAGCCGCAGTCCCAGACCCGGTCACGACGAATCACTTCCCTTTGATGTCAGCGTCACTGTGACAGACCAGCCGGCTTCGGCCGTCGGCCCGGCCGCGAAACGTGCGCCGATCAACTGCGCTCGTTCCCGCATGCCGATCAGCCCAACCCCGCTGCTGGTGCGCACCGCCGGCTCGGGACGCCGCGCTGGCGGGCCATTCACCACCGCCAGCGACACCTCGCGCGGCAGGTAGCGCAGCGTGATCAGCACCGGCGCGCCCGGCGCGTGCTGCCGCGCGTTCGACAGCGACTCCTGCACCATCCGGTAGAGAGCGACGTCGGCGATCGGCGGGACCGGACGTGGCGACCCAACGCCCACGAACTCGACCGGCGCGCCCAGGTCCCGAGCGGTCCGGACCAGGTCATCGAGCACGGCCAGCCCCGGCACCGGAACGCTCCCCTCACCATCGTGGCCGGGTGTGTCGCCGCTTCCGCTGCCGTCGGCCGGGGTCCCGCGCAGCACCCCGACCACCAGCCGCAGGTTGTTCAGGGTCTCCTTGCCCTGGGACCGGATCCAGGCCACGCCGGCCTTCGCCGCCTCCGGGTCCCGGTCGATCAGCCGGTGGACCGCCGCCGCCTGCACCACCATTCCGGACAGGTGGTGGGCGGCGACGTCGTGCAGTTCCCGAGCCATCTGGGTGCGTTCCGCCTCGATCGCGGCCCGCACCTTCGCCTGCTGGGCCCGGACCGCCTCGGCGGCCTGCAGGCGCAACAGCTGTGTGTAGCGTCGACGGGTCACCACGTAGTTGCCGACGACGACCGCGCCGAGATTGGACAGTGCGCTCGACCCGGCAGGGCCGACAGCCGGCAGCAGAAGGTCCGGATTCGTCACGGCGGCGGTGCCGAACGCCGCTGCCGCCTCGACCAGCACCGCCGCGCCGACCAGCACGAACGCCGTCCGGGCCGGCAGCAGAACCCCGATGGTGTACGCGACGACGAAGGGCGCGAGTACCCGGATCGTCGCGTCTGGTGGGGACAGGGCGATCATGGCGACCTGAAGGCCGACGATGCCGGCGAGGCAGAGCAGCGGGCGGACCCGGCGCAGGCAGAGCAGCAGCGCCTGCCCGACCCCGAGGGCGACGAGCAGCCAGGCCCGCACCGGGTCGACCACGATTTCGCCCGGTGGCGTCACGACCCAGAACAGAGCCGCCATCAACGTGAACGTCACCCCGGCGACGCAGGCCGCGAGCAGACAGTCCCGGGCGAACGGCCCGGTCATCCCGAGGTTGGCGAGCAGTACGTCCAACCGCTTCATGACCCGGGGCGGGTCCGCCGGATCGATCGGCTCGGCGGTGACCGGGGCGCCCCCGATGTGATCGTTCACCGTGTCAGCATCCTCTGCTCATAGATCGAGACGGATCGGGAGGGGTGAGGACGGGACGGTCAGTAGGAGATATTCGGCGAGAGCAGCATGAACTCGACGGCGAACCATCCCGTGCCGACGAGGGCCAGCAGGACCAGGGCGCTGCCGGTGATCCGCGACCAGCCGACCCGCCGACGGACGTCGTCCACCAGCCGGACCGCCGCGGGGACCACCCCGAGCAGGCCGATCAGCTGGGCCACCTGCACGGTGCGCAACGAGGCGGTGGAGAGATCCTCCAGGCCGATGATGAGCACGAAGCTGCCCACCCAGCCGCCGACCGCGAGCAGGGCGCAGCCGACGCCGACGCGGCTGAGGATGCGCGCGGTGCGTCCAGCCCGATCACGCGGTGCCCGCCGCCGCAGCCGGCGACCGATCGCCCCGATCGGCCAGGCCAGGACGGTGAGCAGGAGGATGACCACCGAGCCGACGATCACCGGGACGGCCAGGTAGGTGCTGCGTGCGGCCTCGACGGGCACCAGGGCGAACGCGGAGTCGAAACCGATAACTTCGACCTGGCCGTCTACCGCTCGCATCGCGATCGTTTCCTGCCCGCCCACCTCACGCCAGACCCAGGGCTCGATCTCCTCGTAGACGGCGGCGGAATCGGCCATCGGACGCGGTTCGAGCAGCAGCCGGCCGTCATCGCGGACGCTCACCGTGGTACGCCCGGAAAGGCCGATCAGGGTCAGGAAGTTGCTCTTGATCATGCGGGAGCTTTCGTAGGTGCCGGCGGCCATCGCGGCCCGCTCGGCCGTGCCCGAGGCGTCGGTGGTCGGGGCGGCCAGCTCGGTCTCAGACACGTTGTCCGCCGCCGCGCCGGGCACCGCCGGGAAGTAACGGTCGGCGAAGGCTTTCGTCAGCTTCTGTCGAAGCTGGTGGTTGGCCAGGCCCGACGTGCCGGTGCTGTTGAGCGAGATGAACAGGCCGGCGCCCTCGTCCGGGTAGATCTGCAGGTGGCTGTGGAAAAAGGGGGTGTCGCCGCCGTGGCCGATGATCCGACGGCCGTTGCGGCTCTCGTCGAAGAACCCGAGGGTCATCCGGGGTGCACCGGCGAGGGTGCCGAGGGTGCTGGCGTCAAGCGCCGGCTGGTGCATCAGGTCAAGCGTCGGCCCGTCCAGAATCGGGGTGCCGCCGACCGGTTCGCCGAGGTGAGCGAGCATGAACCGGGCCATGTCCGGGGCCGAGGCGCTCATCGAGCCGGCGGGCGGGGTGCCGATGATCTCGAAGTACCCGGGTGGGGACGACGCGTTGTCGTACCCCTTCGAGACGCGGCCTGCCAGGTCGGCGGGAAGCGGCTGACCAAAGGAGGACGACGTCATGCCGAGGCGGTCGAAGACGTTACGGTCGACGTACTCCTCGAAGGGGATGCCGCTGACCCGTTCGACGATGTATCCGGCGAGCGAGTTGCCGTAGTTGGAGTAGGCCGGCACGGTGCCCGGCCGGTAGATCTGCTCCGGCGGGTCGGTGACCAGAGCGTCGCGCAGGTCAGCCCGAGTGCCTTCCTTGCCGATGAGGCCGGCGATCCGCTCCTCGAACCCGGCGGTGTGGGTCAGCAGGTGCCGCATGGTGATCGGCTCGTCAAAGTTGCGGGGGATGGTGAAGTCGAGGTAGGCGGCGATGTCGGCGTCGAGGTCGACCTTGTCGTCCTGGACGAGTTGCATCGCGGCGGTGGCGGTGGCGAGCTTCGACACCGACCCGATCCGGAACAGGTGCTGCTCGGGGTCGACCGGCACCGGCTCGATGCCCTCGCCACCGGTGTCGACGTGGCCGTACCCCCGGGTGGTGACGGTCCCACCGTCGTTGACGACGGCGACCGTTGCCCCGGCGATGTCGTTGGCTTCCAGCGCGGCCGGGAGCGTCTCGTCGAGCCAGGCGTTCACGTCGCTGGCGTTCAGCACGCGCGGTTCGACGGCTGCTGCCGGGGCGTCGCTCGTCGGGGCCGGCTCCTGCGCGGCACCGGCACCGCAGCCGACGACGCCTGTCCCGACGACGACCGCGGTTGCCAGGGCGGCACCGAGACGCCGCAGGCGGAATGCCGGCCGGGACCGGTACGACCGGGAGGGAGTCTGCGCTGGTGCATCGTTCTGGTTCATACCCGAGAGCCTGTTGCAGCAGCGCAGCCGCGCCATCTGGCGCAGGACCACATTCGACTTACGACTTAAGTGGTAAGTCTCAGCCGATGGCCATGTCCACGAAGCGCGACAGGTGCAGCTGGGCCGCGACGGTCACGGTGTCGGTGGGGCCATTCCGATGCTTGGCAACAATAAAATCCGCCTCCCCGGCCCGCGGCGACTCCTTGTCGTAGTAGTCGTCGCGGTGCAGGAGGATGACAACGTCGGCATCTTGCTCAATTGATCCCGATTCACGCAAATCGGACAGCTGGGGTCGCTTGTCCGTACGCTGCTCGGGGCCACGGTTCAGCTGACTGACCGCGATGACCGGGCACTCGACCTCCTTGGCCAACAGCTTCAGGCCACGGGACAGGTCCGCGACCTCCTGCTGGCGACTCTCGGTGCGCTTCGGCGACGTCATCAGCTGGAGATAGTCGACCACGATCATCTTGAGGTCGTGCCGCTGCTTGAGCCGTCGAGCCTTGGCCCGGATCTCCATCAGGTTCATGCTCGGCGTGTCGTCGACGAAGAGCGGCGCCTCGCTGATCTCACCCATGCAGCGGGCCAGCTTGGTCCAGTCGTCGTCGGAGAGCTGCCCGCTGCGCAGAACGTGGAGCGGCACCCGCGCCTCGGCGGAGAGCAGTCGCATGACGATCTCGACCTTGCTCATTTCCAGCGAGAAGATCGCGGCGGCCTGGTTGGCGCGAATCGCAGCATTTCGGGCAAAGTCCATGCTTGCTGTAGATTTGCCCAGACCAGGCCTACCGGCGACGATCACCAGCTGCCCGGCGTGCAGGCCGTTGAGCAGTCGGTCCAGGTCGCTGAAGCCGGTCGGCACGCCGGTCATCATGCCGCCCTGCGCGCCCACCGCCTCGATCTCGTCCAGCGTCGGCTGCAACATGTCGGCGAGGACCGCGAAGTCCTCACTGACCCGGCGTTCGGTGACGTCGTAGACGGCCTGCTGGGCAAGGTCCACGACGTCGTCCACGTCGCGGCTGCCGCCGCTCGCGGTGCCGTAGCCCAGTTGGACGATCTTGGTGCCGGCCTCGACCAACCGGCGGAGCACCGCCCGTTCGCTGACGATCCGCGCGTAGTAGGCCGCGTTGGCGGCGGTGGGCACGCTGGCGATGAGGGTGTGCAGGTAGGGCGCGCCGCCGATGCGTACCAGATCACCGGAGTCGGCGAGTGCGGCCGCGACGGTGATCGAGTCGGCGGGCTCGCCCCGACCGTAGATGTCCAGGATGATGTCGAAGATGGTGGCGTGCACCGGCCGGTAGAAGTCGTTCGTCTTGAGGATCTCGACGACGTCGGCGATGGCGTCCTTGGAGAGCAGCATGCCGCCGAGGACGCACTGCTCTGCTGCCACGTCCTGCGGCGGGGTCTTGTCGAACTGGCCGTCCCGCTGGGCGGGTGGTTGGCCTCCGCCGGAGCGTGACTCTGCCCGCATGTCGTCAGTGACCGACACGGGTCCCCCCTCCACTGCACCGAACCCGATCCCAGCTCTACCGCTGGGGTACGACGCTTCCGTCCGACCGGGCCGGTCGATCGGGGGCCATCAGCCGGCGGTCGAGGGCCAACCATACGGACCCCGAGGTCAGAGACTCAACAACGCCGGTGGACGAGCCTCGGGACAACCTGTGGATGCCGGTGGACAGCATGTGCGCGGAGTGTGCACAGCCTGTGGACAACTGTTGGGGAATTCTTCGTCAAAACTCTCTGAGCTGCGGAAACATGCTCCCCAGCCTGTGGAGGAAGATATTTCGGTCGGCTCTGTGACACGATCGTCCCGTACTATCTCCAGCGAACGGCTACACCTGGACAGCGGATTCCGCTTTGGGTTCAGAAGGGTCACACTCCGGCCGTGAGTTACCGGGACTGGGGACGCGGGGATGGCAGCCCGCGCGAGCGCCAGCCGACCGCCTCGTGGAGTGAGCGCGCGGCGTCCCTTCCGGTCGATCCGTACGACGAGGAGGGGCGCTACCGGACCTCCAGCCGACGGCGTGCCTTGGACCGTGGCCAGGACGAGCCCGTCGACGCCTACCTGCCCCGCTGGGCCCTGGAGTCGGGTGTCCGGCATGCCGACGGCGGCGGGCGTCACGCGGCACCGGACGAGGACGAGCGCGAGACACCCACGTCGGGTGCCGGCCGGCGGTCGGCCGAGTCACCGAGCAGCCGCCGACGGGGCGGTGAGACGGGTTGGCGCGAGCAGGCGGCGATCGGTGCCGCACCCGACGACTCGGACCACACTCGGGAGTGGACCCTCGACCGTCCGCAGGAGCAGGGGTACGCGGGCCGCCGTCGCGCCGACGCCGGGGAGGACGAGCCGGTCTCCGGTGCGATCCAGGACCGCCGCCCTCGCCGTGCGCCCACGGGTCGTCCGCAGGTGATCTGGTCGGGCGGGGATCTCGAGTCCGCTCCGAGCGAGCCCGCGCCCGAGCCGGAGGTGCGACGCCCCACCCGGCGTAGCCGCCGCGCGGCGGAGGAGTCCTGGTCGCGTCCGGCGGCCGACCCGTGGGTTCGAGGATCGGACCGGGTGGCTGAGCCCGAGCCGTCGTATCCGCCCGCGGTGGACCCGTGGGACGCCTCTGGCGTGCATGCGTGGCCATCGGCGGCGGGTGCGGACGGCACGGATCTGAGTGAGCAGTGGTCGGCGGTGGAGAGCGTCGGTGGTTGGGAGCGGTCCGACCGCACCGGCCAGTGGGAGCGGTCCGCGATCGAGGACGACCAGTGGGACCGTACGCTGGCGCCGCGCTCCGACCGATCCGTGGCTGCGGAGGGTTGGCCGGCACGGGGCGAGGGCTTCTGGCCCGGCACTCGGCTGGCCGACGACGACCCCCGGTGGATGGATCCGACGACGTCGGCACCCAGGTCACCGGTGGTGGGCTACACCGCTCCGCGACCGCGCAGCGCGCCGATGCCGACCGGTGGAGCGTCACGGCGTCGGGCGGACCGGCCTCCGGTCGGGGCGGCGTCGGTGCGTCGGCGGGTCGAGTCGGCGGCCGCCGGTGCGTTTTCTCGGCGTCTTGAGGACGATCTGCTCGACCCAGATCCGGGTGGGTCGTTCCGGCCACTGCTGTACACGGCCGCCTGTTACCTGGTGCCCGCGATGCTGATCTTCGTCTGGCTGTTGACGTTGGACGGCCAGGCGCCGGCCGGTTGTGTGACCGACATCAGCGGGGGTGGCTGTGACTCGGCCCGGTCGCGCGCGTTGGAGTCGCTACTCGCCGGTTCGCCGCGTTTCGGGTTGGCGTTGGTGAGCAGTCTGGTCGTGGCGGCTCTGCTGCGGCGGGTGGGCACGACGTGGCGCTCGGCGACCATCGCCGTCGCCGCCGCGGTGGTGGGCGGTGGCCTGTCCACGGTGTTGATCAGCGCGGTGACCGGCCAGCCGATCGGGTGACCGTCCTGCGCGGGGCCGCACGGGGACCGGATGTCCGCATCGGCTCGGATGCTGACGGGGTGGACTGACGACGTACGCACGTGGGCCCGCACCGATTGCTCGGTGCGGGCCCACGTGGTGGTGTTGCGGACGTCAGCCCTGAACGACGTTCAGGTTGAACGACGCGGTCACCTCAGGGTGCAGCTTGATCTTCACCGGGTAGCTGCCGGTCGACTTGATGTGACCGGGCACCTCCAGCCGACGACGGTCGAGGACCGGGCCGCTGGCCGCCTTGACGGCGTCGACGATCTCGGCCGGGGTGACCGAGCCGAAGAGCCGTCCGCCGTCGCCTGCGCGGACCTTCAGGTTGACCTTGAGACCCTCGAGCTGAGCCTTGACCTCGTTGGCGTGGTCGAGGTCGCGGATCTCGCGGGCCGAACGGGCCCGCTTGATGACCGTGACCTGCTTTTCCGCGCCCTTGGTCCAGGCGATCGCGAAGCCCTGCGGCAGCAGGTAGTTACGGCCGTAGCCGTTCTTGACCTCGACGATGTCGCCCGGGGCACCGAGGCCGGACACTTCCTGAGTCAGGATGATCTTCATATCGGTGCCTCCTCTCAGCGGGTGGTGGCCGTGTACGGCAGGAGCGCCATCTCACGGGCGTTCTTGACCGCGCGGGCGATCTGCCGCTGCTGCTGCGAGGTCACGCCGGTCACCCGTCGAGCGCGGATCTTGCCGCGGTCGGAGATGAACTTGCGCAGCAGCGCGGTGTCCTTGTAATCGATATAGGTGATCCCGTCCTTGTCGAGCGGGTTCACCTTCTTCTTCGGCTTGCGAAGTGCCGCAGCCTTGGCCATTGCACGTGCTCCTGGTTTGCGATCGCGGGCGCTCGGCGCCATTAGAACGGTGGCTCCTCGTCAAAATTGGCGCCCGAACCGGCACGCGCGGGAGAGGGAGCGGCCGAAGCCCAGGGGTCGTCGAAGTTGCCTCCGCCGCCACCCTGGTTGCCACCACCACCGCCACCGAAGCCGCCGCCACCGCCGCCGGAGCGGGACATCTTCTGCACCTTTGCCGTGGCGTAGCGCAGCGACGGGCCGATCTCGTCAACCTCGAGCTCGATGACGGTGCGCTTCTCACCCTCGCGGGTCTCGTACGACCGCTGACGCAGCCGGCCCGACACGATCACCCGGGCGCCACGCTGCAGCGACTCGGCGACGTGCTCGGCGGCCTGACGCCAGACGGTGCAAGCGAGGAACAGCGGCTCGCCGTCCTTCCATTCGTTCGACGCCTTGTCCATGAAACGGGGCGTCGAAGCGACTCGGAACTTGGCGACCGCAGCCCCGGAGGGGGTGAACCGCAACTCGGGGTCATCGGTCAGATTGCCGATGACCGTGATGGTGGTGTCTCCTGCCATGACCATCTCCTCGCGCACTCAGCGTCTCGTCGTACAGGCTGCCAGAGCCCTCTGACAGAGTCGCGGAGGCTGATCCGGACGAACCGGGGTTTGAAGGCTTAGCGCATTTCCGGTCGGAGGACCTTGGTGCGCAGCACGGACTCGTTGAGTCGCAGCTGACGGTCCAGCTCGGCCACCGCAGCAGGCGTGGCCTGCAGGTCGACGACGGCGTAGATGCCCTCTGCCTTTTTGTTGATCTCGTACGCGAGGCGCCGGCGGCCCCACACGTCGGTCTTCTCAACCGAGCCACCCGCGGTCCGAATCACGTTCAGGTACGTGTCGAGCGACGGGGCGACGGTGCGTTCCTCGAGGCTGGGGTCGAGGATCACCATGATCTCGTAATGACGCAAGACGTGCTCACCTCCTGTGGGCTAAGCGGCCACGGTCCTTCCGTGGCAGGAGGTCTTGTGTCGTTGCCCGCACGTGCCGAGGGAACCCGGCCGGACGCGGACAACCTGACCAGGATACCCGGTCCCAACGATCATGCCCGGGGTGGTCGGGTCGACGCCCGGGCAGTCCGACGGGGGCCCACCGTTCGGCCGTCATCCGGCCGATGGTGGACCCCCGTCTACGAGGCCGCGGGGCGTCTGGTCCGCATTCCTTGGGTGGGACCTGGGGAGGAACGACCACACCGATGAGGTTGGACCGAAGACGCCCCGCGGAGCTTTATCGTGTTGTTACCTGACGATACAACAGCACTCGTACCTTGTCGGGGGGAAAAGCACAAATTGCCGAGATTTTCGACGGTAGACGTCTGATATGCGGGGGTCTCCTCCGCCGCGCCGGGCCGCACGGCGGAGGTGACCTCGCTGTCGGCCGTCGACCCTCCGGTCGCCAGCCGTGGCGCTCTCGCACCGCCGGAGGCACCGGGTACTGGTCGCCGGTTCCATTCCATCAACGACCGTCGGTCCGCCCGGTGACGCGACCGCCCGCGACACCGCCCCGGCCGTCACCCGCCAGTCAGGGTCGCGACGTAGGCTCGCTCGCATGCGTATCGGAGCCCACGTCGATTCGACCGACCCGCTGGCGGAGGCGGCCGCCCGGTCCGCCGACACCGTGCAGTTCTTCCTCGCCGACCCACAGGGATGGAAGGCGCCCAAGCCCCGGGAAGACGCCGAACGGCTGCGCACGGCCGAGGTCGACCTCTACGTGCACGCGCCCTACGTCATCAACGTCGCCACCCTCAACAACCGCATCCGGATCCCCAGCCGAAAGCTGCTGCTCGGGCACGCCAACGCGGCCACCGCCATCGGCGCCAAGGGCCTGATCGTCCACGGTGGGCACGTCAACGCCGGGGACGACCTGGCCGTCGGCTTCGACAACTGGCGCAAGACATTCGCGTACGCAGCCGACTCCGGGGGCTTCGGAGTGCCGGTCCTGATCGAGAACACCGCCGGCGGCGACAACGCGTGCGCCCGGCGGCTGGACGCGCTCGCCCGACTCTGGGACGCCGTCGGCGACTACGAGGTCGGCTTCTGCCTGGACACCTGCCACGCGTACGCGGGCGGCGAGGAGCTGCTCGGCCTCGTCGACCGGGTCAAGGCGATCACCGGAAGGATCGACCTGGTGCACGCCAACAACTCCAAGGGCGCGTTCAACTCCGGCCAGGACCGGCACGACAACCTGGGCGGCGGCACGATCGACCCGGAGTTGGTCGTAGCGGTGATCCGGGCGGCCGCGGCTCCGGTGGTCGTCGAGACACCGGGCGGTGTGGAGGGCCAGGCGGCCGACATCGATTTCCTCCGTCAGCAGCTCGGGACGGCGAGCCCGGCAGCATGACGACCGGACAGCCCGGGACCGGGAAGGCCCGGCCCACCCCCGGCGGCTCGGACGCCGAGATCCGATCTGCCGCCGCGTCCGCATCGGGCACCCCGGCCCAACCGGCTCGCACCGCCGACGCCGTCTCCGGCGACAGCCCCGAGGAGACTGTCGGGGGCCAGTCGCGATCGAGCGACGGCGGGGCGACCGGAGCCACCTCGACCAGCGATCCGAAGCCCTCGAAGAACGGTGTCGTGAAGAAGGACGCTGGCGCGGGTAAGAGTGGCGACCGGATCGGCAACGCGGCCAAGGACGGCACCGAGAGTGCCGCCGCAACCAGTGACAGCACCACCAGCAGCCCGGCCGAGACCGACAGCACGACGGTCGCCCCGAAGGACAGCGCCCCGGCGACGACCCGCACGGACGGCGCCCCGGCCAAGGACGGCGAGGGCGGCCGCACGGAGGACGATGCGGCCGGGAGCAAGGAATCACCGCCGTCGGCACCGCGGAGATGGTGGCGGTGGACGGGTAAGGGCAAGAGGGCGGGCAAGACCGCCAGCCTGGTGAAGACCGACGGTGCCACGAAGACCGACGGTGCCGACAAGCCGGTCGAGCCGGACCGGTGGGAGGCGTTCGCCTCCGCGCCGGAGCCGCGGCCCTCCATCGTGACCCGGTCGGGTCGAGCCGTCGGCCGTTTCCTGATCCACGAGTGGACCCTGGCGGCCCTCTGCTCGCTGGCGCTGGCCGTGCTGATGACCTGGCCGACCCTGCGCTATCCCCGCTACACGCTCCCGCAGGACTACTGGGACCCGAGCCTGCAGGCCTGGCAGATGGCCTGGTCCGGGCACATCCTGCTGGCCGACCCGGCGCGTCTGTGGCAGTCCAACACGTTCTTCCCCGAGCTGTGGAGCTTCGCGTTCTCCGACACCCTGCTCGGATACGCCCCGGCCGGAATGCTCGGCAGTGGCCCCGAGGACGCACTGCTGCGCTACAACATCATGTTCGTGCTGGCGCACGCGCTCGCCACGTTCGGGGCGTACGCGCTGGCCCGCCAGCTCGGGGCTGGCCGGATCGGCGCCGCCGTCGCCGGCGTCAGCTACACGTACGCGCCGTGGCTGCTGGCCCAGGCCGGGCACCTGCACGTGCTCTCCAACGGCGGGATTCCGCTGGCGCTGGCGATGTTGGCGCGCGGGCACGGCTGGTCACTACGGCACGGCTATCGGCCCGAACGCCGACACGACGGATGGGTCTACGCCGGTTGGCTGGTGGCGGCCTGGCAGCTCAGCCTCGGCTTCGGCATCGGGCTGCCGTTCGCGTACTTCCTGGCCGGCGCGGTGCTGGTCGCGGTCGTCCTCTTCTACGCGCGGCGGCTGCGCACTCGCCAGGCCGTGCCGTTCGGTCGTCGGTTGTTCCTCGCCGACCTGCTCGGCGGATTGTTCTTCGCCGGTGTGGGTCTGCTGATGGCGTACCCGTTCTACCAGGTGACCGAGCTGCACCCGTACGCCGAGCGGACCATTGCCGACGTCAGCATCTTCTCGCCTCCGGCGTCGGGTTTCGTGACGGCGCCCGCCGAGTCGCGGATCTGGGGTGGTCTGCACGAGGGCGCTCGCGCCGCGCTGCCGTGGCACCCGGAGATGACCCTGCTGCCGGGCTTCGTGCTCTACGCGCTCGCCCTGGGCGGGCTGTTCTTCTCGGTCTGGCGGCTGCGGCACCGACTGCTGCTGCTCGCCGGGGTGCTGGTGACCATGGCCTTCGCGATGGGCACCCGCTTCTTCGACGGCACCCTCACCTACGTGCCGCTCTTCGAGCACGTGCCGGGCTGGAGCGGGTTGCGTACCCCCGGTCGCTTGATGTTGTGGACCACGTTGTTGCTCGGCCTGCTCGCGGCCGGCGCGGTCACCGCACTCACCGACCGGGTCCGCGAGTTGACCGCGCAGCGGATCCCGTCGTGGCCTGGGCCGTGGCTGCGGATGGCCACCCTGCTGCCGTTGCTGCTGGTGACCGTGGAGGGCCTGAACACCACGCCGCACCCGGTGGTGCCGACCCAGCCAGCCGCGATGCGTTCGGCGCAGGGGCCGCTGCTGGTGCTGCCCAGCAACCAGAGTCTGGACCAGCACGTGATGCTCTGGTCGACCAGCGGTTTCCCCGACGTGGTCAACGGCGGTAGCGGCTTCACTCCGCGTCAGCTCGACGACGTTCGTCGGGTGAGCCAGTCGTTCCCCGACCAGACCAGCGTCGACTACCTGCGCACGCTCGGCGTCCGCACGGTGGTGCTGCTGCGCGGGCAGGTGCCGGGCACACCGTGGGAGATCACCATCGACACTCCGGTGGAATCGCTCGGCATCAGCCGGCAGGACGTCGGTGATGCTGTCGTCTACCGGCTCTGAAGCTTCAGGGCGGTTTTTCGGGAAGCCCGCCCGGCTCCGGGCGGTCAGGCTTGATCCCTGCGCCGGGCGGGCTTCCCGAAAACCTGACGTGGTCCGGGCCGCCTTATGCCTAGGTAATCAAGTGGTTACTGGCTCTCGTGAGGGTTCACTCTTCGACGGGAGGCGCCAGCGGTCCAGCCAGGGGGCGTCTGGTGCGCCGTCGAGCACGCCACCGTCCGGGTCGTCCGGGTAGGTTGCCCGCACCGCGTCCCGCTCGGGGTGCAGGATCTCCTTGACGACCAGCACGCAGAGCACCACCACGGTGGTCAGCCGCAGCGTCGCGGCCAGCACGAACACCCCCTCCGGGAAGACCGGGCGACTGGTCGCCGCCCCGAGCAGTTCTCCGTAGAAGGCGACGAAGTAGCAGACCTCGGCGATCTGCCAGGCCAGGAAGGCACCCCACTTCGGACGGGCGAGCACCACCAGCGGCAGCAGCCACAGCACGAACTGCTGGGACCAGACCTTGCTGAAGATGAGGAACGCCGCGACCACCAGGAAGGCGAGCTGCGCCAGCCGTGGCCGGCGCGGCGCGCGCAGCGCCAGCACGGCGACACCGAGGCAGGCCAGCCCGAACAGCGCGTACGAGATGGTGTTGAGCGTGGGGATGTTGGCGTTCAGCCACTCGAACGGGCCGAGCTGAGCGGGGTCGTTGCCGACCTTGCCGTCCAGGTAGCGCCCGATGTACCAGAGCGTGCCCCAGTCGATGGGCCGGGTGGTGTTCAGCTCGAAGAACCGGTCCCAGTTCTCCGGATAGGCGCGTGCGGCTGGCAGGTTCACCAGCACCACGGCGGCGATCGCCGTACCGGTGGCGATGAGCGCGGCGCGGATCCGGTCGGCGCGCAGCGCCAGGACGAGGATCGGCCCGAGCAGGAACAGCGGCCACAGTTTCGCCGCGCCGGCGAGCCCGAGCAGCACACCGGCCACCGCCGGTCGTTTCCGGGCCCAGGCCAACAGGCCGAAGGCGGCCAACCCGATGGCGAGCAGGTCCCAGTTGACGGTGGCGGTGAGCACCAGTGCCGGGGCGAGCGCGAACAACGCGGCGTCCCAGGGTCGTCGGCGGCGAAGGGCCAGGAGCACCGCCACGGTCGCCACCGCGAGTGCGCCCAGCACCAGCGCGTTGAGGTTGTAGAACCACTGGCCCTGGTTGATGCTCGGGTCGCCGTCACCGACGGCGTGCACCGGCAGGCCCAACGCCCCCATGAAGTAGCCGGTCAGCACCGGGTACTCGACGGGGTGGTCGCGGTAGGGAACCTTGCCCTCGTTGAGCCCTTCGGCGTAGTAGAGGGCGAGGACGTCGGTGTAGCAGAAGCGGGTGTACTGGACGTTGTTCTGCCAGGCGCCGTCCTGACAGGGCGACTTCTGCACCCAGTGCAGCGCGAGCGTGAGACACGCCAGCGCCAGCACGATCCGGACGGCGGTCCAGAAGCGACGTTCCTGACCGGCCGGTCGGTCCAGCGCGGTCGCGTGGTCGCCCAGCGGCCCGCCGATCGCGCTGGACATGCCGCGGACGAACCCGTCGGAGCGGGACGGGTGATCGGTGGTACCGGCGTCGTCGATGCCGGGCGTCGACTGGGTGCTCATGAAGAGGCATCCTGCCGTACGACAGGGGTGCCCGTCCCGTCCCGACGCGGAGATCCCGGGTACGAAAACGCCGCCGCCGGCCGGGACAGGTCGTCCGGCCGGCGGCGGCGTGCAGAGGGTTGGGGTCAGTCCCGGTTTGGCGGAAGGCCGGGGAGCACTCCACCACCACCACCACCACCACCGCCACCGCCCCCGGGTCCACCGGGATTACCACCAGGATTGCCTCCGGGATTACCGCCGGGGTTGCCTCCCGGGGTACCGCCGCGCGGGCAGAACGGGTCGGTGAGCGGGTCACACTGCGGACCGCCCGGGACCGTCGGCGGCGGCGCCACCGGCTCCTTGCCGTTGCCCTTCGTGACGTCGCCTTCGCCCGTGACGGTGGGCAGGGGGATCTCCTCCTGGCCCTTCAGGGCGGCGTTCATGAACTTCTCCCAGATCGGGCCGGGGAGCGTCGAACCACCGACGTCCTTGCCGTTGGCGAGCCGGATCTCCGGCTTTTTCGGGTCCCGACTGCCCACCCACACCGCCGTGGCGTTCTGCGGTGTGTAGCCGACCGTCCAGGCGTGCGAGTTGTCGTCCTTGTCGTACTCCCAGGTGCCGGTCTTGGCGGCCGCCTGGCGGCCGCTCTCCAGCGACATGTTGTTCGACCCGGCCCCGGGGATCTGCTTCAGGACGCCGGTGACCTCGTCGGTGACCTTCTTGGCGATCCGCTGCTCAGGCTTGATGCGCTCGCTGCCGACCACCTTCCACTTACCGGTGTCCTTCTCCTGCTGCTCGACCTTGAGAACGAAGTGGGCCTTGATGTACTTGCCGTCGTTAGCGAACGTGGCCATCGCGTTGGCGTGGTCGAACACGGTGATCGGGTACTTGCCGAAAGCGGTGTAGTTGTCGAACGGGTTCGGCCCCTTCTTCGACAGGTCGAAGGCCTGCGGCGGGTCGACACCCCACATGGTGGTGACGCCGGCCTTGCGGGCCATGTCGACGACCTTGCCGGCGCCGATCGTGTCGGCGACCCAGTAGAACGGCACGTTGTACGACTGGACCGTCGACTCTTCGAGGGTGCACCACTTGCCGCACTTGAGGTTGGTGCGGCCGGCGTTACCGATCGCGACCGAGGAGCCCTCGGGCTTGTACGGCGTGGGATCCCAGTGCGACTTGACCGAGATGCCGGCCTCGATCGCGGCTGCCAGCGTGTACACCTTCATCGACGAGCCCGGCTGGTGGCCACCGGTCAGGTCACCGTTCTTGTCGATGTTCTTACCGGCGTAGTCGAAGTCGGCACCGCTGTCACCGCCGTAGTAGGCGAGCACTCGACCCTTCTTCGGGTCGATCGACACCATTGCCGCCATCAGGTTCTTCGGCTGGTCGTTGAGCTCGGAGCCCTTCTTCGACTGCATCGCGGTGTTCTCGGCGGCGGCCTGCAGCTTCGGGTCGATGGTGGTGGTGATCCGGTAGCCGCCGTCGCGCAGCGCGTCCACACAGCTCGTCTTGCCCTCCGCACCGCTGTCGGAGCAGAGGCCCATCGCGTCCATCTCTTGCCGGACGTAGTTGATGACGTTGCCCCGCGGGCTGTCGACGCCGAACCCGTTGCCGCCCTTCTTCGGTGCCAGCACCTTGGGGTACTCGGTGGGCGACGCGGGCCGGTTGGGGGCGTCCACCCAGCCTTCCTTCTTCATGCCGCCGATCACGTAGTCCCACCGCGCCTTGGCGTCGGGCAGGTTGACCGCGGGGTCGAACCCCTTGTGGGTCTCGCTCGCCACCGGCTGCTTGATGACCGCCGCGAGGACCGCGCCCTCGCCCACGCTGAGGTCCTTCGCGGACTTGCCGAAGTAGGTCTGCGCTGCGGCTTCGATGCCGTAGGCACCGCGCCCGAAGTAGATCACGTTGAGGTAGTGCTGCATGATCTCCGGCTTGCTGTACGCGTCGTTCAGCTTGGAGGCCAGGATGGCCTCCTTCACCTTCCGGCCGTACGTGTCGTCCTGGAGGTTCTCGAACGCGTTGCGGGCGTACTGCTGGGTGATCGTCGAGGCACCCTGCTTGTCGCCACCGGAGATGTTGTTCCAACCCGCCCGGACGATGCCCTTGTAGTCGACGCCCGAGTGCCGGTAGAAGTTCCGGTCCTCGGCTGCCGCCACCGCGTCCTGCACGTGCTGCGGGATCTGGTTGATGGTGACGAAGGTGCGGTTCTCGCTGCCCAGCTTGGCCAACGCGGTCTTGCCGTCCTTGGCGTAGACCGTGGTGGACAGCGGCAACGGCAACTCGTCGGGCATGACCACGTTCGTCGAGTAGTAGGTGAAGCCGACCACGCCGATGCCGGCGAGCATGATGAAGGCCGCGAACGCGGCGATCAGCAGGTTCATCCGCTTGCGCTTCTTCGACCGTGCCGCAGCACCCGAGCCACCCGCGCCACGGCTGCCCCGACCCGGACCGTTGGGTCCACCGGGGCCACCAGGGCCACCAGGGCCGCCGGAGACCGGTGAGACGCTCGCCCGCGCGACCGCGGCACGGCCACCCACCGACGCGGAGCCGACACTGGCCCGGCCCGCCGAGGCGGTGCCGACGGAGGCCGCACCGACGGCAGCGGCACCGACCACGGCCCGACCCGCTGGCGCGCCGGGCGCCGGGGACACGGGAACCGAGGCCCGGCCCGCACCAGCGCGTCCGGTGGCCGCACCCGGCGCTGGCGACACCGGCACCGATGCTCGCCCGGAGCGACCCGGGGTCGCCGAGCCCACCGAGGCGGATCCGGCGGCCGCAGCGCCACGCGGCGGCACCGACGCCGATCCGCCGACCGTGGCCCGCCCACCGGTGGCCCGCGGTGTCACCGAGGCGCGACCCGGGGTCGCCGCGCCGCCCTCCGAGGCCGACCAGCCACCCCCACGGAAGTCACCGCCGGGTCCGGGGTCACCGTCCGGGCCCGGGTACTGGGCCCGCCCGCGCGCAGAACTGGGATCGCCGTACGAGTTCATTCCTCACACCCTGCCGGTCGCGGTGGGGCGCGACTGCGCCGCCACCGGGTTGCCGTGAGTTGCTTCACCCGGGACGCCGGCACGGGGGTGCCGTTTCACCGAGGTACTTGCAGTATCAATCGGGCCAATCGGACTAACGAGCGGCCGACCGTCCCGGGTTTCGTCTACGGCCCCGGGGCCGGTCCAACCTGCTTCGATCACCGTTGCGCCTCTCGCCTCCGCCGACCCGCACCTTCGGCTGCCACGTCCTGCTCGCCGGTGCCGTCGCTGTCGCCGGCCAGACCGTCCCGGCCGAGCAGGTACTGCTCGACGAGATGGTTCCAGTCACAACCGAGGCACACCTCCACCACGAAGACCTGGAACTCACGCAGCGTCATCGCCAGCACGGGCAGCTCGGTGAGTGTCCGGGCCTGCCCGGCGGACTGCTTGAGTTCGTCGCCGTAAATGTAGTGGACGAGGGTCAGGTTCTCGCTGCGGCAGATCGGACAGCGCCGGTCGGTCGGCTCACCGTGGAAGCGGGCGGCGTTCTTCAGGTACGGCGATGCGTCGCAGACGTCGTACGTGCCGACCCGGCCGGCCAGGAGCTCACGCAGCACTGCTCGCTTCTGGAGCGAGTAGTCGACGACCTGGCGCTGCGTACGCATGCGAAGAAGGGTACGCGGTCCGGCCCGAGCAGGCGACCACGCTCACAATCCGTGACGACGACGTCTCGGAGAGGGGGTTTGCCCTGACCCGCACGACCCGCTAACGTGCGATGTATCGGTCCGATACATCGCGGCGGTTACCACTCCACGCCGGAGGGTAAAGAGAGGGTGGCCAGTGCTTGAGTTCGCCATCCTCGGCCTCCTGCAGGAGTCTCCGATGCACGGCTATGAGCTGCGCAAGGAGCTGACCGCCAAACTCGGCGCGATCCGGGCGGCGATCAGCTACGGCTCGCTCTATCCCACGCTACGCAGGCTCCAGGCGGCGGGATGGATCACCGAAGCTGCTGAGACGCCCGCCACTGCCGAGGAGGTTCCCGCGCTGACCAGCCGACGAGGTCGGGTGGTCTACAAAATCACCGCGGAAGGCAAGGAACGCTTCGCCCAGCTGATTGCACAGGCCGGGCCCGAGACGTATGACGACACGGGCTTCGGGGTGCACTTCGCGTTCTTCGCCCGGACCGACCAGGCGACCCGCCTGCGCATTCTGGAGGGTCGCCGCCGCAAGATCGAGGAGCGTCGCGAAGGGCTTCGCGACGTGCTGGGCCGGGCAGCCGAGCGCCTCGACGCTTACACGCTGGAACTGCAGCGCCACGGCCTTGATGCCTGTGAGCGCGAGGTCCGCTGGCTGGAGGAGCTCATCGCCAACGAGCGCTCCGGCCGAGCCCCGACGGTCCCGAACATCGGGACAGCCGGCGGCCGACGAGAAGACAACAGCCCGCCTCCGCCTGGAGAGACCAGGAATGAGCGGCCGTGACAGAAAAGAAGGAGGCAGACGCTATGGGCTCCGTCCGCGTCGCCATCGTCGGTGTGGGTAACTGCGCCTCGTCCCTGGTTCAGGGCGTCGAGTACTACCGGAACGCCAACCCGAACGACCGCGTCCCGGGTCTCATGCACGTCGCCTTCGGCGACTACCACGTCAACTCCGTGGAGTTCGTCGCGGCATTCGACGTGGACGCCAAGAAGGTGGGCATGGACCTCGCGGAGGCGATCGTCGCCAGCGAGAACAACACCATCAAGCTCTGCGACGTGCCGCCGACCGGCGTCAGCGTGCAGCGCGGTCCGACCTTCGACGGTCTGGGCCAGTACTACCGCGAGATCGTCGAGGAGTCCGACGCGACCCCGGTCGACGTGGCGCAGGCGTTGCGCGACGCGCAGGTCGACGTCGTCGTCTGCTACCTCCCGGTCGGCTCCGAGCAGGCCGCCAAGTTCTACGCCCAGGCCGCGATCGACGCCGGTTGCGCGTTCGTCAACGCCCTGCCGGTCTTCATCGCCTCCGACCCCGAGTGGGCCCAGAAGTTCGAGGACGCGGGTCTGCCGATCGTCGGCGACGACATCAAGAGCCAGGTCGGCGCGACCATCGTGCACCGCGCCCTCGCGAAGCTCTTCGAGGACCGCGGCGTCGAGCTGCTGCGCACGTACCAGCTCAACTTCGGCGGCAACATGGACTTCATGAACATGCTGGAGCGCAAGCGGCTGGTCTCGAAGAAGATCTCGAAGACCCAGTCGGTCACCTCGCAGATCCCGCACGAGATGAGCAAGAGCGACGTGCACATCGGCCCGTCGGACCACGTGCCGTGGCTGGACGACCGCAAGTGGGCGTACATCCGCCTGGAGGGTCGCTCGTTCGGTGACACCCCCCTGAACGCCGAGCTCAAGCTCGAGGTGTGGGATTCGCCGAACTCCGCCGGTGTCATCATCGACGCGGTCCGCGCCGCGAAGATCGCGCTGGACCGGAAGATCGGCGGCCCGATCCTGTCGGCGTCGTCGTACTTCATGAAGTCCCCGCCGGTGCAGTACGCCGACCACGACGCCCACCAGGCCGTCGAGGAGTTCATCGCCGGCGAGGCCGCGCGCTGACCTGCTGAACACCAACAGCACCGAAGAGGGCCGGGTCCGTGTGGACCCGGCCCTCTTCGCGTTTCAGCCCGCCATCTCCAGGTACGGCGACAGCCGCAGCCGATCGGTCACCCCTGGGACCAGGCGTGCCCCAGGGCGACCCCGGCCTCCAACTCCAGCAGCTTGACCTTGCGGGGCAGGCCCCCACCGAAGCCGACCAGTTTGCCGCCCGCGCCGACGATCCGGTGACACGGCACGATCACCGGCACCGGGTTGCGGTTGCAGGCCACGCCCACCGCCCGTGCCGCCCCGGCGTCCCCGACCCGGCGCGCCACCTCGCCGTACGTCAGCGTCTCCCCGTACGGGATCCGGGTCATCTCCCGCCACACGGCCCGCTCGAAGTCGGAGCCCCGGGGCATCGACACCGGGACGCTGAACGCGGTCAGCTCACCGGCGAAGTACGCCCGCAGCTCGTCGACGGCCTGCCGGGACAGCGCGTCGGCGGGCTCGTCGACCGCTGCCTCGACCCGGCCGAAGGCGGCGCCGCAGACGTTCGTGCCGTCGGTGGCGACGGAGAACTCGCCGATCGGTGAGTCGAGCACGGTCCAGCGCATCAGCCCATTCTCCCCCGACCCGGATGACCTTGCCGGCACGGCTACCAGCGTCGGGCCGAACGCCACTCCACAGAAGATCATGTCCGCGTCGAGCGGGGCGGCTCAACGTTGCGCCACATCGATACCGTGCAGGTCGTGGCAACGGGGACACTGGTCTTTCTGATCATCGGCGGGGCGGGCATCGGGGTGCTCGCGCTCGCCCTGCTCGGCACCGAGCTGCTCCAGTTCGGGCACGCCGACGTGGACGGCCCGATCTCGGTCGAGACGGTCGCCGGCTTCGCCGGAGCATTCGGGTTCGGCGCGGCCATCGTCAACGAACTGCTCGGTGCGCGTACACCGGGAATGGTCGTCGGAGCGGTGGTCGGCGGCGTGCTCGCGGCCGTGCCCACCGGCTGGCTGGCGTCCCGGCTGAGCCGGGCGGCGCGGAACATGCGCACCGACCCCACCCCCACCCGCGACGACCTGGTCGGCGCGCTCGGCCTGGTCGTCACCCCGGTGCCGGTCGACGGGTACGGCGAGGTCCGGATCCGCCTCGCCGGCCAACCGGTCAAGCTCAGCGCCCGCGCGGACCAGCCGATACCGATCGGCGCCCAGGTCTTCGTCGTGCAGGCGCTCAGCGAGACAAGCGTGCAGGTCGAGACCTACTGATTTCCCCCTCGTAGACGGGACTCCTTATATGGCCCTGTTAATCGCCATCGGTGGCGCGGTCCTCCTCGTGCTCATCCTGGTGCTCTTCGTGCTCTCTCGAATCAAGGTGGCCGGGCCGAACGAGGCGTTCATCGTCACCGGTCGCAAGGGTCGCACCACGCAGACCGCCGACGGCGGGCGGTCGACCGACACCTCCGGGCAGAAGGTCGTGCTCGGCGCGTCGGTGTTCGTGCTCCCGGTGGTGCAGAAGCTCCAGTCGCTCGACCTGTCCAGCCGACGGATCGACGTCGGCATCCGGGGCGCGGTGAGCAAGCAGGGCATCCGCGCCGACCTGCACGGCGTGGCGATCGTGAAGGTCGGCGGGACCGAGGACGCGATCCGGGCCGCCGCCCAGCGGTTCCTGCACCAGCAGGACGAGATCGACAACTTCACCCGGGAGGTGCTCGCCGGCGCGCTGCGCTCGATCGTCGGCCGGCTCACCGTCGAGGAGGTCATCCGGGACCGGGCGGCGTTCGCCAGCGCCGTGGCCGAGGAAGCCGAGCACTCGATGACCAACCAGGGCCTGGTGCTGGACACCTTCCAGCTCCAGGACATCCTCGCCGAGGGCTCCTACCTGCAGGACCTGGGTCGGCCGGAGGCCGCCCGGGTGCTGAAGGACGCGGCGATCGCCGAGGCGCGGGCCCGGCAGCAGGCCGAGCAGGAGCGGCTACTCGCCGAGGAGGCCATCGCGGAGGCGAACCGGAACCTGGCCCTCAAGCAGGCCGGCATCCAGGCCGAGATCGACGCGGCGAAGGCGAAGTCCGCCGCCGCCGGCCCGCTCGCGCAGGCGGAACGGGACCAGGCGATCCTCTCCGAGCAGCAGAAGGTCGCCGAGCGCAACGCCGAACTCAAGCAGCGCCAACTGGACACCGAGGTACGCAAGCCGGCCGACGCGGCCCGGTACAAGGTGGAGCAGGAGGCGGAGGCGTCACGCAACGCGGCGGTGCTGCACGCGGACGCGCAGCGGCAGTCGGTCATCGCCGCCGCGCAGGCCTCCGCCGAACAGGCGCGGCTCACCGGTGAGGGCGAGCGGGCCCGTCGGGCCGCCCTCGCCGAGGCGAACGCGATCGAGGGCGCGAAGGAGGGTGAGGCCGAGCAGCGTCGGCGTTCCGCCATCGCCGAGGCGGTCGAGCGGGAGGGCCAGGCCGAGGCCGCGGCCATCCTGGCCAGGGGTGAGGCCGAGGCCGACGCGATGGCGCGCAAGGCCGAGGCGTTCGCCGCGTACGGGGAGGCGGCGGTGCTGGACCTGCTGGTCAAGGTGCTGCCGCAGGTGGTGGAGGCGGCCAGCGCGCCGATCGGGGCGATCGACAAGATGACCGTCATCTCCACCGACGGTGCGTCGTCGCTGACGAAGTCGGTGGCCGGCAACGTGGCCCAGGGGCTCCAGCTCGGCAGCGACCTGACCGGCATCGACCTGGCTGGTCTGCTGGCTCGGCTCGGCTCGGCGTCCACGCCGGCCGGCAACGGCACCGCGTCCGTCGACGGCAAGGCCGTCGAGACCCGCTGACGGTGTACGCCGACGGGCGCCGCTCCCCGGTTCGGGGGTGGCGCCCGTCGGCGTACCGGGGGTGTCCCGTGTTCGTCGCGGGCGAGCCGTAAAGATCTTGGACGGAATGCGCCCCTCCAGGGGCATCTTCCTTCCAAGATCTCCCGCAGGAGGCGAGCGGGCGACCTACTCGATCAGACCCTCGGCGCGGGCCCAGCGGAGCAGCTCCGCCTCGGCGGCATCACGGTCCAGCGGGCCATGTTCGAGGCGCAGTTCCTTGAGGTGCTTCCAGGCCCGACCCACCACCGGCCCCGGCGGTACGCCGAGCAGCTCCATGATCGCGTTGCCGTCCAGGTCGGGGCGGACGCGGGCCAGGTCCTCCTCGGCCGCGATCCGTGCGATCCGGTCCTCCAGCGCGTCGTAGTCGGCGGCGAGCTGCGCGGCTTTGCGCCGGTTGCGGGTCGTGCAGTCCGAGCGGGTCAGCTTGTGCAGTCGGGGCAGCAGGTCTCCGGCGTCGGCGACGTAGCGGCGTACCGCCGAGTCGGTCCACTCGCCCCGCCCGTACCCGTAGAAGCGCAGGTGCAGCGCGACCAGCGCGGTCACCTTGGCGATGACCTCCTTCGGGTACCGCATCGCCTTCATCCGGGCCTTGGTCAGCCGCGCGCCGACCACCTCGTGATGGTGGAAGCTGACCCGACCGTCGGGGGCCGCGGCCTTCGTCGCCGGCTTGCCCACGTCGTGCATGAGGGCGGCCATCCGCAGGACGAAGTCGCAGCCCTCGTCCTCGTGCGAGACGGCGTTCGCGACGACCGTCAGGGTGTGCTCGTAGACGTCCTTGTGCTGCGCGTGCTCGTCGATCTCCAGCTTCAACCCGGTCAGCTCCGGCAGGAACCGTTCGGCCAGCCCGGTGTCGACCAGCAGCCGCAGCCCGGTGATCGGGTCGGCACCGCAGAGCAGCTTGGTGAACTCGTCGCGGATCCGCTCGGCGGTGATCCGGTCCAGGTCGGCGGACATCTCGCTCATCGCCCGGTGCACGTCCGGGTGTACGGCGAAGCGCAGTTGGGCGGCGAACCGGGCGGCCCGCAGCATCCGCAACGGGTCGTCGCCGAACGATTCACCGGGGGTGCTCGGGGTACGGATCACCTTGGCCGACAGGTCGTCCAACCCGCCGTGCGGATCGGTGAACCGGTGTTCCGGCAGGCTGACCGCCATCGCGTTGATGGTGAAGTCGCGCCGCTTCAGGTCCTCGTCGAGGCTGGTGCCGTAGACCACCACCGGGTTGCGGCTGACCTGGTCGTACGACTCCGCGCGGAACGTGGTGATCTCCAGCCGGAGACCGTCGCGCTGGGCGCCGATGGTGCCGAACTCGCGACCGGTCTCCCAGATCGACTCGGCCCAGCCCTTGAGGATCCGCAGGGTCTCGTCGGGGTGCGCGTCGGTGCAGAAGTCGAGGTCGTCCCCGAGTCGGCCGAGCAGCGCGTCACGCACCGAACCGCCCACCAGGTGCAACTCGTGACCGGCGCGGACGAAGCGGCGGCCCAACTCGTCGGCGACCGGGGAGACTCGGAGCAGTTCGGCGACGGCGTTGCGCTGCGCGGCGGTGAGTTCGCGGCGGTCGGCGGCGTGTGGAGCGGAGGCTTCGGACATGGGATCGCCAGCTTATCGGGCCGGGGTGTGATCCGATCCGCCGGGCGCGGGTAACGGGTGGGGGTTGACTATGGTCTGTGGCGTGCGGGTCGGTGTCCGGCTCGACGTACCCCTGGGAGGCTGGAGATGAGCGGCGGGCTCTACCGCAGCGCCAACGCCGCGCAGGATGGGGGGCCCGGAGCCGGCGTACGTCCGGGCGACGGTGCCACCTTCATCTCCGCCGAGCCGCTGAACCAGCCGGCCCTGGAGTCGACCGCACCGCCGCAGGAACAGGTGGCCGAGGCGAGCGCGGCCACGAACAGCGCGGTGATGGCGATCGGCAGCCTGGTGAGCCGCGGTACGGGCTTCCTGCGCAACCTCGTCATCGGGGCGGCGCTCGGCGGCGCGCTGGTCGGCGACGCGTACACCACCGCGCAGATCCTGCCCGGGATGGTCTACGAGTTCCTGCTCGGCGGCGTCCTCACCAGCGTGCTGATCCCGGTGCTGGTGCGTCGACGGAAGGCCGACGTCGACGGCGGCCAGGCGTACGCCCAGCGTCTGCTCACCCTCGCGGTGCTGGCGCTCGGCGCGGCGGCCGTCCTGGCGGTGGCCCTGGCCTGGCCGCTCACCTGGTTGTACGGCAGCAGCGAGTCGACGGAGGAGTATTCCAAACTGGTCCGGCA
Source organism: Micromonospora sp. B9E7 (assembly GCF_039871815.1). Taxonomy (NCBI): domain Bacteria; kingdom Bacillati; phylum Actinomycetota; class Actinomycetes; order Micromonosporales; family Micromonosporaceae; genus Micromonospora; species Micromonospora sp. B9E7. Next base: position 289,162 of record NZ_JBDPLX010000005.1, read on the forward strand.
CCTGTCGTACCTGATGCTGCCGATGATCTTCTTCTCCGGGCTCTCCGCGTTGATCAGCGCGGTGCTCAACACCCGGGGTCACTTCGCCGCCCCGATGTGGGCGCCGATCCTCAACAACCTGGTGGTCATCGGCACCGCCGGCCTCTACATCGCGATCTTCGGCGCGAAGATCGTCCAGCCGGAGGACATGACGGCTGGCCGGATCATCCTGATCGGTGGCGGCACCCTGCTCGGCGTGGCCATCCAGGCGACCGGCCTGCTGCCGGCGTTGCGCAAGGTCGGCTTCCGCTGGAAGCTGCGCTTCGACTTCCGCGCCCTCGGGCTGCGCGAGCTGGGCCGGCTCGGCGCGTGGATGATCTGCTACGTCGCGGTGAGCCAGGTCGGCCTGATCGTGCTGTTCAACCTGCTGAACCGGGCCGGCAAGGAGAACGCGGCCGGCCCGCTGATCTACAACAACGTCTTCCTGCTGCTGATGACCGCGCACGGCATCATCGCCGTCTCGATCATCACGGCGCTGATGCCCCGGATGAGCGCGGCCGCCGCCGACGGCCGGTACGCCGACCTCGCCGCCGACCTTTCTCGGGGCACCCGCACGGTCACCGCGGTACTCGCTCCGATCGCGGTCTGCTACGCCGTCCTCGCCACCCCGATCGCGTTCACGCTGTTCCGGGTCGGCGCCTTCACCGAGGACAACGCCACCGCCACCTCCGTCGTGCTGCTGGCCGCCGCGCTGGCGCTGGTCCCGTTCGCGGTGAGCCAGCTCTTCACCTTCGCCTTCTACGCGCTGCCGGACACCCGCACTCCCGCGCTGATCAACATTCCGGTGGTGGCGCTGCGGATCGGCGTGCAGATCGTGCTCTTCGTGGCCTTCTCGGCGAGCTTCGCGGGCGCCGGGATGATGATCGGCAACGCGGTCTCCTACCTGGCGGCGGCCATCGGGTCGGCCTGGCTGCTCCGCCCGCGCATCGGGCGTATCGGCCTCGGGGAGATCATGCGGACCGGCGGCCGTGTCCTGGTCGCGGCGCTCGGCGCCGCACTGGTCGGCCTGATCGTCGTGAAGCTGCTCCCCGGCGACGCCACGCCGAGCCGACTCCAGGCGATCGTCCAACTGGTGGTTGGTGGCGCGGTGATCGGGGGGACCTACCTGGGTCTGGCCATGCTGCTACGGATCAGTGAGATCACCGAGGTGGTCGGCATGGTCCGGCGTCGCCTCGGTCGCTGATCGCCAGCAACCGATCACAACAAGTTGATACACATACAGACCGTCACTGCGGATCACCAGGCTGGGGATGCAGCTGTGGATAACTCCGCGATTCGCCGGTCAACCACCGCATCGTCCTGTGGATAACCAACCGTATGGCTGAGCGTGCCAGGCCGATCGGCGGGAACAGGTCAGTTGTTGGGAGCGTCGCACCAGCCCAGCCCCGGCGTCGGTCACTTGCGGTGAAGCCGTAGATTAGCTAGTACATGTGCCAGCAACGTGGCTGACAACGGTCGTAACCGGACGACTTCTCCGACTGCCGGGAACCCGCCGGGTACGGCGGGAAGATGACATGTCGGGGAGACGGGCAACCCGGGTAAGGTCGCTCTCGACGGGTACGGCAGGGGCCGACGCTGCGCGTCGAAACCGGTCGGCCGGTTCCTTCAACGGCAGAGCGGGAAGCCACATGCCCAGCAGTGCGGGTCCATCGATCGACACGATCACCGAGGGAGGACGGGTGACCCAGGTCGGCGAGGGTCAGGAGGCGGACGAAAGCGCTCCTCCGGTCATGACCTTCGGTGCTCCCACGGCCGGTGAAGTCCTCGCCGAGCGGTACGAGCTGGTTGAGCACATCAACAACGACAGCGCGGGTCGGCTGGTCTGGCGCGGGGTCGACGTCATCCTGCGCCGTCCCGTCGCGGTGGTGCTGCGCTACCCGGGCGGTGACTCCGCCACCGAGATGCTTCAGGCCGCCGTCGCGGCCAGCCGGGTCATCCACCCCAACCTGGTCGGCGTCTACGACGCGATCGACGAGGCCGACCGGGCGTACGTGGTACGCGAGTGGGTCGACGGGCAGTCCCTGCGGGACCTGACGGCCGACGGCCCGCTGGACCCGGCCCGGGCCACCGCGATCGGCAACGCCGTCGCGAGCGCTCTCGCCGCGGTGCACGCCACCGGAATGGTGCACGGCAACGTCCACCCCGGCACCGTCATGATCAGCGACGAGGGCCGCGTCGTCCTGGCGGACGCCCGCACCGATGGCGACGACAGCCAGGAGAACGACATCCGGGCGGTCGGCGGCGTCCTCTACTTCGCCCTGACCGGCTACTGGCCGCACGCCGAGGCGCCGCTGCGTGGCGCCACCGCCGGCCACGGCCGTGCTGCCATCCCGGACGCCGTTCGGGACGCCGGGGGCGCCCTCGCGGCACCCCGCCAGGTCCGGGCGGGTGTGCCCGCGTACCTGGACGACCTGACCATGGATCTGCTCGACGCCCAGATCGCGCCACCGTCCTCCGACGTGCTCGCCGCCGAGCTTGCCCGCCTCGACGTGCCGGCCGAGGAGGAGCACTACCTCGACAACAGCGGGCCGCTGCGGTTCGCCGCCGAGACCGGCGAAGAGCCGTCGCCACTGGCTGCGGCCGGGGGTCGCAAGGTCGCCCTGGGCATCGCCGGTCTGCTGGTGGTCGCCCTGGTGGGTCTCCTGATCGGGATCAGCACCCTGGGCGACGACGGCGACAAGGACCCGCAGGCCAACCAGCCTCCCGCTCCCACCTCCAGCGCCCCAGCCGATTCCACCCCGGCTGCCAACGAGGTGCGCAAGCTGGCGGTGAAGAACGTTCGGATCATCGACCCGGACAGCAAGAACCGCAGCGAGGTCGGCGGGGCCGAGAAGGTCATCGACGGTGACGAGGACAAGGGCTGGGAGACCGAGACGTACCGGGACCGGCCCAACTTCGGCAACCTCAAGAAGGGCATGGGGGTCTGGCTCGACCTCGGCGAGCCGCACAGCGTCAAGTTGGTGCAGGCGGTGCTCTCGGCCCCGGGCGCGTCCGCCCAGCTCATCTCCGGCACGACCAACCCGCCGTCGACTTCGAATGGCGACAAGCAGCTGGTCGCGAACTACACGGACTTCATCGGTCAGCCATTCGAGGACCACGACGGCGCCACCATGGCGTTCAACGGATTCGACGCCGACAAGAAATACCAGTACCTGCTGTTCTGGATCACCGAACTGCCCCCTTCCGAGGGTGGCTTCAAGCTGGGCGTCCAGGAGATCACGGTCCAGGGGTCGTGAGCCTGGCGGCTTCCTCGTGGCACTTCCTCCACAGGACGTGGTGATGGACGGGCACGCAGCAGCTACCGATCTGGAGCTGCTGCGTGCCCATGTCGATGGTGATCCGCACGCGTTCGCCGAGTTGTTCCGTCGGCACCGCGACCGGCTCTGGGCCGTCGCCCTGCGTACCCTCGGCGACCGCGAGGAGGCAGCCGACGCTCTCCAGGACGCGCTGCTGTCCGCGCACCGGGCGGCGTCCCGGTTCCGCGGCGACTCCGCCGTCACGACCTGGATGCACCGCATCGTGGTGAACGCCTGCCTGGACCGGATCCGTCGCCGGCAGGCGCACCCGACCGTGCCGCTGCCGGACGGCAACCGCGCCGAGGCCGGCTCGGGCATCGGCGGGCCCGAGCCGGCCGCCCCGGCACCGGACCACGACACCGCGTTGGTGGTCCGCGAGGCGCTCGCCGCGCTGCCCCTCGAACAACGCGCCGCACTGGTGCTGGTGGACGTACAGGGCTACGCGGTCGCCGAGGTCGCCCGCATCCTCGGCGTCGCCGAGGGGACCGTGAAGAGCCGGTGTGCCCGGGGCCGAGCCCGTCTGGCCGTGATGCTCGGGCATCTCCGCCCTGCCGTGGTCGCCGCGCCCTCGCCCCGATCGGAGCCAGCCGGCCTGATCACCGACGTGCCGGGCGTCACGCCCGGGAACCCAGGCCCGGCGGAGGGCGTCGGATCGAGGTCGAGCCGATACCGGCGGGACGCCAACCAGGAGGACACGTGACGACCGAGGGGTTCCGGGAGGTCGACGACGACCTCCTCGCTGACTACCTCGGCGGGGCGTTGGACGGCACCCCGCAGCAGGAGGAAGTCGCCCGACTGGTGTCCACGGACCCGGCCTGGGTCGAGGCGTACGCACAGCTGGCTCCCGCGTTGACGGAGGTCCGCGCGAGTCTGGCCCGCTGGGCCGAGCCATCACCGGAAATGCCGCAGGCGATCGTCGACCGCCTCTCCGCCGCGTTGGCCGCCGCGGAGCCGACGTCCGGCGGTCCCTCGACCGAGCACCGGGTCGACGCCGGCGGCGACCCCTCGACGCCACTGGTCGTACCGGCCCAGGGCGGGGCCGGCCGCCGACCCGCCACCTCCACGTCGGTCAGGCCGGGGCGCCGGGCATCCACCGGCCCCGGTCGGCGCTGGCGTGAGTGGGCCCGCCGTGGCGGACCGGTGGCCGCCGTCACGGTCGCCGTCGTCGCCGTCGCGCTGGGCCTCACCCAACTGCCCGGGACCGTCTCGCACGACACCGGTGGCACCGCCCTAGAACGGCCGGCCAGCGCACCCGAGGGCGTCGCGGGGGCCGACGCGGCCCGCACCACCGGGCCGGCACTACGCAGCGGTACGGACTACACCCCGCAGACCCTCGGCAACGAGCAGGGCACCCTGCAAAGCGCGCCGAGCTCCAGCCGAGCGTCCGGCAACACGCCCGGCACCCAGCCGGAGGTGGACGCCGGGGGGAGTCGACGTCCCATGACCGACGGGCTGGACCAACTGGCCCGGCTGACCGACGAGACCGCGCTGACGACCTGCCTGACCACCGTGACGGCGGAGCACGGAAACGGGCCGTTGGTGATCGAGGTGATGGACTACGCCCGGTTCCAGGGCGAGCCGGCGCTGGTCATCCGCTTCACCGACGCGACCGGGGCCCGGTGGGCCTGGGTGAGCGGCCCGGAGTGCGGAGTGCCCGGGTCCGGCTCGGACAGCCGGTATTCGGCGCGGGTAGGGTGAATCCACGGTCGATGGCGCGATGACCGCCCACGTGACCTGACCCACCGGATGCCCGGCTCGGGAATCCCCGGTTCGTACGATGACGTTCTGGAAGTCAGCTGCCGGCCCCACCCAGGCGTCGGCAACTCGGATCGGCATCGGTGCCCACGCCGACGCCGAACACACACAACTCGGGAGACGGCAGTGGACGAGGTCCGCAACCTGATCATCATCGGCTCCGGGCCGGCCGGCTACACGGCGGCTGTCTACGCCGCGCGCGCCAACCTGAAGCCGCTGATCATTGAGGGCGTGCAGTCCGGTGGTGCGCTGATGACCACGACCGAGGTGGAAAACTTCCCCGGCTTCGCTGACGGCATCCTCGGCCCCGAGCTGATGGACAACATGCGCAAGCAGGCCGAGCGGTTCGGCGCCGAGTTCCTCACCGACGACGTGACCCGGGTCGAGCTGGTGGACACCGGCGACGTCGGCTCCGGCGCGGTGAGCACCGTCTGGGTCGGCGAGACCGCCTACCGGGCCCGATCCATCATCCTCTCGACCGGTTCGGCCTGGCGTCCGCTGGGCGTGCCCGGTGAGCAGGAATACCTGGGTCACGGTGTCTCCGCGTGCGCCACCTGTGACGGCTTCTTCTTCCGCAACCAGCAGATCGTGGTGGTCGGCGGCGGTGACTCGGCGATGGAGGAGGCCACCTTCCTCACCCGCTTCGCCGAGTCGGTCACGATCATCCACCGCCGCGACTCGTTCCGCGCCAGCAAGATCATGGCCGACCGGGCGCTGAGCAACGAGAAGATCAAGGTCGAGTGGAACAGCACCGTCGAGGAGATCCTCGGCGACGACGGCAAGGTCACCGGCGTACGGGTCCGCAACGTGCACACCGGCGAGACCAAGGTGATGGACGTGACCGGCGTCTTCGTGGCCATCGGTCACGACCCGCGCAGTGAGCTGTTCCGCGACCAGGTCGAGCTGGACGACGAGGGCTACGTCAAGGTCCACGCCCCCAGCACCCGCACCAACGTGCCCGGCGTCTTCGCCGCCGGCGACGTGGTCGACCACACCTACCGTCAGGCGATCACCGCGGCCGGCACCGGCTGTGCCGCCGCGCTCGACGCCGAACGGTTCATCGCGACGCTCGGCTGAACAAGAAACACATCCCGGAGGAGGGGCATAGTGGGAAATACCAAGGCGGTCACGGACAAGAGTTTCGTCGCCGACGTGCTGCAGGCCGACAAGCCGGTTCTGGTGGACTTCTGGGCCGAGTGGTGCGGCCCCTGCCGCAAGGTGTCGCCGCTGCTCGAGGAGATCGCCAGCGAGATGGGTGACCAGGTCACCATCGTCAAGCTCAACATCGACGAGAACCCGGAGACCGCACGCGCCTACCGGGTGATGTCGGTGCCGACGCTCACCGTCTTCAAGAACGGTCAGCCGGTGCAGTCCATCGCCGGCGCCAAGCCGAAGGGCGAGCTGGTCCGGCTCATCCAGTCGGCTCTCTGATCGGCAGCAACACCTACCGAACCCCGTACCCGCTCGCCGGGTGCGGGGTTCGGCGTTCCCGGCTGTTTTCCCTGGCCCGCCACCTCGCCGCGCCGGAGCGCATAGCCTCAAGCCGAGGCCGCCCGGCCAGCCAGCGTCGTGCAGAGGGGGTCGTGCGTGCGTCCGATCCGACCCGGTGACCGAGGACCCGCGGTCACGGAGATCCGTACCATCCTTCTCGGCCTCGAACTCCTCGCCGCCGCCGGGACGCAATCCGACGAGTTCGACCTCGACACCGAGCGGGCGGTCCGCGCGTTCCAGCAGTCCCGCGGGCTCAGCGTGGACGGCCGGGTCGGTGCGGAGACCTGGCGCGCCCTGGACGCGGCACGCTGGCGGCTCGGCGCCCGAACCCTCTACCACGCCGTCCCCGAGCCGCTCAGCGGCGAGGACGTCCGGTCGCTCCAGGAACGGCTGCTGGAGATGGGGTACGACGTGGGCCGGGCGGACTCCATCTACGGCATCCGGACGGCCCGCGCGGTGGCGCAGTTCCAGCGCGAGGTCGGGCTCACCCCCGACGGCTCCTGCGGCCCACACACCATGAACGCGCTGCGCCGGATCGGCCGCAAGGTCGTCGGTGGTCGCCCGCAGTGGCTCCGCGAGTCCGACGCGATCCGGCAGTCCGGGCCGGCGCTGGTCGGCAAGACGGTGGTCATCGACCCCGGGCACGGGGGCACCGACCCCGGGATGGTGGTGCCCGACGGGTCGCTGCGCTGGACGGAGGCGGACCTGGTGCACGACCTGGCCAGCCGGCTGGAGGGGCGACTCGCCGCGTCCGGGGTGCGGGTGCAGCTCACCAGAGGGCCGTCGCCCGACAGGTGCCTGCCGGACACCGACCGGGCTCTGCTGGCCAACTCGCTCGGTGCCGACGTGTTCATTTCCCTGCACCTGGACGGCCACGCCAACCCGGACGCGGAGGGCGTCGCGACCTACCACTACGGCACCGACAACGGGGTGACCTCGGCGACCGGTGAACGCCTGGCCGGGCTCGTGCAGCGGGAGATCGTCGCGCGTACCGGGCTGCGGGACTGCCGCACCCACGCCAAGACCTGGGAACTGCTGCGACTGACCCGGATGCCCGCCGTGCGGGTCGAGGTCGGATACCTCACCTCGCCCACGGACCGCGCCCAACTGGTCGATCCCCGGTTCCGGGACCGTGTGGTGGAGGCGATCGTGGCTGCGGTGCAACGGATGTACTACCCGGTCGAACGGGACGTCCCGACCGGCTCGCTGGACGTCAGTGAACTGCGGGCGGTCGTGGCCGCCGGCACGGTGATCGACTGATCGCTGCCGGACCGTCGGCCAGGGCGAGTCGACCGTCAGCCGTTGGTGGAACGGGTCGCCGGGGCGGGGCGAACCGGCCGGAGCAGGGTTTCCGGGCTCATCGACCCGAGCAGCTTCTCCAGCGCGTACTCGACGTCGGACTTCCAGCTCAGCGCGGTGCGCAACTCGAGACGCAACCGGGGGAAACGCGGATGCGGACGTACGGTCTTGAACCCCACCGAGAGGAAGAAGTCGACAGGCGCCACACAGCCCCCGGAGGGATCGTCGGCGTCACCGAACTTGGCGTCCCCGAACGCCTCGATTGCCTTGATCCCCCGCTTGGTCAGGTCCCGGGCGACGCCCTGCACCAGCATCCGGCCCAGCCCACCACCGGCGAACGCGGCGACCACGTTGGCGGTCATCAGCAGTGCCGCGTCGGCGGAGACCGGTGACGTCGGGAACGCCATCGAGCGGGGCACGTAGGCGGGCGGGGCGTACATCACGAAGCCCGCCGGCATGCCGTCGACGTACGCGAGCTTGCCGCAGGAGCCCCACTCCAACAGCGTCTGGGAGACCCACGCCTCCTTCTCCAGGCCCGGATCACCCGCGGCGCAGGCCCGATCCGCGGAGACCGGGTCGAGCTCCCAGTAGACGCACTGCCGGCACGGGCTGGGAAGGTCTTCCAACGTGTCGAGGGTCAGGCTGACCAGACGTCGCGACATATGGCGCATCCCCACAATAGGCTCGGTGGTGAGACCGGCATGGAACGACAGCGCCGCCTTCCTGCCCCCGACGAGCGATCGTACGCCGCCGATCGGCGATGCGGGAGGGGACGCGCAGATGCCCACCCCAGCGGGGGACGCCGAGCAGACGGTCCGCCATGTGGTCGATCCGTCCTGGCACCCCAGCAGCGGGGGCCGGGCGGACTAGGATCGACAATCGGCGCCCCGCCGCCATGGTCACCGGCGAGTGGGGTACCCGGGGCGGGAGCCACCCGAGCAGCGATCGAGGTGAGGTCATGACCGGCACGACACTCGACGACTACACCGACCGGTACGCCCGGCGGGTACGCGGGATGACCGCCTCGGAGATCCGAGCACTGTTCGCGGTCGCCAGCCGTCCGGAGGTCGTCTCGCTCGCTGGTGGCGCACCGTACATCGCCGCCCTTCCGCTGGACGCGGTCGGTGAGATGCTCGGCCGGCTCGGCTCCGAGCACGGCGTCACCACCCTTCAGTACGGCATCGGTCAGGGCACCCTCGAGCTGCGCGAGCGGATCTGCGAGGTGATGTCGCTCTCCGGGATCGACGCCGCGTGCGGCGCCTCTCCGGAGGACGTCGTGGTCACCGTGGGCGGGCAGCAGGCCCTGGACCTGGTGGCCCGGCTCTTCCTCGACCCCGGTGACGTGGTGCTGGCCGAGGGCCCGACCTACGTCGGTGCGCTCGGCGTCTTCCAGGCCGCCCAGGCGCAGGTCGTGCACGTACCGATGGATGCGGACGGACTCGTCCCGGAGGCGCTGGAGGCGGCCATCGCCGACCTTGCCCGCGCCGGCCGCCGGGTGAAGTTCCTCTACACGATCCCGACCTACCAGAACCCGACCGGTGTGACGCTGAGCGAGGAACGTCGGGAACGGGTCCTCGACATCTGTGAGCGCGCCGGCCTGCTCGTCGTCGAGGACGACCCGTACGGCCAGCTGGGTTTCGAGGGTGAGGCCCCCGCGCCCCTGCGGGCCCGCCGCCGGGACGGGGTCTTCTACCTCAGCACCTTCTCCAAGACCTTCGCGCCCGGGCTGCGGGTCGGTTGGATCCTGGCGCCGCACGCGGTCCGCGACAAGCTGGTCATCGCCAGCGAGGCCCAGATCCTCTGCCCCAGCGGTTACGCCCAGGCCGCCGTCTCCACCTACCTGGGCACGATGCCCTGGCGGCAGCAGCTCAAGGTCTATCGCGAGGTCTACCGGGAACGCCGGGACGCCCTGCTCGACGCGATGACCGACCTGATGCCCGAGGGCACCAGTTGGACCACGCCGGCGGGCGGTCTCTTCGTGTGGGCCACCCTGCCCGACGGGCTCGACTCCAAGGCCATGATGCCGCGAGCGATCACCGCCCGGGTCGCCTACGTGCCCGGCACCGGCTTCTACGCCGACGGCACCGGCACCGGCGCGATGCGCCTCAACTTCAGCTTTCCGCCGCCGGAACGGATCCGCGAGGGCGTCCGCCGGCTCGCCGGTGTGATGGAGCAGGAGATCGCGATGCGCCGGGTCTTCGGTGCCGTGGGTGGCGCCACCGGCCGACGTGGCCGGGCCGGCTCCGACGTGCCAGGCCCCGACTTGGCATGATGCCGGCATGGGTACGACCGCCGCTGAGCGCTTCCTCGTGACCGATTCCGCAGCCTCGCCCGACCTGCGCGTCGTGGTGCTCGCGGGCGGGCTCTCCTACGAGCGGGACGTGTCACTGCGCTCGGGCCGCCGGGTGCTCGACGCGCTGCGTGCCGTCGGTGTGGAGGCCGAGATGCGGGACGCCGACGTCGCGCTGCTGCCGGCGCTCGCCGCGGACCCGCCGGACGCCGTGGTGATCGCACTGCACGGTGCCACCGGCGAGGACGGCTCGCTGCGGGGAGTCCTGGACCTCTGCGACATCCCCTACGTCGGCTGTGACGCCAGAGCATCCCGACTCGCCTGGGACAAGCCCTCGGCCAAGGCGGTGCTCCGCGAAGCCGGCATCCCCACCCCGGACTGGGTGGCACTCCCACACGATCGCTTCTCCGAGCTCGGAGCGGTCGCCGTACTGGACCGGATCGTCGGCCGCCTGGGCCTACCTCTCATGGTGAAGCCGGCGCAGGGCGGGTCCGGGCTCGGTGGCGCGGTGGTCCGGGACGCCACGGCGCTGCCCGCCGCGATGGTCGGCTGCTTCGCGTACGACTCCACCGCGCTGGTGGAGCGGTACGTTCCCGGCATGGACGTTGCGGTCTCCATCGTCGACCTCGGCGAGGGCCCGCAGGCGCTGCCACCGGTGGAGATCGTGCCACGCAACGGCGTGTACGACTACGCCGCCCGTTACACGGCGGGGCGGACCACCTGGCACGCCCCGGCCCGGCTGGACCCGGAGGTGGCTGCCACTGTCGCTGACGTGGCTCTCGCCGCACACACCGCACTCGGCCTGCGGGATCTCTCCCGCGTCGACGTGATCGTGGACGCCTCCGGCCAGCCACACGTGCTGGAGGTCAACGTCTCGCCGGGCATGACCGAGACCTCACTGCTGCCGCTCGCCGTGCAGGCGGCAGGGCTGGACTTCGGTCGCCTCCTCGGCACACTGGTCAGCCGCGCAGCGGCCCGCCTCGCCACGTCCTGATCTACTCAGCGACGCTTCCCGCATCGAACGCACGACGTACGTGCCGACCATGAGGTCGACACGTACGTCACGCGCGGATGCGGTCGCCGGCCCACGGTCGGTCGAGCCCGTTGGGCGCGGCTCGGTCGGGTCGCCGAGGCGTCGGTGTTCGCGGCCTCGACTGCTGCCGCAGTGAGCGTCCGTCCGAAGGGTGCTGTCCTGGGGTTGCTGCTGTCCTGGGGTTTGCTGCTGTCCTGGGGCTGCTGCTGTCCGGGTGGCCCTTTGGGCGGCCTTGTTACGGGCGTGAGGGCGGCCTCGTTACGGGCGACCCTTTGTGGCGTCGTCTTCGGTGCCGCCGTCATCCGGGTCGTCATCCGGGTCGTTGAGGACCGAGCGTGCGTTGACGGGCGCCGTGACCGTGCTGGCCATCCCGGGCGTTGGTGTACCCGAGGCTGGGGTGCCAGAGGCCGGCGTGCCTGGCGTCGGGGTGCCGGAGGCCGGCGTGCCTGGCGTTGACGTGCCCGGCGTTGACGTGCCCGGCGTTGGCGTGCCGCCAGTGGGTGCGCCGCCCGACGCGGTGTTGGCGGATGCCGGGTCATCGGATCCGCGCGCCGGATCGCCGATGGGTGCGGCGGAGCCGACCTCGGCGTCCCCGTCGAGCGCGACCGCGTCGGGCGAGGACGCGGCATCGCCCCGGGCCACATCGACGTCGGCGGTGGGATCCGGTGCTGGCTCGGGGATCTCCTCTGCCGCCTCGATGACCGAGGCAGCCGCTGCCGCCGCGGCAGCATCAGCGGCAGCATCAGCGGCAGCGGCAGCGGCATCTGCGGCGGCCGACTGGGCCAGAAGGCTGGAAGGTGCCTGCCACTGGATGCGGGGCGGCTCGGCGAGCGGGCGGCCACCAAACTCGGCGAGCCAGGCGGCGACGAGCGCCAGATTCTCCCGCCACTGGGCTTCGGAGATCGGCGGCAGGATCGAGTCCCACAGGGACAGGAAGGTGCCCCGAAGCTGAAGGCGGCCATACGGCCGGGCGAGGAACCACATGTGCAGGTGGGCTGAGCCGTCGCCCCACCGGTTGACGTGCACTCGCGCCACCCCGTCTAGGGACCGGATGGCCCGCTCCAGACGCACCGTCATCACGCCCAGCTCGGCAGCCAGCAGGTTCGGCAGGTCACCGAGATCGAGGTGAGTCCGCGATTCCAGGATGAGCACCATGGGCAGCCCGGTCGGCCGGTCCATGGCGCGTACCCGCCACCGCTCTCCGACCCAGATGTAGGCGTCGTCGGGCGCGTTGCAGGCGGTGCATTCCCGGAGACCCTCGCCCTTCCGGGGCGGTTCGACCGGGACCGGATCATCGAGTTGCTTTACGTGGAGGTCCCCTTCGAAGGGAAACGACGGCCACTGGGTGAAGTCCGGCACTGAGGGAGGGGTGTCGTGCACGACGCTGACCCTAACCGAGTCTGGCACCGCTGTCCCTACCTGAATGATCGGTCCCGACGTAGCGGATCAGCGCCTGTTGTCGACCCGGCACGCCGGGTCACGGACCCTCCCGTCGAGCGGTATCCACAGGCTGCCGAGATCCTGAACACGGGCCGTCATCCACAGGCTTGCACCCACTCCCACGCGCTGTTTCACGTGAAACAGGGGGTGCCTGTGGAAAACCGGTGTGGATAACTTTTCCGCCTGTCGGTCGTTGTCCGCAGACCACCGAAACGGACTGCGACGGCTGTCGCCGACGCCCCTGATCGGTGCTGTCCTGCGTGCTCCTCGCCTTCACGAAGGTCGCACGACGCTAGCGGTCACTCTCCAACGGTCACCGGCCGAAACGGTCGTCCCCGGTATCTGGAGGTCGTACGGGCACAGTCCTCGGGGCACGTTTTCCACAGGGCTGGGATACCTGCGGGCGCGCATCCACGCCGACGCACAACACGACAGCGATCCCTGGCCCACGCACCTCTACTCGCGACGGCTCGTGAGCCCGCTGCGCCTTCCGCAAGTGCTCGCCCGTCGCCCAGGAGGGTGGCGACATGGGAGCGGCCGGAGCAGCAGCGGCCGCGGCCGGTCAGCCGCGCGCCAGCCCGAGGCACTCAAGCGCCACCGCAAGGCATGCCGCACCCGCATCCTCAATCAATCGCGGCGCCCTGGGGAGTCGAGTGCTGCGAGCGGGCCGGTGGGTGACCCCAGTCAGCCACGGGAGGCGAGGCACTCGCATGCCACCGGCGGACCCGGCCGAGCCCTGGCAGTCGCAGCCCCGACATGACGCCGACCGGCACCCAGATCACGCGGACTGAGGCGTGAAGCGCAGTGGCGCGAGAGGTGGACGGCGCACAACACATACCCGCCGCGACATCCCCGTCGGCGTTCCTCTCAGAGCCCGCCGGGCAACAGACCACATCCGTCGGACCCGCTCGCCAGATCGGCCATGATCGACTCGGGATTGGTGAAGTCGGGGTATCCCAGTGCCTCCGACACCCCGATCTCATTGACCTTGTGTTGATCATGCCGGTCGGCGATCGACAGCTCCGGGCCGGCACCCGGCCGCACGGGCCCGGGCGCGCGGACCGGGGGCGCGCGGACCGGGGGCGCGCGGACCGGGGGGCGCCTCGGCGCGATCCACGGCGGGAGTCTGATCCACGGCGGCCCCGCCCCCGCGACGGCCGCGAAGCAGGCCGGCGCGAAGCAGGCCGGCGCGAAGCAGGCCGGCGCGAAGCAGGCCGGCGCGAAGCAGGCCGGCGCGAAGCAGGCCGGCGCGAACCATGGCCAGGATGCCCGGCCGTGGCGAACCAGAGCGGATACGGGACGTCCGGAGCGCGACGGCAGGCAGCTCGGATTGCTCAGAGGCACTGAGAGGCTCACCGAGCGGCCTGGTCGACCGCAACTACCCCTGACGACCTTAGGGGCGGCAGCGGGCCACTCAGCGGTGCGCAGGACGCACCATGAACAATCGCCGGGATCCGTGCCGGCCTGGCAGCCCTCGACAGCCTCGGTTTCACGTGAAACAGCGCATCAGGCGACGCCGGCCATTCCGGCAGAGGCCCGCACTCTTCACGATCGACCCGTCGGGCGAGCGCTTCCAATCAGGCGGAGCGAGCACACGGGCTGGTACACCAGCGCGCCACAGACGGCACTCACCCGTCCCCGCCGCGCTGGAGGTACAGGCTCGGCTCGCGCGGCCCCGCCAAACCGCCAGACCGCCAGACCGCGGCCCCGCCAAACCGCCAGACCGCCAGACCGCTGGACCGCTGGACCGCTGGACCGCTGGATCGCTGGACCGCATCAGAACAGCGGGCGTTTCACGTGAAACGGCGAGCGGATACAGAACGGCCGCGCACCCGATGGGTAGCGCGGCCGTCGGCAGGAGGAGGGGTCAGCCCTCTCCCTCCTCCTGCTGCACTCCGATGATGCCGACGATCCGCTCCAGGTCGTCCACCGTCGCGAACTCGATCGTGATCTTGCCCTTGCTCCGACCGATGTCCACCTTCACCCGGGTGTCGAAGCGGTCGGAGAGCCGGTCGGCGAGGTCGTTCAAGGCCGGCGCGTGTGCCTTCGGTCGACGCTTCGCGGCTTGGCCCTTGGCGGAGCCGTCGTTGAGCGTCAGCGCGACGATCTCCTCCGTCGCCCGAACCGACAGTCCCTCGGCCACGATGCGCAACGCCAACTGTTCCTGTGCCTCTGCCTCGTCCAGGCTCAGCAGTGCTCGGGCATGGCCGGCCGACAGAATCCCCGCCGCCACCCGACGCTGCACCTGAGCCGGCAGGTTCAACAGCCGGATCGTGTTGGAGATCTGCGGACGACTCCGGCCGATCCGGCGGGCCAACTCCTCGTGGGTGGCGCCGAATTCCTCCAGCAGTTGCTGGTAGGCGGCGGCCTCTTCCAGAGGGTTCAGGTTGGCCCGGTGGATGTTCTCGAGCAGCGCGTCGCGGAGCATGGCGTCGTCACGGGTGTCCCGGACGATCGCCGGAATGTTCTCCCGCCCCACCGCCTGGGCGGCACGCCAACGCCGCTCGCCCATGACGAGTTCGTACTTCTCGTCGTCGAGCTGACGGACGACGATGGGCTGGAGGAAACCGACCTCCTGGATCGAGGTCTTGAGTTCCTCCAGGGCCTCCTCGTCGAAGACCTGGCGGGGCTGTTTCGGGTTGGGCAGGATCGCGTCGACCGGGATCTCGGCGAAGCGTGCTCCCGGCACCGGACTGAGAGTGGGCTCCGGTTCGTGGACCGGCACCCCAACGGCCGCCGCGGGGATGGCTGCGGCAGCAACCTCCTCCTCGTGCTCGTTCTCCGGTTCAGCCGTCGCGGTGCCGGTGGCACCCGGCGCCGGCCCGGTCGGGATCAGCGCCCCGAGGCCCCTACCCAGACCGCCCCGAGGACGGTTCTTCATGCCACGCCTCCCAGCGTCTCGTCCGCACTACGCATTCCGGCCCACCGGCTCCTTGACGCCTCGCTCGGCGATCTCCTGGGCGGCCTCGAAGTAGCTCGTTGCTCCCCGCGAACCGGGATCGTAGGTCATCACCGACTGGCCGTAGCTCGGTGCCTCGGAGACCCGGACGTTGCGGGGAATGACCGCCTGGAGCACCTTGTCACCGAAGTGGTTCCGGACGTCCTGCTCGACGGCGTCGGCCAACCGCGTACGGCGGTCGTACATCGTCAGCAGGATCGTGGAGACATCGAGCTTCGGGTTGAGGTGCTGGCGTACCAGGTTGATGTTGTTGATCAGCTGGTTGAGCCCTTCCAGTGCGTAGTACTCGCACTGGATCGGAATCAGCACCTCCTGCGCGGCCACCAGGGCGTTGACCGTGAGCAGGCCGAGTGAGGGTGGGCAGTCGATGAAGACGTAGTCGAACTGACCGGGGTAGGCGGCGATGGCCCGGTCCAGGCGCGACTCGCGCGCCACCACCGAGACCAGCTCGATTTCCGCGCCGGCCAGGTCGATGGTCGCGGGTACGCACCAGAGGTTGGGGATGCCCTCCACCGCCTGCGCCACCTCCACCAGGGGCACGCTGTTGATCAGGCAGTCGTAGACGTCTGGGATGCCGGTGTGGTGCGGGACGTTGAGCCCGGTCGAGGCATTGCCCTGCGGGTCGAGGTCCACCACGAGAACCCGGTTGCCGTGCAGGGCGAGCGCCACCGCAAGGTTGACGGTGGTCGTGGTCTTACCCACGCCGCCCTTCTGGTTGGCGACGCACATGACCCGGGTCCGGTCCGGTCGAGGCATGGTCACCTCGCCACTGGGATTCAGGATCTGCACGGCGCGCATCGCCTCCATAGCCAACGGTGGGTCATCCTCTTCGCGCGTCGGGGTTTCACGTGAAACGTACGTGGGGTCAGCGGCCACGGCGGCCAACGACTCGGTCGAAGCGACAGGCGCCTCGGCGGCATCCCGAACAACCGCTGCGGTGGGTTGGTGCGGGACCGCCGGCTCGAAGCGAACCGCCGCCGCAGTGTTGCGGCGGCCCGAGCTAGACCGAACCTCGGCGGCGTTGACCGGTCGACTCAGGCTCTCCGGCGTCCGGCGAGCGCTCGCGGACTCCGAGGTGGTCGAGCTCTCCGGCGGTTCCGACCCCGGACGGTGGTCACGTGAGGCCGGCGGATCACCTTCTCCTTGCCCGGTCACGCCGGGGGACCAGCTCGGGTAGTCGGTTTCACGTGAAACGGGATCGTTGCTCGCCCCGGTCACGTGTGGATCGTCGTACCTGCCGTCGTCATGCACCTGTCATCCCTGCCCGCTTCGGATGGTCGGTCCGCGCCCCGGTCAACTTGGCCACACCACGCTCGCAACCCGGAGCGTACGGCCCTCGGGAGCGGTCGGAGACCCTCGACGTCCACCGCCCGCTCCACACTATCGACGCGCGGTCAGCCTACGGCGGACGGGCGCGGCCGGTCCACGTCGGGTTCTCATCTCCTCGTCCATCCGTACCGGTACAACGAGGCAACCCACCGGCCGGAAGCCCGATGGCGCGAACTGTCAGCGTCGGCGGGAGCGACCGCCCCGGTTGCGCTTGCTCGCCGCCGGCCGAGGGCCGACGATCCGCTCACGCACGATCTCCACGACAGTGGTGGGGGGATCGATCACGTCGACGCCGCACAGGTGCACGGTCGGCTCGCCCCCACCCAGCCGGGTCACCACCTCGGCGTGCTCCTCGATCTCCGCTGCGGCGGACGATCCCTTGAGTGCCAGCAGACGACCGCCTCGAACAGCCAGGGGGAGACTCCAACCCGCCAGCCGATCCAGTGGGGCGACGGCGCGGGCGGTCACCACGTCTCCGCTGATCGGGTCCCGGCCGCTCGACCCGGTGGCCGCCTCGTCGGCCCGACCCCGGAACACCCGCACCGACTTCGCCAGGCCGAGTTGCTCGACGACCTCGATCAGGAACGACGTACGTCGGGCGAGGGGTTCGATCAGCGTGACCGTGAGGTCGGGGCGGGCGATGGCCAGCACCAGACCCGGTAGACCGGCACCCGAACCGACGTCGAGCACGGTCGCGCCGGACGGGATCCGCTCGGCGACCGCGGCACAGTTGAGCAGGTGGCGATCCCAGATGCGGGGTGCCTCTCGGGGACCGATCAGACCACGGACGACCCCGTCGGTGGCCAACAGCTCGGCGTACGCGGCGGCCAGGTCGAGACGGTCGCCGAAGAGGGTCAGCGCGGCCGGCGCCAACTCGGGCGGCAGGGCCGCGTCCTCCGGCGAGGGGACGGTGCCGGAGTCGGCAGAGTCGGCGGCCGGCCGGACAGGGGACGGCCCGGGCGGCGTACCGCCCGGGCCGGACACGGCGTCGGCCGTGCTGTCGTCGTGGGTCACCCGGTCAGTCCGCCGGCCGTACGACGATGCGCCGGTTCGGCTCCACACCCTCGGACTCGCTGGCCACGCCGGACATGGCGTTGACCACGTCGTGCACACACTTGCGCTCGAACGCGGACATCGCCTCCAGGCGGACCGGCTCGCCGTACTCCTTGACCTTCTCGACGGCGTTCTTGGCGACGGCGGCGAGTTCCTTGCGGCGGTTCGCCCGGTAGCCGCCGACGTCGAGCAGCAGGCGGCTCGGGGTGCCGGTCTGGCGGAAGACAGCGAGGCGGGTCAGCTCCTGGAGGGCCTCCAGGGTCGCCCCGCGCTGACCGACCAGATTCTGCAGACGCTCGCCGACCACCTCGACCATGGGGCGCCCTGCGGCCACCAACTCGTCGATGTCACCGTCGTAGTCGAGGATGTCGAGCAACCCTTCGACATAGTCGGCCGCGATCTCACTCTGCCGGAACAGGTCGCCCTCGCCGACGGCCTTCTTCGACCGGGCGCCGGACGCGGCGGTGTCGGTGTCGTCGTCCGCCTCGGTGTCGTCGTCCTCGGTGTCGTCACCGTCCACCGCGAGCGTCGCGGTCTCCTCCTCGTCCAGGGGCTGCTCGGTGCGGGGGATGCTGGTCTCGGTCACGGTCTCATCTCCGTACTCGCTCGGCCGGACCGTCGGGTCCGACTGGTTTCCCGGGGCCGGCGGGAGGTCGCCGGTGCCCACGGGCACGTCTGTACGGGCAGTGTCGCCCGTGGCCGCGCGGTGCGCGGTCGGTTCCATCCGGCGCCGGCCATACGGCGGCTGCGCGGTGTGGAACGGGCCGCCGTCGGATCACCGGCGGCGGCCCTTGCAGGTCAGCCCTGCCGCTTGGCGGGGCGACCCTTCTTCGGGTTGTTGGCCGGCTTGGCACCCGGCTTCGGCCCGGCCACCTTGGGGGCGGCGGCCTTGACCGGCGCCGGCGGAGCCGTCTTGCCCCGACCGAACAGGCCGCCGGACTTGGCGGGCTGCACCGGGTTGCGGCTGGCGGCGGGCGCGACGGCCTTCTTGGCGGTGACCGGCGGCGGGAACTTCCGCAGCACCCACTGCTGCTGGCCGAGCGTAAACAGGTTGTTGGTGACCCAGTAGATGATCACACCGATCGGGAAGATCGCGCCGGAGATCAGCAGCGACGCGGGGATGCCGTAGAGCATCAGTCGCTGGATCATCCGCTGCTGCGGGTCCTCGGCCCAGCCGGTCTTGAGGATCATCTGACGGCTGGTCAGGTAGGTGGTCGCGATCATGACCAGGACCAGGACACCGGCGATGACCTTGACGGTGGTGCCGTTGGCGCCGAGGCTGGCCAGCTCGTCCGCGGTGGAGCCGAACTTGCCGGCGATCGGGGCGGTGAAGAGCTTCGCCTGCGAGGCGCTCTGGAACTGGTCGGCGGTCCAGCCGTACAGCGTCTTGTTCTGCTTGTCCGGGTCGAGCCGGCGCAGCACGTGGAAGAGGCCGAGGAAGACCGGGATCTGAAGGAACATCGGAAGGCAACCCATCAGCGGGTTGGCCTTCTCCTTCTTGTACAGCTCCATCATTTCTTTCTGGAGCGTCTCCCGGTCACCCTTGTGCTTCTCCTGCAGCTCCTTGACCTTGGGCTGGAGTGCCTGCATCGCCCGCTGCGACTTGATCTGCTTGACGAAGACGGGGAACAGGATCACCCGGACGGTGACCACCAGGAAGATGATCGCCAAGATCCAGGCGAAGTTGGTGCCGATCACCGCGCCGACGGGCACCCCGATGGCGTCCCAGGCAGAGTGCCAGGTCAGCAGGATCCACGAAATCGCGTAGTAGATCCAGTCGAGACTCAATTCGGGGCTCCAGTCACATCAGCGCGGCGGCGGCCGCCCGGCTCCGGTACCGGGTCATGTCCACCAGGGTGAAAGGGGTGGCAGCGCAACAGCCGCCGGACCGCCAGCACGGCTCCCCGGAGCGCGCCGTGCCGCACGACCGCCTCCTGGGCGTACGCACTGCACGACGGGTAGAACCGACAGCGGGCCGGCAGTGCCGGACTTATCCACCGACGGTACGCGATGATGGGCGCGATCAGCACCTTGGCACCGCTCGACGGGCGTGGGCTGGTCTGCCCGGTGTCGCTCATCGGGGCCGCCGTTCGCGGGGTGACCGGGCGACCGCGAGCGCGGCGTCCAGGTCGGTGGCGAGCCGCGGGTACGACGCCTGCGCCGCCGCGGGCAGCGCCCGAACGACCAGGGTGCTGCCGGACGGCAGGTCAACCAACCGTTCCCTGACCAGCGCGCGCAGTCGTCGCCGGACCCGGTTACGGGTCACCGCGTTTCCGACGGCCTTGGACACGACGAAGCCGGCACGGGACGGCACGGAGAGCTGCTCCGTACTGTTGTCCCGCACCGGCTCCGGCGAGGTCGGTGTGCTGGGGTCGGTGATCGCCGGCACGGTCAGGTGGACCACGACGGCACCACGTCCGGCGCGCCGGCCACCACGAACCGCTGCGGCGAAGTCAGTGCTGCGCCGCAGTCGCTGCGCGGCGGCCAGCACGACTGCCCACGTCCCCTGGACCGGCCCGATCGGCTCAGGCCGACAGGGTGGTGCGACCCTTGGCGCGACGGCTCGAGAGGATGGCACGGCCGGCACGGGTGCGCATGCGCAGCCGGAAGCCGTGGGTCTTCGCGCGCCGGCGGTTGTTCGGCTGGTAGGTGCGCTTGCTCACGTCAGGCTCTCCGTTTTCGTACGCGCCCCGTACGACGGAATCGCCGGGGTCGTGTGGTGGTCCAGGCCACCTCGACGGTGGCCCACGATCGGTGCTGTCCGGCGGAGCGGGACCTCGGCGGTGCGGGGATGCGACCGTGGACAGCAAGCACCCATCACCCTAGCAGAGGACGAGAAAGCAGCCGTTCCAGCCTACGCAGGGGGGCAATGACCGTCAAACACCCCGAGCAGGTGAAGAACGGGACGCGCCCGAGGCCGAAGGGTGGTTTTCGCTGATGCCGGGAAGGCCCCTGCCGCGTCGCCGGTTGATGGCGCAGGGACAACGCTGTTACCGTGCCCGATTGCGGTGAGCGTCGGAAGCTCCGGTCGTCGCACAGGCAAGACCGGACAAGGTAGTGAATCGTTCGGCACGGTGAACCCGCTTCAGCGCCCGTTCAGGCAGGGGCAGGTCCCACCCGCGTCCGGCGGCGGCCACAATCGGTCGGTACACAGGCTGTGGATAACTTGTGGATGACCACCGGTCGACCGTCAGGTGGGTGTTGTTCCACCCGCGAACGCGGCGGGCCCGGGACGGCCGGCTGGCAGACAGCGGCGGCCGGGAGCAGAGGCGAGGGGGTGGCACGACGGTGGCCGGTACGACCGACCTTGCCGCAGTGTGGTTAGCGGCGACCGACGAGCTCGCCGACGAGATCATCTCAGCCCAGCAGCGTGCCTATCTCCGACTGACCCGGCTACGGGCGATCGTCGAGGACACCGCCCTGCTCTCCGTCCCGGACGCGTTCACCCGCGACGTGATCGAGTCGCGGCTCCGCCCGGCGATCACCGAGGCGCTCACCCGCCGGCTGGGTCGGCCGATCCAGGTCGCGGTCACCGTCCGGGTCGCCGAGGACGCCACCGGCCGACCGGCCGGCACTGTGTATCGCAGCGTTCCGGAGACCGGGCCGTTCGACGTCGAGGGTCCGGCCGCCGAACCCTTCGACGACGACCAGGGCGCTCGGTCGTCCGCCGACCCGATGATCCCCGAGCAGTCGCACACGGGGCACCCGTCCGAACCGGCCGCGCCACCCGCACCTGCGGGTCCACCGCTCGCGCCGGCCGTCGACGCGCACCGCCCGGGGCTGATCCCCACCAGCAGGGACGGGCAGGAGGCGTTGTTCAGCACCGCCTTCGCGGAGCCGATGCGTGCCGCCCGGCCCGGGCCGGACCGGCGCGGCTACGACGAGCAGGCCGCGCGGCTGGACCCGCCCGGTCCGGACACCCGGCCCTACGAGCCCCGCTACCGGGACGAGTCGGCGTCGCCACGCGACCAGCACGTGATCCGCTCGCTCCCCCGGGACAGCGGCACGGACAGTGGCCCGGGCCGCAGCGGCGTGGACCACCGCACGGGTGGTCGCGACGACCGCCGACTGCCGGGTGCCGACACCGGCGGCAACCGGCTCAACCCGAAGTACATGTTCGAGACGTTCGTCATCGGCTCGTCCAACCGCTTCGCGCACGCGGCGAGCGTGGCGGTGGCGGAGTCGCCGGCGAAGGCGTACAACCCGCTCTTCATCTACGGGCACTCCGGTCTGGGCAAGACGCACCTGCTGCACGCCATCGGGCACTACGCGACGACCCTCGGCAACGCCCGCTCGGTCCGGTACGTCTCGACCGAGGAATTCACCAACGACTTCATCAACTCGCTCCGGGACGACAAGACCAGCGCGTTCCAGCGGCGCTACCGCGACGTCGACATCCTGCTGATCGACGACATCCAGTTCCTGGAGAACCGCGAGCGCACCCAGGAGGAGTTCTTCCACACCTTCAACACCCTGCACAACGCCAACAAGCAGATCGTGATCACCTCCGACCGGTCGCCGCGTCAGCTCGCCACCCTCGAGGACCGGATGCGAACCCGGTTCGAGTGGGGGCTGCTGGCCGACATCCAGCCACCGGACCTGGAGACCCGGATCGCGATCCTGCAGAAGAAGGCGGCGCAGGAGCGGATGTACGCCCCGCCGGACGTGTTGGAGTTCATCGCCTCCCGGGTGTCGAACTCGATCCGGGAACTGGAGGGGGCGCTGATCCGGGTGACGGCGTTCGCCAGCCTCACGCGGTCGACCGTCGAGCTGTCCCTGGCCGAGGAGGTGCTTCGGGACTTCATGCCCGACGGCGCCGGGCCGGAGATCAACGCCGACCAGATCATGGCCTCGACGGCCGACTACTTCGGGGTGAGCCTGGAGGACCTCCGGGGCCAGTCCAGGTCCCGCGTGCTCGTCAACGCGCGACAGGTGGCCATGTACCTGTGTCGGGAGTTGACCGAGTTGTCACTGCCCCGGATCGGGCAGGCATTCGGCGGTCGCGACCACACCACCGTGATGCACGCCGACCGGAAGATCCGGCAGCAGATGGCGGAGCGCCGCTCTCTCTACAACCAGATCGCCGAGCTGACCAACCGGATCAAGCAGAACAGCTGAGGCGTACGCCAGCCGTTCTGACGGCGCACAGCCCGGGACACGCCCGGCCGGATCTCCGGCCGGGCGTACTTTTTTCGGTGCGCGACTGGACTCTCGACATGGTGTAGGCCACAGGATCGAGGCCGTGACCACCTCGGCTCCCACTCGTTGTCCACAGCTCGTTGTCCACCGCCGGTGGATAACTACGGTCCGTCCACCGCCGGTTACCCACAGGCTGTGGAGAAACCCTGTGTACGAGGCTGTGGACGCCTGGGGACAACCGCCACGTTTTCCACCGATGACCGTCCACCTGTGTACGAGCTGTTGAAGGTTCTGGGGATGACGGCAATGGTGATCTTCATCGTCATCCACAGACTTGGGGAGAAAGTCGGTGGATTACCGGTGGACAACCGGTGGACGACGGTGGACAACCGGACGCCAAGACCGGGCTGTGGACACGCAAGCAAGTTGTACCCCCGGTTCTCCACAGCTAAATCACCGGTGGATAACCTCTCTGAGCTGCGCAGACCTGGCTTTTCCACAGTTTGCACAGGTGCGATGAAGACGATGAGTTATCTCTTCTAAGAGAACAAAAACCAATCATCACCGTTGGGCTTTCTGTGGATCGGGCCGAACGCTGCCGGATCAGCCGGTCAGCACCGACACGAACCATGGGGTCGGGCGCACAGCCGATACCCCCGCGCCCTAAGGTGCGATGGGTACCCGCACGGTCGGGCGGGACGGTAGGCAGCGGTCGGCATGAGAGAGTTGTCGCTGACGTCGACGCGGAGGCATTGATGAAGTTCCGAGTGGAGCGCGACGCGCTCGCCGAGGCCGTGGCGTGGACCGCGAAGAGCCTGCCCAACCGGCCGTCCGTACCGGTGCTCGCCGGGGTGATGCTCCGGGTCACCGACGGCAACCTGCGGGTTTCCGGCTTCGACTACGAGGTCTCCAGCCAGGTGACCGTCGAGGTGCAGGGGGACGCCGACGGCGCCGCCCTCGTCTCCGGCCGCCTGCTCGCCGAGATCACCAAGGCGTTGCCGGCCAAGCCGGTCGACATCGCCGCGGTCGGCGCCCACCTCGAACTGGTCTGCGGCAGCGCCCGGTTCACCCTCCCCACCATGCCGGTGGAGGATTACCCAGCACTGCCCGAGATGCCGCAGAGCGCCGGCACGGTGGACGCTGCCGCGTTCGCCACGGCGGTCTCCCAGGTGGCCATCGCGGCCGGCCGGGACGAGACCCTTCCGATGATGACCGGCGTTCGCGTCGAGCTCTCCGGCAGCACGCTGTCGATGCTCGCCACCGACCGCTACCGGTTGGCCCTGCGCGAGATCCAGTGGCGACCGGACGACCCCGACGTGAGCATCAACGCCCTGGTGCCGGCCCGCACCCTGAACGACACCGCCAAGGCTCTCGGCCCGCTGGGTGGCGAGGTCACGCTCGCCCTGGCCCAGGGTGCTGCGGGCGAGGGCATGGTCGGCCTGGCCGGTGGCACCCGACGCACCACCAGCCGTCTGCTCGACGGCGCCAACTACCCGCCGGTTCGTTCGCTCTTCCCGGCCACCCACAACGCCGAGGCCCGGGTGCCGGTCAGCACCCTGATCGAGGTGGTCAAGCGGGTCGCGCTGGTTGCCGAGCGGACCACACCGGTGTTGCTCAGCTTCAGCGCCGACGGTCTGGTGGTCGAGGCCGGCGGTTCCGAGGAGGCACGCGCCAGCGAGGCGATGGAGGCCACCTTCACCGGTGACGCGCTGACCATCGGGTTCAACCCGCAGTACCTCATCGACGGCCTGGCCAACCTGGGCTCCCAGACCGCCGTTCTCTCGTTCGTCGACGCCTTCAAGCCCGCGGTGATCTCCCCCGCCGGCGAGGATGGCGAGGTCATTCCGGGGTACCGGTACCTCATCATGCCGATCCGCGTGTCTCGCTGATCGCGCCAAGCAACACCAGATCCACGGAGGTACAAACACATGCAGCTCGGCCTTGTAGGACTCGGCCGTATGGGCGGCAACATGCGGGAGCGGTTGCGTGCTGCTGGTCACGAAGTCGTCGGCTTCGACCACAACGCGCAGATCAGCGACGTCGCATCCATCGCGGGCCTGGCAGAGAAGCTTGAGTCGCCGCGCGCGGTATGGGTCATGGTGCCCGCCGGCGTCACCGACGCGACCATCGACGAGCTGGCCGCGGTGCTCGGCGAGGGCGACATCATCATCGACGGCGGCAACTCGCGGTTCAGCGACGACGCACCCCGGGCCGAGCGGCTCAACGAGCGGGGCATCGGCTACCTCGACGTCGGCGTCTCCGGTGGCGTCTGGGGCCGGCAGAACGGCTACGGGCTGATGGTCGGCGGCGCCCAGGAACACGTCGACCGGCTGATGCCGATCTTCGACGCGCTCAAGCCGGAGGGCGAGTTCGGCTTCGTGCACGCCGGGCCGGTAGGTGCCGGGCACTACTCGAAGATGGTGCACAACGGCATCGAGTACGGCCTGATGCACGCCTACGCCGAGGGCTACGAGCTGATGGCGGCCTCCGAGCTGGTGACCAACGTGCCGGGCGTCATCAAGTCCTGGCGGGAAGGCACCGTCGTCCGCTCCTGGCTGCTCGACCTGCTGGACCGGGCGCTCGACGAAGACCCGGAGCTGGCCGACCTGAGCGGCTACACCGAGGACACCGGCGAGGGTCGGTGGACCGTCGACGAGGCGGTCCGGCTGGCCGTTCCGTTGAACGTGATCACCGCTTCGCTGTTCGCCCGTTTCGCCTCGCGACAGGACGACTCACCCGCCATGAAGGCCGTCTCCGCGCTGCGTCAGCAGTTCGGCGGCCACGCCGTCCACAAGCGCTGAGCGGCATCGACACCCGGTGTACGTCCAACGGTTGGAACTTGTCGACTTCCGCTCGTACGAGCGGGTGGCCGTCGACCTCCAACCGGGGGCGAACGTCCTGATCGGCGCCAACGGCGTCGGCAAGACGAATCTCGTCGAAGCGTTGGGCTATGTGGCGACCCTGGACTCGCACCGGGTCGCCACCGACGCACCGCTGGTCCGGATGGGTGCCGCGTCGGCGGTGATCCGCTGCGCGGTGGCACACGACGGGCGGGAGCTCCTGGTCGAGTTGGAGATCGTGCCCGGCAAGGCCAACCGTGCCCGGCTGGGCCGCTCACCGGCCCGGCGGGCCCGGGACGTGCTGGGTGCCCTGCGACTCGTGCTGTTCGCCCCGGAAGACCTTGAGCTGGTCCGGGGTGACCCGGCCGAGCGCCGCCGCTACCTGGACGACCTGCTGGTCAACCGCCAACCCCGGTATGCGGGTGTGCGGGCCGACTACGAGCGGGTGGTCAAGCAGCGCAACGCCCTGCTGCGCACCGCGTACCTGGCTCGCAAGACCGGCGGATCCCGAGGCGGCGACCTGGGCACCCTCGCGGTCTGGGACACCCACCTGGCCCAGCACGGCGCGGAGTTGCTCGCCGGCCGGTTGGAGCTGGTCGCCGCGCTCACCCCGCACGTCGCGAAGGCGTACGACGCGGTGGCTGCCGGCCGGGGTGCCGCCAGCATCGCCTACCGGCCCTCGATCGAGCTGGCCGAGCCGACCACCGACCGGGCCGCGTTGGCGGAGGCCCTGACCGCCGCCCTGGCCGCGTCCCGCTCCGCCGAGATCGAACGGGGCACCACCCTGGTCGGCCCGCACCGCGACGAACTGGCGTTGACCCTCGGGCCACTGCCCGCCAAGGGGTACGCCAGCCACGGTGAGTCCTGGTCGTTCGCGCTCGCGCTGCGGCTGGCCGGCTACGACCTGCTGCGGGCGGACGGCATCGAGCCGGTACTGGTGCTCGACGACGTCTTCGCCGAGCTGGACACCGGCCGCCGGGAGCGGCTGGCGGAGCTCGTCGGCGGGGCGAGTCAACTGCTGGTCACCTGCGCGGTGGACGACGACGTGCCGGCCGCTCTGCGCGGCACCCGCTACCGGGTCGGCGAAGGGACGGTACGCCGTGTCGAATGAGTCACGCACCAACCGCCCAGAGGCGGCACGCACCAACCGCCCGGAAGCGGGCGGAGGCGACGCCGCAGGCGCGCGTACCCCCGGGGCGGAATCGACCGGCGGCGAGCCGGCGGCCGCCAGCGGGCCGGAACTGGCCCGCGCGGTGCTCGACGCGGCGTTGTCCAAGCGGCAGGCGGCGGCTCGCGCCCGGCGTACCCCTGGCGGCGCGGGCGCCGACGCCGCTGGCGGCTCGGGGCGGCGGTTGCGGGGCTACTCCGGCCCGGGCCCCGACCCCCGCGATCCGCAGCCGCTCGGTGCGGTGCTGAACCGGTTGGTGAAGGCGCGTGGCTGGCAGCAGCCGGCGGCCGAGGCCACCGTGTTCGGCGCCTGGGAGCGGGTCGTCGGCGCGGAGGTCGCCCAGAACAGCCGTCCGGTCAAGTTGGAGAACGGTGAGCTGACCGTGGAGGCGCGGTCGACGGCCTGGGCCACCCAGCTGCGGCTGCTCGCCGGCTCGCTGCTCAAGCAGATCGCCAGCGAGGTCGGCCACAACGTGGTGCGCAAGCTGCACATCCATGGGCCGGCCGCGCCGTCGTGGTCGAAGGGGCCGCGCCGGGTCCGCGGGCGGGGCCCACGCGACACGTACGGCTGACGGAGCCTCAGCTCCGTCGGTCGGTCTTGCGGGCGGCCCGCTTGAGTTCGCGTTGCTCCCGGGTGTAGCGCTTGCGCTCGGCCAGGTCCCGCTTCCACGCCTCGCGGGCCTCGGCCGAGCCGCCCTGCACCGCGCCCTGGACGCCCTCGGCCGGGCCGGCGAGGTGCCGGAAGGCCCAGCTCAGGAGCCGGCCTCCCTCGCCCGGAGCTCTGGTGACCGCACCGTCCTCGCTCATCTGCCCGCCCTCTCCCCGCGCCGTGTCGTCCCGTTCGACGGTTGGTGCCCCAATAGTTGGTGTACCAATGATTGGTACGATAGTCATCGTGCGTGGGGAGGGCAACCGATGAGCGAGAGACCGCAGAGCGTCGACCCGCTGGCGCTGGAACAGCAGGTCTGCTTCGCCCTCTCGGTGGCCGCCCGCAGCGTGGTGGCGGTCTACCGGCCGCTGCTGGAACCGATGGGCCTGACCCACCCGCAGTACCTGGTCATGTTGGCGCTGTGGCAGCACGCACCGTTGTCCGGTCGCGACCTCAGCCGCCTGTTGCAGCTCGATCCGGGCACGCTGTCGCCCCTGCTCAAGCGGCTCGAAGCGGCCGGCTACCTGCGCCGGGAACGCGACCCCAGCGACGAGCGCAGCCTCGCCGTCACCCTGACCGCCAGCGGCGCCGCTCTCCGAAGCCAGGCCGAACTGATCCCGGCGGCGATCGTGCAGCGCCTCGGGCTGCCCGTCGAGGACCTGCAACACCTGCACGCGGTGCTCACCCAGCTGATCGCGGCGGCCAGCCGACCGAGCGGCGACGGCCCGGCCGCCCAGGAGGCCGGCGCGGGTCAGGCGTCGGCGTAGACGGCGAAGCCGCGTTCCGCGCAGCGCCGGTAGAACGCTGCCAGCACGCCCAGCTCGGCGCAGGTGAAGTTCCACTGCGGCGGGTCGCCGCGCTCGTCGCGCAGCGCGTCGAGCCGGCTCTCCAGCCATCGCAACTGCTGCTCGGCCAGCCTGCCGTCCCCGAGCAGGGAACGCAGCACCGTGCTCACCGACTCGAAGGTGACCGCCTCGCCGTGCGCGCGGTGCCCCGCCACGAACCGCTCGATCCCGCTGGCGATCCAGGAGCAGCCGTCCGGATCGATCACCGGATCCTCGTCCTCGGCAGCGGCGTCTGTGGCGTACAACACACCTTCGAGGCCGAGTAGCAGGTCCACCAACTCGGTGTACGCGGTCGCCCGGATGGTGCCGGTCTTCGCGATCAGCTCGGCCAGGGCAGCCGTCGGCGCGGAGATTCGCGGCAGGTCGACGATCTCGCCGAAGTCGACGAACTCGGCCGGTGCGACCGGATCGTAGAAGCGGCCGGTCCGCGGCCAGTGCACCGCGACGTTGTCCAGCCCCATCTGTCACCTCTTAAAGAGCACGTGTCGGGTCGTTCGGGTCGATCGTCCCGGTTCCAGCCCGTAAAGATCAAGGCTGGTTCCTGGGCGCCGCAAACGTACGGCACGGACGCCTCGGCCGCGACCCCCGACCCGCCCGGACGCGGGTCAACCCGTTCGGCGGCGGCGCGTGCGATCCGAGCCTGGCGTGTGGGGGGAGTCGCGGGCGATGGGGTTCTGCCGGCTACGGACTTCTCAGCCGCCTCTCCGAGGGTGCCGAGTGGTGGTTCTGTCCTCCGCGCACAGTAGGATTGACAGCGAGACGAAGACCCGGTGCGGGGGACGGGGGCCGGTGGCCCCAGGTTCATTCTCCACGGCGGGTCGAGCCGATCGCGATCCGCGGGCAACCGCGGCGACCGGCGCGTTCGACCCGTGGTCCGGAGGTCTCCGGCACCGGTCCGCGCGCCGACGTCGCGTCCTGTCCGCCGAACCCGCGCCCGCCGCGCCCTACCGGCGCGGCTGACGCGAGAAAGTGGCCGAGGGTGGCAGCGCAGGAAAAGCAGGAGTACGGCGCAGAGTCGATCACCGTTCTCGAGGGGCTGGAGGCGGTCCGCAAGCGGCCCGGTATGTACATCGGGTCCACCGGCGAGCGCGGTCTGCACCACCTCGTCTGGGAGGTTGTCGACAACGCGGTCGACGAGGCGCTCGCCGGATACTGCGACACCATCGACGTGGTGCTGCTGGCCGACGGTGGCGTCCGGGTCACCGACAACGGCCGTGGTTTCCCGGTCGACCTCCACCCGAAGCTCAAGAAGCCGGGTGTCGAGGTCGCGTTGACCATCCTGCACGCGGGTGGCAAGTTCGACGGCAAGGCGTACGCGGTCTCCGGAGGTCTGCACGGCGTCGGTGTCTCAGTGGTGAACGCGCTCTCCACCAAGATGTTCGTCGAGATCCACAAGTCCGGCTCCGTGTGGCGGCAGCACTACACCAACTCCAAGCCGAGCCCGCTGGAGAAGGGCGAGCCCACCGACCGCACCGGCTCGGCCGTCTCCTTCTGGCCCGACCCCGACGTCTTCGAGACCGTCGACTTCGACTTCCAGACGATCTACCGACGCCTGCAGGAGATGGCCTTCCTCAACCGCGCCCTGCGCATCCACCTGCTCGACGAGCGGGTGGCCGAGGAAGAGGACGGCCGGCAGCGCGAGGTGACCTTCTACTACGAGGGCGGCATCGCCGACTTCGTCCGGCACCTCAACGCCTCGAAGAGCCCGATCCACAAGACAGTGGTCGAGTTCGAGGCCGAGGAAGAGGGCATGTCCCTCGAGATCGCCATGCAGTGGAACGAGTCGTACGGCGAGTCGGTCTACACCTTCGCCAACACGATCAACACCCACGAGGGCGGCACCCACGAGGAGGGCTTCCGGTCCGCGCTGACCAGCGTGGTCAACCGGTACGGCACCGACAAGAAGCTGCTCAAGGGCGACGAGAAGCTCTCCGGCGAGGACATCCGCGAAGGGCTCGCGGCGATCATCTCGGTCAAGCTGGCCAATCCGCAGTTCGAGGGCCAGACCAAGACCAAGCTGGGCAACACCCCGGTGAAGAGCTTCGTGCAGCGGGTCTGCAACGACCGGCTCGTCGACTGGTTCGACCGCAACCCGGCCGAGGCCAAGATGATCATCACGAAGGCCTCCCAGGCGGCTCGGGCCCGGATCGCCGCCCAGCAGGCGCGCAAGCTGGCCCGACGTAAGTCGCTGCTGGAGTCCGGCTCGATGCCGGGCAAGCTGGCCGACTGCCAGTCGACCGACCCCCGCGAGTCCGAGGTGTTCATCGTCGAGGGTGACTCGGCCGGTGGCTCGGCCAAGCAGGGCCGCGACCCACGCACCCAGGCGATCCTGCCGATCCGCGGCAAGATCCTCAACGTGGAGAAGGCCCGGATCGACCGGGTGCTGAAGAACAACGAGGTCCAGGCGCTGATCACCGCGCTGGGCACCGGCATCCACGACGACTTCGACATGGAGAAGCTGCGGTACCACAAGGTGGTGCTGATGGCCGATGCGGACGTCGACGGTCAGCACATCCAGACTCTGCTGCTCACCCTGCTGTTCCGCTTCATGCGGCCGCTTGTCGAGATGGGGCACGTCTACCTGGCCGCCCCGCCGCTCTACAAGATCAAGTGGAACAAGAAGGGCGACGACGCCCAGTACGCGTACTCCGACCGCGAGCGGGACGGTCTGATCCTGCTGCGCCAGCAGAAGAAGCCGAACGCCAAGCCGGACGACATCCAGCGCTTCAAGGGCCTCGGCGAGATGAACTATCCCGAGCTGTGGGAAACCACGATGAACCCGGCGACGCGTACATTGCGTCAGGTCACTCTCGACGACGCGGCGACGGCCGACGAGTTGTTCAGTGTGCTGATGGGTGAGGACGTCGAGGCGCGCCGGTCGTTCATCCAGCGCAACGCCAAGGACGTGCGGTTCCTGGACATCTGACGGACTGCGGTGGATCGGCCGGGTGCTGCCCGGTCGATCCACCGGTCCACAGAGTTATCCACAGCATGGCCGGTATCCACAGCGGTTATCCACAGCACGAAAACGACACTGAGTCTGATAAGGGTATACAGTGACCGATTCTCCCGAGTCCACACCGAACGAGCCCGAGGTCCCCGCCGAGGCCATCGCCGCGGTGGTTGCGCACGACCGGATCGAACCGGTCGGGCTCGAGGTGGAGATGCAGCGCTCCTACCTCGACTACGCGATGAGCGTCATCGTCGGGCGCGCGCTGCCGGACGTCCGGGACGGGCTCAAGCCGGTCCACCGCAAGATCCTCTACGCCATGTTCGACTCCGGCTACCGGCCGGACCGCGGCTACGTGAAGTGCTCCCGGGTCGTCGGTGACGTGATGGGTCAGTTCCACCCGCACGGCGACTCGGCGATCTACGACGCGCTGGTCCGGATGGCGCAGCCCTGGTCGCTGCGCTACCCGCTGGTCGACGGCAACGGCAACTTCGGCTCGCCGGGTAACGACCCGGCTGCCGCCATGCGATACACCGAGTGCAAGCTCGACCCGCTGGCCATGGAGATGCTGCGGGACATCGACGAGGACACCGTCGACCTGCAGGACAACTACGACGGCCGGGCCAAGGAGCCCACCATCCTGCCGTCGCGGATCCCCAACCTCCTGGTGAACGGCTCCGAGGGCATCGCGGTCGGCATGGCCACCAAGATCCCACCGCACAACCTGCGGGAGATCGGCGCGGCGGTGCAGTGGTGCCTGGAGCACCCGGAGGAGGACGAGGAGACCACCCTCGAAGCCCTCCTCGGCATCGTCAAGGGCCCGGACTTCCCGACCTACGGCCTGATCGTCGGCCAGACCGCGATCCAGGACGCGTACCGCACCGGTCGCGGCTCGATCCGGATGCGCGCCGTGGTGGAGGTCGAGGAGGACAAGCGGGGCCGCCCCTGCCTGGTCGTCAGTGAGCTGCCCTACCAGGTCAACCCGGACAACCTCGCCGAGCGGATCGCCGAGCTGATCAAGGAGGGCAAGCTCGCCGGGATCGCCGACATCCGCGACGAGTCCTCCGGGCGTACCGGCATGCGGATCGTGCTGGTGCTCAAGCGCGACGCGGTCGCGAAGGTCGTGCTGAACAACCTCTACAAGCACACCCAGCTCCAGGAGACCTTCGGCGCCAACATGCTGGCCCTGGTCGACGGGGTGCCGCGCACGCTCAACCTGGCGCAGTTCATCCGCTACTACGTCGAGCACCAGATCGACGTGATCCGCCGGCGGACCGCGTTCCGGCTGCGCAAGGCCGAGGAGCGGGCGCACATCCTGCGCGGTCTGGGCAAGGCGCTGGACGCGCTGGACGAGGTCATCGCGCTGATCCGGCGTTCGCCTACCGTGGACGACGCCCGCCAGGGCCTGATCCGGCTGCTGGACATCGACGAGATCCAGGCGACCGCGATCCTGGACATGCAGCTGCGCCGGCTCGCCGCCCTGGAGCGGCAGCGGATCGTGGACGACCTGGCCAAGCTCGAGATCGAGATCGCCGACCTCAAGGACATCCTCGCCAAGCCGGAGCGGCAGCGGAAGATCGTCTCGGAGGAGCTCGGCGAGATCGTCGCCAAGTGGGGCGACGACCGGCGGACGCAGATCATCCCGTTCGACGGCGAGGTCTCGATGGAGGACCTCATCGCCCGCGAGGACGTGGTCGTCACGATCACCCGGACCGGGTACGCCAAGCGGACCAAGGTCGATCTCTACCGCTCGCAGCGGCGCGGCGGCAAGGGCGTCAGTGGCGCTACGCTGCGGCAGGACGACATCGTCAGCCACTTCTTCGTCTGCTCGACCCACGACTGGATCCTGTTCTTCACGAACAAGGGTCGTGTCTACCGGGCCAAGGCGTACGAGTTGCCGGAGGCCAGTAGGGTAGCCAAGGGCCAACACGTGGCCAACCTGCTCGCCTTCCAACCGGACGAGCAGATAGCGCAGATCATTGAGATCCCGAACTACCAGGTAGCCCCCTATCTGGTACTGGCCACGAAGAACGGCCTGGTGAAGAAGACGCGGCTCGAGGAGTTCGACTCCAACCGTTCCGGCGGCATCATCGCGATCAACCTGCGCGATGAGGACGAGCTGGTCGGTGCTGCGCTGGTTGCGCCGGAGAACGACCTGCTGCTGGTCTCGAAGAAGGCACAGGCGATCCGGTTCAACGCCTCGGACGACGCGCTGCGGCCGATGGGCCGGGCCACCTCGGGCGTGATCGGCATGCGCTTCACGGACGACGACGTCCTGCTCGCCATGGAGGTCGTGCGGGACGGTCTGGACGTTCTGGTGGCCACGAACGGGGGATACGCGAAGCGCACCCCGATCGAGGAATACCCGGTGCAGGGCCGGGGAGGTAAGGGCGTGTTGACTGCGAAGATCACCGAACGGCGCGGTGGTCTGGTCGGCGCGGTGGTGATCGATCCGGACGACGAGCTGTTCGCGATCACCAGCAATGGTGGTGTCATTCGGACTCCGGTGAAGCCTGTACGCCGTACGCGCGACCGGAACACAATGGGGGTCAAGCTGATGGACCTCCCGGACGGCGTGACTATCGTGGCGATTGCTCGCAATGCCGACGAGCCTGACGAACAGGACTAGTTGAATGACGGAGACACAGGCGAAGTCGGGGAACACGGGGACCTCGGCCAACCCGGTCGACGAGGAGGCCGCCAAGGGCGGCACACCAGCGACCGGCCGCGCGGCCGTGGGCCGGGCGACGGTCCCCGCCGACGCGCCTGCCCCGAAATTCACCAGGGCTCCGGGCATGACACCCCCGCCGGAGCCGCAAGCTGAGGACGCTGGGTCGGCCGACAAGACCGAGTCCTCCGGCACCGATGCGCCGACGTCGTCCACCGCCGCCACCCCCTCGGGTTCGGCGACGGCGGCTTCGGCCCGTCCGGCGACCACCCAGCCGATCAACGTGCGGCCCGGTCCGGCGGCGTCGACCGGGTCGACCGGCACCCAACCGCGGATCACACCGGGCATGACCCAGCCACAGCCCGAGACGGCCCGTACCGCCGCTGCCGGCCGCCCGGCCAGCGGCGGCGGTCTGCCACCGGGCATCGGCAACGCGTCCGCCGTCGGGGCCGCCCGCGTCGGTGACGCGGTGCGTGCTGCGCGTACCTCGGTCAGCTCGGCCGCCTCCCGCGGACCGCGCCGGGCCCGGCTGAACCTGAAGCGGATCGACCCGTGGTCCGTGATGAAGTTCGCGTTCGCCGTCTCGGTGGTGCTCTTCATCGTCGTGGTGGTCGCCACGTCGGTGCTCTACCTGGCGTTGGACGCGATGGGTGTGTTCCAGAGCGTCAACGAGAGCCTGAGTGACCTGGTGAACGCCGGCGGTGGGCAGAGCACCAGCGGCTTCCAGATCACCGCCAAGGGCGTGATCCTCAGCTCGGCGCTGATCGGCCTGGTCAACGTGGTGTTGTTCACCGCGCTGGCCACGCTGGGAGCGTTCGTCTACAACGTCTGCGCCGACCTGGTCGGCGGGATCGAGCTGACCCTCGCCGAGCGGGACTGAGCGACCGGGACGCCGGGGCACCGCGCAAAGCGGTCGCTCCGGCGTCCCGTACTCAGGTAGGTTTTGCAGGCGTCGACGGACTGGCTCGTCCGGCTGGACCCCGATTTGGGGCTGGCTGAGTGGATGGGTTAATCTTGCTCGTCGCAACGCGGGGCTATAGCTCAGTCGGTTAGAGCGCAGAGCTGATAACTCTGAGGTCGATGGTTCGATTCCATCTAGCCCCACCGCACGGTCGTCCGACGTTAGTCGAGCACGAGGGGTCGCCCCAATGTTCAAGAAGCTGCTGATTCTGGCTGGCGTCGTCGGCGTGGCTGCCGTCGTGTTCAACAAGATCAAGGCCTCGAACGACGAGCGTGCCCTGTGGCACGAGGCGACCACCGCGCCCGACCTGCGCTGACGTCCGGCCGGGCGACGAGCGTTCGACGCCCGCGCCCACGCACGGGGCCCTAGCTCAACTGGCAGAGCACTGCCTTTGCAAGGCAGGGGTTAGGGGTTCGAGTCCCCTGGGCTCCACCACACACAGCCTGTGAGCTGCACCGGAGCTAGGTTCGAGATCATCCGGCACAAACCGGGAATGATCTTCCCTCGGTCGACATCTACCGGCGGTGCGCCGCAGCCCGCAGGACATCACCGATGACACCGCGCCGCCGCTCTCGGCGAGGCCACCAGTGGACGTAGGTCTCCAAGGTGATCCGTAGCGTCTGGTGACGCAGGAGCCGTTGCACGTCCTGTGGTTCGGCGTGATGGTGATTAGCGTCGTGGCGAAGAAGTGCCGCAGCGCGTGAAACCCTCCCTGCTTCTTGGGCCATCCCGCCTTGTCCCGCCACTTGACCCAATCGTTCGACCAGGTCCGGTCCGTGAACGGATTCCCTCGCGTGGTCGTGAACAACAGTGGCACCGAGCGGCGGACCGGGTCGCCGGAGGTTATGTCGACCATCTCGACCTCGACCGGTGGGAAGTCGCGGACGTGAGTTTCGAGCGCTTCCCGCACGGCCTGGTCCAGGTCAAGGCGGCCCTAGACGGGCCGCACGCGCCGCCGCCTGGGCGCGCGTCCGTCGCTCCGCTGGTGCTCCGACTCCGGCCACGCAACACGCCCGGCGGCTGGCGCGGAAGCGGAAAGCCCGGTGGGCCGCCCGCAGAAGGAAAGGCCGTTGACCGATGAGGGGTGGGCCGGCAGCCGGGCCGCGCGGCCACGAGCCCGCGCGGCGTAGGAGAGCGCACGCCGGCCGCGTCGGCGAGCCGGCGGCGGTCGCGGGGTTGCGGTTACTGCCTCTCCGGCGGGGGCGCTCCGGCTCCAGGATGGCCGGGGCTCCATCGGCGCGTCACGGTCCGTGAGTGGTTGCGGTAGCCATCCCGCCTGCCATCGACCCGGGGCAAGCCGAGCAGACCACCGCTCAGCCCGTCAGCGTCCGAACGGGCGTCAAGGCCGTCTTGACGTGGCGGGCCGGGCGGCGGTCCGCTCCCAGGAGGGCGGGTCGATGGCAGACGGGATGGCAGGGTCCGCCGTGGTCGAGGCGTCAACGCCCGGCGGACTCAAGCACCCTTGAGGATATGGTCAACCATCGAGGAGCAAGGCAGGCAACCCGACAAGGAGAGCGTTCGTGCAGCGTCCCGGTCGAGTTCCCACTATCGCGCTGACCGTTGTTGCCACGTTGGGGCTCATCGCTGCGACCGGCTGGTGGGCCGTGACAAGCTACGTCGATGCCTTCGTCTATCCCGGTGGCCCTTGCTCAGATGTAGAGGCACGGCTGACGGATGAGCTGAGGTTCGATCCCATGCTGGTTCAAGCTTTCCCAGATTCGAAGCTGCAGACGGCGGACAGTTTCGAACCCTGCAGGGGGTGGGGTAGCAACTACTGGGGCGGGGCGTTTGTTACTCGCTCCCATACGAAGACGCCCCCGCCAGGGGACACCTCCGTCGAAGGCTTCTACGCCTCGTTGGGCAATGCCAACGGCTGGCACATGACCCTTGACGGCACAAGCCGAAGCGTCTGCGGGAAGAAAAGCTTCGGCGACCAAGTGGTCACCTTCAACCTGGAGTTTCAGCGATCGTCACCGACTATATCGACGGGCTACACAGCCAGCTTGCTCTACGCAGGGCAGCGACAGCCGGTGAACGAGTGCAGTGAGTGACTAGCTGAGTGACAGCCACGACGGTCCAGCACGGACAGCCATGGACGCAAGTGGACTGTCACAGCTGTTCAGCCCTGGCGTCTAAGCAGGCCAGCCCGCCACCATGGTTCTTTCGGAACGAAGAAGTCAAGCTCCGCCAGCGATGCTGCCGGCGGAGTTGACATCCATAAGAGCATCGGGGGATGGACAGCAGCTAGCGAGGTGGGAAGTACCGGAGCAGGTGCGTCAATCCCAGCCGCTCTAGGTACTCGCGCATCACCCAGGGGGGCGGCTGATTGCTGCGATAGGCGTTCCCGCAGGGGCCGGTGCATAGACCGCCGCCAGGTCCCGTGTAGAGGCCGCCGCCAGGTCCGGTGGACTGGCCGCCTCTCAGCCCAGTCGAGAGGCCGCCACCAGGCCCCGTGGATAGGCCGCCTCTCGGTCCAGTTGAAGGCCACCACCCGGGCCGGTCGACATTCCACCACCCGGGCCGGTCGACACTCCACCACCCGGGCCGGTCGACATTCCACCACCCGGGCCGGTCGACAACCCTCCACCTGGGCCGATCGATGCTCCACCACGAGGCCTGGTGGAGAGACCCCCACCGGGACCGGTGTAAAGACCGCCACCAGGCCCCGTGTATCGATCGCGAGGCCATGTATTTGTACTCATGGCTGGAGGATAGGACCGGGGGGTGACACTGCGCCTCAGGAAAATCATCGGGCACAAATCCGGCACATCCGACAGCGGCAAGACATGCGAAGCGTTGAGCGACACCGAGGAACGCGAACCAGGTCAGAGGGGTGACCGGTCCGCTTTCGGTGGATCTGCCGCCGCCAGCCGGGTTAGGGGTTCGAGTCCCCTGGGCTCCACCACACACAGCGCCGGTTGACATTCCGCAGCTCCATCGCGGTGCCGATGGTGCTGGCGAAGACCAAGCCCAGATGCGACCACACCTCCCGCCGCGAGCCGTTCCTTGGCCTGGCCCACACGCTGTGCGTTCAGGACCCCGGACGGCAGGGCCGTTCGTCCGGTAGGGCGCTCCACCTTGTCCCCCCGTCCAGGGAGGCCGGAAGGTCTACGACCGCCCGACGAGGAGATCCGCCGACTACCGCAAGCGCCCTACGTCAAGCCGACGACTCGTCGTCAGGCCATAGCTCAACGGCGCGATTGGCAGCATCGATCATCGGCCGAGCGTCGACGGTTACGCGGGACTCCGGAATCTTGAAGGCCGGCCACTCGCAGACGAAAGTCAACGGCCCCGGCGGTGGTAGCGGCCAGAGCCAGTAGCGCATGTCGTTCCGTCGGTTGGTCCCACTGCCGCCTTGGTGCAGGAGCACCGGTGTAGCGGGTTCGGGCATATGCGCCAACGGCGGTCGGGCCAGGTTCGTGGCAACCCGTCCGTCAGAGAACTGCACGCCGAATCGAAGGATCTCATCCGGCAACGGCCCAGCGCCGAAGCGCCTGATGCCGTGCGGTGGTCCCGGATCGAACGGTCGGCCGACACGCTCACGGCGCAGCACGGCGGTGAGAGTGAACTCGAATCCGGTAGGAAATGCCAGCAGGCGGGTGACGGCAACTGCAGCGTCAGGAGTGCGTGCCAACAGGACTTCGTAGGGTATGGCGCCGGCCAGCATCCCCTCAGGCTCCATCCATTCAGGCCGAGGCGGCCGGGGTGGCTCGGGTTGCGGCTCCAATACGGGTAGGAGGTCGTCGAAGAATCCCATCGAGAAATTTTGCCATGGACGAGGAGGCCAACGCGCTCATGAGGGTGGCCCGCCAGCGGGCCGCGCTCGGCCTGCTTGCGGTGCAACGGCCGGCGCGCCGGCCGATGTCGGCTCCGCCTGAAAACTGACCCCGTGGTTCCGGCTGAATTTTGACCCCTTCCGGAAGCATCGGGAGGTGCTGAGCGTGGAGGACTGGGCGGAGATCCGTCGGTTGCATCGGGCGGAGCGGATGGCGATCAAGGCCATCTGCCGTCGGTTGGGTGTCTCGCGGAACACGGTGCGCAAGGCCTTGGCGAGTCATGAGCCGCCCCGTTATCAGCGGGCGGCGAAGGGCTCGATCGTGGACTCAGTCGAGCCGCAGATCAGGGCGTTGTTGGCGGAGTTCCCGGACATGCCCACGACGGTGATCATGGAGCGGGTCGGGTGGGCCCGCGGTAAGACGGTGTTCGCCGATCGGGTGCAGCAGCTGCGGCCGTTGTTCCGCCGTCCGGACCCGGCTCAGCGGACGGAATATCTGCCGGGAGAGCTGGCGCAGTGTGATCTGTGGTTCCCGCCTGCGGACGTGCCGTTGGGCTTCGGGCAGGTCGGCAGGCCGCCGGTGCTGGTGATGGTGTCCGGGTATTCGCGGTGGCTGTCGGCGGCGATGATCCCGTCGCGGCAGTCGGCGGACCTGCTGGTCGGGCACTGGACGCTGATCTCCGGCTGGGGGCGGGTGCCCAAGGCGTTGGTGTGGGACAACGAATCAGCGGTCGGGCAGTGGCGGGCCGGCAGGCCTCAGCTGACGGAGGCGATGAACGCCTTCCGCGGCACCCTCGGCATCAAGGTGATCCAGTGCCGGCCAGCGGACCCGGAATCGAAGGGCCTGGTCGAGCGGGCCAACGGCTATCTGGAGACCTCGTTTCTGCCCGGGCGCCGGTTCACCTCACCGCAGGACTTCAACACCCAGCTTGCTGAGTGGTTGGTGCGGGCGAACAACCGCCAGCACCGGATGCTGGGCTGCCGGCCAGCTGAGCGGTGGGACGCTGATCGGCAGGTGATGCTGGCGCTGCCGCCGGTCGCGCCGGTGGTCGGTTGGCGGCAGACCACACGGCTGCCTCGGGATCATTACGTGCGCTTGGACGGCAACGACTACTCGGTGCATCCCTCGGTGGTCGGGCGGCGGATCGAGGTCACCGCCGACTGCGACCAGGTGACGGTGTTCTACGACGGCCGACTCGTGGCCCGGCATGACCGTTGCTGGGCCAAGCATCAGAGCATCACCGATCCCGCCCACCGGCAAGCCGCCGTCGACCTACGCATGGCCGCCCGACGCACTCCGGCGACTGCCGTCGACGCCCAGGTCGAACGCCGGCCGTTGAGCGACTACGACCGCATGTTCGGCCTTGATGAGGTGGCTGCGTGATGGCCGCCAAGACCAGTCGCAACGTCGTCTCGGAGATCGCGTTCCTCACCCGCGCCCTGAAGGCGCCGTCTCTGGCCGCCGCCGTCGAGAGGCTGGCGGAGCGGGCCCGGGCCGAGTCGTGGACGCATGAGGAGTTCCTCGCCGCCTGCCTGCAACGTGAAGTGGCTGCCCGGGAGGCCCACGGCGGTGAGGGCCGTATCCGGGCCGCGAGGTTCCCGGCCCGCAAGAGCCTGGAGGAGTTCGACTTCGAGCACCAGCGGTCGTTGAAGCGGGAGACGATCGCCCACCTCGGCACTCTCGACTTCGTGGCGTCGAAGGAGAACGTCGTCTTTCTCGGCCCGCCCGGCACCGGCAAGACCCACCTGTCCATCGGCCTCGGGATCCGGGCCTGCCAGGCCGGACACCGGGTCGCGTTCGCCACCGCCGCCCAATGGGTGTCCCGCCTCGCCGACGCCCACCACGCCGGCCGTCTCCAAGACGAGCTGGTCAAACTCGGCCGTATCCCGCTGCTGATCGTCGACGAGGTCGGCTACATCCCCTTCGAAGCCGAAGCCGCGAACCTGTTCTTCCAGTTGGTCTCCAACCGCTACGAACGAGCGAGCCTGATCGTCACCAGCAACAAGCCCTTCGGCCGGTGGGGCGAAGTCTTCGGCGATGACGTGGTGGCCGCCGCCATGATCGACCGCCTTGTTCACCACGCCGAGGTCATCTCCATGAAGGGCGACAGCTACCGGCTCAAAGACCGCGACCTCGGCCGCGTTCCCGCAGCCACCAAGACCAACGACTGAACATCAACAACCAGCGAGGGGGTCAAAATTCGGCCGGAACAGAGGGGTCAAGGTTGAGCCGGCGTTGACAGCCGACAGTCGCAGACGCGCCAGGTGCCCGGCCGTTGCCTCCGCCCGGACTCACGGTGGAGATGGGCTTGAAGCGCAGGAACAGGGCCTTGCCCACGCCGGCTGACAGCAGCCTTGATCTTTTGCAGGACGAGAGCACCTATGATCGGTGGCCCCCGTCAAGGAGGTCAGATGGAGACATGGCGCTTCGTGGCCGCCGTCACGATGATTTTGACCATGGGCCTCATCGGTGTCGCCCTAGCGACAAACTTTCGAGGCGTGACCGAGTGGCACATGCGCCGGTCGATGGCCACCGCGAGTGTGTTACGGCGAGTTCCGCCGTGGCGCTGGCTTCCGGATGTCCAGTACGACGAGCGTCTGGCGCGGTTCGTTCTGCTGGAGCGGGTAATTGGCGCGATCTTCGCTGCGGCCAGCGTGACGTTCTTGATCGTTCTCGTTCACGGAGTCCTGTCCGGCGAGCCGATGCCGTCGAGCCGATGAGGAAGCTGCGGGTCGGCGATGTCAGTCCGGCGGCGGTTCCCTGCACGAGCATCCCGGCCACGCGCTGGACCGCTGGCCGCTGCCGGCCGACTGATTTCTTACCAGAGCGACAGCTCACGAAACGCTAATTTGGGGGCACCCTAAAGCAGAGGAGAGCCCCGTGGGCAAGGTGGTCATGTACAGCTCGGTGTCGGTGGACGGCTTCGTCGCGGACGAGAATGACCATCCCGGACCGCTGTTCGAATGGTTGACCAGTGGTGACGTCCCGTTGGACGAGAGCGGCGAGGTGAAGGTGTCGCAGACGTCCTACGACTACACCCGGCCGTACTGGGACCAGATCGGGGCGACGATCGTCGGCCGTCACGTCTTCGACCTGACGGACGGCTGGGACGGGAAGCCTCCGGGCGGGATCGACCACGTGGTCGTCGTGACGCACCGGCCGGAGCCCGAGGGCTGGGACCCCGAGGCGCCGTTTCACTTCGTCGACGGCGTCGAGGCAGCCGTGGCCAAGGCGCAGGAGCTTGCGGGTGACCGCGTGGTCGAGGTCGCCGCTGGCGACGTCGGTGGCCAGGTGCTCGCCGCGGGCCTGGTCGACGAGGTGCGCATGGACGTCGTGCCCGTCGTGTTCGGGTCCGGCAAGCGCTACTTCGGGTCGGTCGACGCGCAGCACCTGTTGGAGGATCCGGACGTGATGATTCAGGGCAACCGGGTGCTTCACCTGCGCTATCGGGTGCGCCGTTGACCGGCCAGAGCGGCAGTGGACGGGCCGACCGGTGGGACTGTGGTGGTAGCGCAAAGAGAGCGCCCGGCTCGATGAGGCATCGAGCCGGGCGAGTCGGGTGGAGCTATGCGACGAAGCGGGAACGGCGTCGGCGTCCGATCAGGTAGCCGGCGCCGCCGAGGAGCAGAAGCGCACCGCCAACGCTGACCACGGTCGCGGTGTTGGCACCGGTCAGGGGCAGTCCGCCGCCGTCGCCGCCGGAGGCGCCCAGGCTCACGGAGGGAGCAGGCGTCGGCGCATCGGTCGGCGTGACGCTGGGCGTGGCGCTCGGCGTCACGCTGGGCGTGACGCTTGGCGTCGGGGTGGGCTGGGACGCGCAGTCAAGCGCACGTGCGGCGTACACACCGTCGTTCAGGTAGGCCAGGTAGACGTCGGTGCTCGCGTCGTTGAGCACCTTCTGCGCGGCAGCCTCCACGTTGGTGCCAGCGTTCGTCAACGTCCGAACCACCGTGACCCGCAGAGCCGTCGACCAGACTTTCTGCACGTCCGACTTGAGGAATGCCCGGAGTTCATCCGGGGTGCCCTTCAGTCGCTCCTGAATAACGTCTGGCAGAACGGGCAATGCGTCGACGTCTGCCGCGTGGAGGATCTGGGCGGTCAACACCCGAAGCTGCTGGTCACTAGCGGTGTCCAGGTCGATGGTGACGAGCTTGCGGATGTCCTGGTAAACCTTGCGCTCGACCGTCTGGCAGGTCTCGTTCAGCCCGGGCGATTCGAGCTGAGCAGCCGCCGGTGCCGCCGGAACCAGAAAGGCCAGCGCTATCAGGGCGCCGGCCGGGATCTTCCATCGCATGTGGATATTCCTCCCCCGTTGTAGATCAAAGCATGGAGATGTTAGCCGCCCGTGGGATCACAAGTGGTCCCCGATGTCTCAGCGCCCACACGGCGACGGCGCCGAGCGGGACGAGCAGCAGCGCCCGGTACAGGTCGCCGATGGCCGCTCCAGCCGCCACCGCGAGCGGAGGCGTCGACCGGCGGCTCATCTCCGACGG
The DNA here is from genome assembly GCF_039871815.1 of Micromonospora sp. B9E7. Lineage (NCBI taxonomy): Bacteria > Bacillati > Actinomycetota > Actinomycetes > Micromonosporales > Micromonosporaceae > Micromonospora > Micromonospora sp. B9E7. The sequence goes on from NZ_JBDPLX010000005.1 coordinate 332,634, forward strand.
CGGCGCGATGCGGGGTACGGACGAAGGCTCAGGTCAGGCAGGGGTGAGGAGGCAGAATTCGTTGCCTTCCGGGTCGGCCAGGACCTTCCACGGAATGTCGTCCTGGCCCAGGTCGATCACGGTGGCACCGAGAGCGCTCAGTCTGGTCGCCTCGGCTTCCAGGTCGTCCCCCGGGTACGGGCGGACGTCGAGATGGACGCGGTTCCACCCGGTCTTCTCGTCGGGTGTCCGGACGAACTCCAGGTATGGTCCGACGCCCTTGGCGGAGCGCAGCACCGCCTGACGGTCGGTCACCTCGTGCAGAATCCAGTCCGTGGCCTGTCCCCAGAACTGGGCCATGGCACGCGGATCCGCGCAGTCGACCACGACCGCGGCGATCGGTCCGGTGTCCCGGTAGATCGCTCGGGGTTCCAACACGCAGAACTCGTTGCCCTCCGGGTCGGCCAGGACCGTCCATGGGACGTCGCCCTGGCCCACGTCGGCAGGTGTCGCACCGAGATCCGTCAGGCGCGCGACGACCTGCGCCTGATGGGCAGCCGAGGTGGTGGCGAGGTCGACGTGCACCCGGTTCTTCACCGTCTTGGGTTCGGAGGAGACGACGAGGTCGATGCAGACAGCGACAGGGTCGGGGTAGACGAAGCCCTCGGGTTCGAGGTTGGTCACGCCGGGTTCCTCGCTGGAAACTCCCCAGCCGAGCGCCTCCGCCCAGAAACCGCCCAGCGCGGAGTCGTTTCGAGCCTTCATGTTGATCTGCACCAGCCGGGTTGCCATGCCGACGATGCTAGAGCTTGTTTCGCGTCGACAGTAGCGACTAACGCCCTGAGCACATCGAGTTGGCCGGGAAGGCGATGAGAGGGGAAGTGCCTCTCCCCAGGCCGCTCCGGTAATGACCTGTCGGGTCGTGCATCGCACTTGTCATGATCAGCGGATGGATGAGCAGCGAACCCCCGTCACCGTGCATATCTACTGCCGGATCGAGGTGGTCGTCACCGACCCCGCGGCGGTCACCGGTCACGCGATCGCCGACCTGCGGGCCGCTGACATCGACTGGTCCGAAGAGGAGGACGATCTCGAAACGGCCGTCGAGGAACTACGGTCGGACCTCGTCACCGCGTTGGCGGGTGTGGTGGACATCAGCCAGCTCGGCGACGGCATCCCGGGGGTGGAGTTCCGCGGTGGTCTGTGTTGGGCCGAGCAGGGTCCGGCCCGGGACCCCTTCCGTGCCTAACGGCGATGACGGCACGCCGGCCGGTACGGCGGCGTTGGTCAATCCGTGCGCTCGACCTCGGGCGAGGGCTGGGCGGTGTCGGGTCGTGCCTCCGGTAGGTGTTCCACCAGCTTGGTGAGCGCGCCGTTGGCGAAGGTGGCACCGAGCGCCGAGCCGGCCCCGATGGTCCAGCCCACCGGCCCGAGCGGGGTACAACCGAAGAACTGGCTCACGCCTGGCGTCTGCACCACCACGACCAGCACCCCCAGCGACGCGGCCGTGGACGCCAGCACCGTCGGGCTGGTGCCCCCGGCCAGGATGGTCTGCCCGAGCTGGGTGCCGACCAGGGACACCAGGGCGACGGTTCCGGCCCGCTGACGACGTCCGGTGTAGCGGGCCAACGTCCAACCCACGGTCGCGCCCAGCGTGGTGGCTGTCGCCCGCAGTCCGATTTCCCTGGTGAGGCTCTCCCCGAGCGCCGCGTCCGGGCCCTCCCGGAGCAGCCTGTCGGTACGGTCCGACGCGGGTGGCCGGACCGCGATGGCCAGCGCCGGCGCCAGGTCGGTGAGCAGGTTGACCAGCAGCAGTTGTCGCCCGGTGAGCGCGGAACGACCGGTCGCCGCGGCGGTGAGCACGCTGAACGCGATCTCGCCCAGGTTGCCGCCGACCAGGATGCTGAGGGCGTGGCGCACCGACGACCACATCGCCCGCCCCTCCACCAGCGTGGCGATGATGGTCTCCAACCGGTCGTCGGTGACCACCAGGTCGGCGGCGGCGCGCGCCGCGGGGGTGCCCCGTTGACCGAGGGCGATGCCGACGTCGGCCAGCCGGATCGCCGGAGCGTCGTTGGCCCCGTCGCCGGTCATCGCGACGGTTCGCCCGCACTTCTGCAACGCCTGGATGATCCGCACCTTGTGGGCCGGCGTGCAGCGAGCCACCACGTCGGTGTCGGCCAGTCGGTCGGCGAGCGCGTCGTCCTCCAGTTGGTCGAGTTCACCGGCGGTGACGACGCGCTGCTCGTCGTGATCGCTGATGGTGGCGGCGATCGCCTCGGCGGTGGCCGGATGATCGCCGGTGATCATGATGGTGTGTACGCCGGCCTGCCGGATCCGACGCACCGCCGGGGCGGCGCTCTCCCGAACCCCGTCCGCGAGGGCCAGGAAGCCCACGAAGGTCAGCCCTCGCACGTCGGAGTCGGTCACCTTCGGGTCGTCCACCGGGCATTCCGCGACGGCCAGGATTCGGTTCCCCGCCCCGGCCCGGTCGGCGAGCATCCGCTCCAGCTCCGCGCGCCCGGCGTCGTCCAGCGGCTGCTGACTGCCGTCCATGCGCCGGGCCGAACAGCGCGGCAGCACCGTCTCCGGAGCACCCTTGACACTCAACAGCAGGTGGCCGTCGGTTTCGCCGATGCTCGCGTGGTAGCCGCGGGACGGCTCGAACGGAAGCCCGCCGGCGGCCCGCCAACCGGGAGCGCCGGTCTGCTCCACCACCCCGGCCTCCCCGGCACCCCGCCGGACCGCCCGGTCGGTCTGCAACGCCAGCTCCTCCGGGTTCGCCGCGGCGGGAGTGGCCCGCAGCGCGGCGGCCAGCGTCAACTGGAGGCGGTCGTCCAGCCGGTCAACCGGGGCGTACCGGTCGCCGGCGCTGTCACCGACACCGGCCAGCAGCAACTTCCCCTCGGTGAGAGTGCCGGTCTTGTCGAAGCAGAGCACGTCCACCCGGCCCAGCGCCTCGATGGTGCGCGGGTTGCGGACCAACGCGCCGTGCTCGGCGAGACGTCGGGCGGCGGCCAGCTGCGCCGCACTCACCAGGAACGGCAGCCCCTCCGGCACCGACGCCACGGCGAGGTTCGCGGCGGTCGCCGCCGTTTCGGCCAGGGGTACGCCCCGAAGCAGCCCCGCGCCCGCCACCGCCACCGCGGAGCCGGCGGCCAACGGGATGGCCGCGCTGGTCAACGAGCCGAGTCGGGCTTCCACTCCACTGGCCGGTGGAGCCTGCTTGACCAGGGCGAGGCTACGGCCGGATTCGGTGTCCGAGCCGGTCGCGACCACCACGGCAGTGCCATGCCCGGCGGCGACGGTCGTTCCCTCGTAGAGCATCGAGTGTCGGTCCGCGATCGCGGCGGCCACCACCGGCCGGTTGGACTTCGCGACCGGCAACGACTCACCGGTCAGCGACGATTCGTCCGCCTCCAGGCCCACCGATTCGAGCACCCGGCAGTCGGCGGGTACCGAGTCGCCCGGTTCGAGGGAGATGACGTCTCCGAGGACCAGGTCTCCGGCCGCGACCACCTGTTCGGCGCCGTCGCGACGGACCCGTGCGGTCACCGCCGAGCGGGACAGCAACTCCGCCAGGGACCGTTCCGTGTTCCGTTCGTGTACCGCGCCGATCAGCGCGGAACCACCGACCACGCTGCCCACCAGCGCGGCGTCGACCAACGATCCGAACGACGCGGAGAGCACCGCCCCGGCCACCAGCACCGGGGTGAGCGGGTTGGACAGCTCCTCCACGAAGGCACGCAGCAGCCCTCCGCTCCCCGGTCCGGCATCACCGTTTCCGCTGGCTCCCTGGTGCCGGCGCTGCGCCTCCGTGCTGGCCAGACCGTCCGGCGTGGTGCGCAGGTGGTCGAGCACGGTGCCGACGGGCATCAGGTGCCAGGCGGTCGTGACCGGCGCCGGGGTGTCCGACTGGTCGTGCAACCGACGGGCCTGCCACACCCCGTTCGCGAAGGCCAACCCGGCCGCGCCGTTCACCGCGACGAGCGAGCGGCCGGGCAGCTCGGTCGGCGGGGCCGTGAACGCGCCCAGCGCCCCGAGACCGGTGCCGGCCATGGCCAGTCGGATGTTCTGCTGGGCCGTACGCCGAGCCACCCCGGTCGCCTCGATCACCAGGGCCACCACCCGCAGGTCGGAACCGACCAGCAGATGCGCGCCCCACGGCGGCAGGTCCTCCGGCGCGGCGAACCCGAGACCGCAGTCGGATGCGCCGAGGGCCTTGCGGTCTGCGGAAACGAGCATCACCACCGCGCCGTCGCGCTGCAACGCGCGTACCGACTCGGCCAGCCGGTCCCCGCCGGGCAGCATCGCGTCGGCGAATCCGTACCGCTGCTCGTCACCGCCCGCCACGACCAGCCGCAGGCCGGCCTGCCGCGCGGCGGCCGGCAGCCCGGCGACACCGGGTGCGGGTTCCGGCTCGACCCGCAACAGGGCGGCGAGTCGGTCACCGTGGGCGAGGCCGAGCAGTTTCCCGCCGGCCGAGCGCAGCCGGTCGCCGTCCGGGACGTTGCCGGGATCGTGAGCGGGCATCTGGTCCAGCGGTCCGAGCTGCCAGCCGTCCGCCGTCCGGGAGGCGGCCGGATCGTCGGGGTCGAACAGCGCGAAGGCCCGCTCCGCCACCTGGTCGACGTCCGCTCCGGTCGCCGGTGCCAGATCGGCCAGTACGCCCCGATCCGAGCCGAGCACCGCGGCGTCCAGCACGAGCGTGTCGATCCGGTCCAACTCCCGCAGCACACTGCGGTCCATCGCGATCACCCCGCGCCGGGCCAGCATCCTGCCGAGCTGGGCGGCGTACCCCTCGCGTCCGCTGCCGGGCGCCTTCGGCAGCGCGGACAGGCCCAGCGCGGCGGCCCGCTTGCGCCCGGCGAAGGGCACCGCCGCCGCACCGGCCGCCGTGCCAGCGGCGAGCATCCGATTGATGTACCGCTCGACCGGGCCGTGCGGCTTCGGTCGGGGACGGTCGGCCACCGGCCACCGGGCGACGGCACGCTCGGGGTCGCCGGTCAACCGCGGTTCGGCGCTCTCCCAGGCGGAAAGCTGGGCCCGGTCCTCGCCCCACTGCACGAGCCGTTGGGCGCCGTCGAGGACGATCCCGGTCCAGCGGCCGGTCAGGCCCTGCACCACCGCCTCGACCAGGGGAAAGAGGACCTCCGCGCGCGGGTCGGAGCGCAACGTCTTGCCGAGCAACGCGTGCAGCTTCGGTTGCAGGTCGACCGCCGACAGCGCGCCGGCCACCTCACCGGGCAACGGTGCGAACGGCAGGATCCGGGTGGCCGCCCAGAGGGTCAGACCCAGCGCGTCCGAGGCGAGCGCGCCGAGGGTGCGCGGGTTGTGAGGGCCCTCCTCGGGCGGATGTGGGGGCGGGATCTCGGGGTCGGGCTCGTGGTCGCAGGTTTGCTCGACCCGGCTGATCGTGGCGATGAGGTCAGCCAGATCCGGTTCGGGGGCCTGCACGGCCACCACCACCCGCCCGGATGGGGCGTTCACCCTGGCCCAGGCCACCCCGGGCATCCGCTCCAGCGCACCCTCCACCTGCCGGGCGAGCTTGTCGCCGCCGTCCTGGCACACGCCGTGCACCTCGATGTGGTGCCGACCGGGCCGGGACCAGACCCGACGCCGGGCGAGCCCGACCGACCGGGCCAGCCGGGTCGCGGCCGACCCGAGGGTCCGGGACGCCTCGCCGACCAGGTTCGGCACGCCGAAGGACGGCAGGATGCGGCCGGCAGCGCGGCCCGCCGCCGTCATCGAGGCGTACGGCTGGACGGGCGCCGGCCCGGCTCCCTGTTGCTGTTGGTCCTGACCTTCGCCATCTCGTCCTCCCACCGCCGCACGTCCGGCGGCCTGGCTTCCCGACCTGCCGTCCGTTATGCCCCCTGGGTGGCGGAACTTTGCGCCGAGGCCGGCGCATGGACGGGGTGCGGCGTGGAATCCGACGACCATCACCGGACACGGGGAGGCCGGAATGAGCACGCTGACGCGACACCTGAACGGCTCGCACGAGAACGTCCAGATGTACCAGCGACGAGTCGAGTTGCCGATGCTGGGCGAGGTGGCGGTGCCGCCACCGGACAAGGTCGTGTACTACGCCGGGCTCGGCGTGCTGGCCGCTCTCCAGGTCATCGAGTGGCCGATCGCTCTGGTGATCACCGCCGGTCACCTCCTGGCAGACCAGCACTTTTCCGGCCTGGTGCGCGGGATCGGGGAGGCGTTGCAGGACGCCTGACGAGAGCCAGGTCACCGGCGATTGACCTGAATCCGGGTTGAGGTCGCATGCTCGGTCCATGCCGAGCACAGTCGCCCCCGCCACACCCGCCGCAGCCGGGCTGTTCGCACCCCGGCTGCGAGCGATGACGGTGGGCAGCGTCGCGTTGATCTCGTTGCTCGCGTTCGAGGCGTTGGCAGTCGGTACGGCGATGCCGACCGTCGCCCGCAGCCTGGACGGGCTGGCGCTGTACGGAATCGCGTTCGGCGGACCGTTCGCCACCGGTGTGCTGGCCATGGTCGTGTCCGGCATCTGGTGTGACGCCCGGGGGCCGCGGGGACCGATGTGGCACGGCGTCGCCTGGTTCGTGGTGGGGTTGCTGATCGCCGGGACCGCGCCCGTGATGAGTGCGCTGGTCGTCGGGCGGGCGGTGCAGGGTTTCGGCTCCGGGCTGCTCTCGGTGGCGCTCTACGTGATCGTCGGGCAGGCGTACCCCCAGGAACTGCACCGGAAGATCTTCGCGGCGTTCGCGGCGGCGTGGGTCGTACCGTCGCTGGTGGGTCCTGCGGTCGCCGGCCTGATCGTGCAGTACCTGGGCTGGCGGTGGGTCTTCCTGGCGGTCCCGGCGGTGGCCGTGCCGGCGGTCCTGCTGATCCACCCGGGCCTTCGGTCGCTGGGTCGGAGTGCGGCGACCGGTCCGCCGGCCGGCGCGGCGACGCGGATCGGGTGGGCGTGCGGTGCCGCGCTGAGTGCCGCGCTGCTGCACATCGGGGGTCAGCAGCGCGGCGCCTCCGCCCTGATGTTGATCGTGATCGCGGTGGCCGGCCTGCTGGTCTGCGCCCCGCGCCTGCTGCCGGCCGGCTTCCTCAGGGCGGCTCGCGGGCTGCCGACGGTCGTCGGTCTGCGCGGTCTGGCGTCGGCGGCGTTCGTCGGCGCCGAGGTCGTCATCCCGTTGATGCTCTCCCGGGAGCGGGGCTTCTCGCCGACTGCGGCCGGGCTGGTCCTCACGGTCGGCGCGTTGGCCTGGTCGGTGGGCTCCTGGTTGCAGGGTCGGATTCCGGTGCCGGACTCCCGGGCCAGCCTGCCGCGCGCCGGACTGACCTGCATCACCGTCGGCACCGCCACGGTGGCGTTGGCCGTTCGGCCGGAGCTGCCGGTGAGCGTCGCCGTGGTCGGCTGGGCGGTCGCCGGTCTCGGCATGGGCCTGCTCTACCCGTCGTTGTCGGTGCTCACCCTGGAGCTGTCCGCCCCAGGTGAGCAGGGCCGCAACAGCTCGTCGTTGCAACTGGGCGACTCTCTCTTCGCGGCGACCGTGTTGGCGCTGACCGGGGCCGTGCTGGCGGCGGGCGGTGCGCCCGGCCCGGCGAGTTACACGCTGACCCTGGTGGTGGCGGCGGGTCTCGCGCTGCTCGGGGCGCTGTTGGCCGGTCGTGTCGTGGTGGGCGGGAGCACGCGACCGCTCGGGTGATCCGGGGAAACGGCCCCATCCGACCCGGTCGGGCCGGGAGGATGACGGGCGATGAACCTCCTGACCATCCTGCCGCTCGCCGTGGTGATGGTCGCCGGTTCCCAGCTGGTCGTGGCGGTCTTCCTCGCCTCGTCGAACCGGCCCCGGGCGGCGTCGCTGGGCTTCCTCGGTGGCGCCGGGCTGGTGGTCGCGGCCGGAGTGACGGTGAGCTGGCTGTTGACCCGTTGGGTGGGCGGCCTGGCCACCGACGCCAGTGCCGTCGCCGGCAAGGTCGATCGCGGTCCCGCCATCGACCTGGTGGTTCTCGCGTTGCTGGTCTGCCTGGCCGTGGTGGTGTGGGTCAGGCGCAACCGGTCCGGGCCACCGAGATGGCTGGGAGGCATCGAACGTGCCGACCCCCGTCGGGCGATGCGACTGGGCGCGTTGCTCTTCGTGGTGACCCCTACCGACGACCTGACCATGGCCGCCGTCGGCGCGAGCGTGGCCCGGCACAACCTGCCGTGGTGGCACCTGGTGCCGTTCGTGCTGCTCACCGTGCTCCTGCTCGCGCTGCCCCTGCTGGCGTTGCTGCTGCTCGGGGACAGGGCGGCTCGGGCGCTGACCCGGATGCGGGAATGGGCCGAGGGGCACGCCTGGATCGTCAACGAGATCGTGATCGCGTTCTTCGCGTTGCTGACCGTGCTGGACCTGATCCGTTCCGGGTGAGCCGCCGCACTCCCGGTCACGGGAGCGCCGCTTGTGCCGTCGACACCGAGTGGGCCGACGGCTCATCGATCGGGCGGGTGTGCCGCGGTTCGCGGCCGGAGAGAGGAGGACGAGATGAGGGTTCTGGTCACCGGAGCGGGCGGTCGCCTGGGGCGCGCGGTGCTCGCCCGGCTGCACGACGACGGTGTCACGGTCCGGGCCACCAGCCGGCAGTGGCGTACCGGCTCCGAGGTCGAGTGGGTGGTGGCGGACCTCACGACGGGCGACGGGCTGGACGAGGCGGTGTCCGGGGTGGACGCCGTGCTGCACCTGGCGTCCGCCCCGCAGGGCGGGCAGACCTACCAGGTGGACGTGCTGGGTACCCGCCGGCTCGTGGTGGCCGCCGGTGCCGCCGGTGTGGGACACCTCGTCTACATCTCGATCGTCGGGGTGGACCGGGTGCCGATCCCGTACTACCGGCACAAGCTCTCCGCCGAACAGGTGGTCGCGGCCGGACCGGTGCCGTGGTCGGTGCTGCGGGCGACCCAGTTCCCGCAGTTCCTCGACGAGCTGCTCACCACCAGCTCGCGGCTGGGACCGGTGATCGGGGACCGGGCGGTGCTCGCCCAACCGGTCGATCCGGGCGAGGTGGCGGCGCGGTTGACGGCTCGGCTGGTCGCCGGTCCGCTGGGCGGCATCGAGGAGTTCGGCGGGCCGCAGGTGCTCCGCTTCGACGAGGCGGTTCGGGCGTGGCGGGAGGCCCGAGGCTCACACCGACCGCTGCTGCCGGTGCGGATCCCCGGCCGACTCGGTCGCGAGTTGCGAGCCGGTGGCCTCGTCACCGAGGCACTGCCCCGGGGCGTCCGTACCTGGGCCGACCACCTCGCCGACACGTACGGGGGAACCGACCGGAGATGAGAGCAACAACGGTTCACGTTCGTCTTACGGTGACGCCATGTTCGCTGTCGTCACCACGGTGATTCTCTACGTCTTCGGCTTCGTCTTCCTCTACGGCGTGATCCGGCTGGGTGTCCGCCACGCGATGGAGGACCTGGAATTGCAACGGGCCAAGGCCCGGCGTGAGGAGGAGTTGGCGGCTGACCGCGACCGCTCCTTCATGCGCGACAACGCGTTCCTCGCCGGCAGTTGAGCACCGGCGCGGTCCGGCCCGGACCGGTCGTGTCGCAGGACGGCCCGGGAGCCGCCGGGCGGTTCGGCAGCACGGATGCGAGGATCGCACCCGTGATGGGAACGCTGAAGACCGAACCGGCCCGCGCTCGCCCCGACCTGCTCGCCCCGCCGGTGGCGGAGGCCATCGCGCAGTGGCCCGCCGACGCGCCGGTGGACGTCAACGACGTACTGGTGGCGCCGATCGACGCGGACCTCGCCGACACGGCCGCATTCTGCGAGGCGTACGAGGTGGGGTTGGACGTGTCGGCCAACTGCGTCGTGGTGGCGGGCAAGCGTGACGGTGTGGTGCGTTACGCGGCCTGCATCGTCCTGGCCACCACTCGGGCCGACGTGAACGGGGTGGCCCGCCGGACGTTGGACGTCCGTAAGGCGAGCTTCGCGCCGATGGCCGATGCGGTGGAGTTGACCGGTATGGAGTACGGCGGCATCACCCCGATCGGGCTGCCGGCGCAGTGGCCGATCCTGGTCGACTCGCGGGTGATCGCCACCCCGCACGTGATCGTCGGATCGGGCGTACGGCACAGCAAGATCGCACTGCCGGGGCCGGCGTTGGGTGCACTGCCCGGTGCTCAGGTGGTGGAAGGCCTGGCCAGGCCGGCCTGACCAGCAACCGGCATCGATGTTGTTGCACGTGAAACATCGTGATCATCGATGCCGGGTGCCGGGTGCCGGGTGCCGCGCTGACTCAGTGGGCTGCGGCCTCGCGTTGCTCGACCTCGGCGAGCGCGGCGAGCAGCGTCTGCACCTCCTGCGCACCGGAGACCGCGTACTTCCCGGCCAGGACGAACATCGGCACGCTGGTGATGCCGAGGTTCCGAGCGGTGGCGAGCTGGGCCTCGACGTCGGCGACGCGCTCGTCGGAGTCGAGGAATCGTCGTGCGTCGGCCGGATCCAGACCGATGTCACCGGCCAGCGCGGCCAGCGCCTCCCGGGAGCCGACGTCGACGCCATGGTTGAAGTGCGCCTGGTAGAGCGCCTCCACCATCTCGGCCGTCCGACCGTGGTCGGTGGCGTAGGAGACCAGCCGGTGCGCGTCGAAGGTGTTCGCGATCACCGCGCGGTCGTAGTCCAGGTGGAGACCGTCACCCGCCGCGACCTGGGTCACGTGGGCGACCATCTGCCGGGCGCGCTCCGGGCCGCCGAACTTGCCAGCCAGCGCCTCCACCAGCGGAAGAGGCTCGGGGACCGGCGACGGGTCGAGCTGGAACGGCCGGTAGCGGACCGTCACCTCACCCTCGTAACTGGCGATGGCCTCGTCCAGGCGGCGCTTGCCGATGTAGCACCACGGGCAGATCACGTCCGCGTAGATCTCGATCTCCATGGTCGTTGGCAACCTCGCGGTCAGGCGAGTTGTTCCCGGATCTGACGCTTGAGGCGCCCCAGGATCGCCGTGCCGCCGCGGATCCGCAGCGGGCTGATCGCCTGCGCCAGCCCCATCCGCTGGTAGAGGTCGTCCGGTACGGCGAGTACCTCCTCCGGGCTCGCCATGGCCAGCCCTTCGGCGAGGATCCCTGCGAACGCCCGGGTGGTCGGCGCCTCCGGCGGGCAGTCGAAGATCGTCGCCACGGTGCCGTCCGGGGTCACCTTGGCGCGCAGGAAGAACGATGTCTGACACTCGGGCACCTGCTCCATGCCCTCGCGTTCGGCGGTGCCCTCCGGCAGCACCGGGATGACGTCCGCGTACTCCAGGAGCATCTCCAGCACCAGATCGCGCGGCGCGGCGGCGAACTCGTCAACGATCTCGGCCAGTCGGGCCGGCATGTCAGCCATGCGTCGAGGCTACCGCCGTCGTGCCGGGGCCCCGGTCAGACGGTGGGCGACTGCTCGCTGATCTCGCTGAGCGCGCTGGTGGGGTCGAGCTGCATGGCCAGGTCGCCGAGCGAGACGATCCCCACCAGCTTGCGGTCGGTGTCACAGACCAGCACCCGTCGGATGCCCCGATCCCGCATGAGCGCCGCCGCCTCACCCGCCGTGCAGTGCTGCTCGATCATGACGACCTCGCGGGTGACGATCGAGCCGATGGTGGTGGCCGCGGGGGAGCTGTTCTCCGCCACGGCCCGCACCACGATGTCCCGATCGGTGAGCATGCCGGCCAGGCTGGCGCCGTCGGTGACCACCACGTCGCCGATGTCGGCCTCCTTCATCACCCGGGCCGCCTCGTCCAGGGTGGTTTCGGCCGGCAGGTACACGACCTGTTTGGTCATCACGTCACTGACCCGGTATTCGGTCATGAGAGCCTCTCCGAAGACGTTTCCACCGATCCGACAGCACTACCCCGTGACGCGGCAGCTACACCAGGTTTCCACGTTCCTGGCGTACCTCGTGGACGAGCCGCTCCACCAGACCTTCCAGCGGTAGCTCGGAGCGCCCGTCGCCGGCCCGCTCGCGCAGCTCGACGTACCCGTCGGCGAGTCCGCGGCCGACCACGACGGCCCGGGGGATGCCGATCAGCTCGGCGTCGGTGAACTTCACCCCGGCCGAGACGTGCGTGCGGTCGTCGACCAGCACCCGCAGGCCGGCGGCGGCGAGACGCCTGCCGAGCTCCAGCGCCGCGTCGAGCTGCGGGCCCTTGCCCGCGACCACCAGGTGTACGTCGCACGGCGCGATCGCCGCCGGCCAGACCAGTCCTCGGTCGTCGTGGTGCTGCTCGGCGACCGCCGCCACCGCCCGGGACACCCCGATGCCGTAGCAACCCATGGTCGGCCGGACCGGCTTGCCGGCGGGCCCGAGCACGTCGACCGCGAAGGCGTCGGTGAACCGGCGGCCCAGCTGGAAGATGTGCCCGATCTCGATGCCCCGCCGGATGGTCAGCGCACCGTCGTCGCAGTCCGGGCAGGGGTCACCGGCCCGCACCTCGGCCGCCTCGATCGTGCCGTCGGGTGTGAAGTCCCGCCCGCAGACCACATCGGTCGCGTGGCGGCCCGGCTCATTCGCGCCGGTCAACCAGGCCGAGCCGCTCACCACCCGAGGATCGACCAGGAAACGGATGCCCAGCTTGTCGAGCAGTTGCGGCCCGATGTAGCCGCGGATCAACTCGGGATGCTCGGCCCACTCCTCGAAGACGGCCACCTGGGCGGGGTGCAGGGCGGCGCCCACCCGCTTGAGGTCGACCTCCCGGTCACCGGGCAGCCCGATCACCAGAGGCTCGGCCCGGTCCGCGCCCGGCTGACGGACGGACAGCACGACGTTCTTCAGGGTGTCGGCGGCGGTCCAGCCGTCCCGACCGCCCAACCGGCGGGCGTTCGCCAGCTCCACCAGGCTGGCGATCGTCGGCGTCTCCGGTGTGTCGTGCACCTCGACCGGGGGCTGCCCGGTCAGGTTTCCGGCGGCCGGTGCCCGGGTGACCACGGCTTCGGTGTTGGCCGCGTAGTCGCAGGCTGTGCAGCCGACGTAGGTGTCCTCGCCGACCGGTGTCGCCGCCAGGAACTCCTCCGACGCGGAGCCGCCCATCGCGCCGGACATCGCGTGCACCACCGTGTAGTCGAGACCCAGCCGGTCGAAGATCCGCCGGTACGCCGCACGATGCCGCGCGTACGCGTCCCGCAGCCCCGCCTCGTCCAGGTCGAAGGAGTATGCGTCCTTCATCAGGAACTCCCGGCCGCGCAGCAGCCCGGCCCGGGGCCGGGCCTCGTCCCGGAACTTCGTCTGCACCTGGAACAGCGTCACCGGGAAGTCCCGGTACGACGTGAACAGGTCCTTGACCAGCAGCGCCGCCATCTCCTCGTGCGTGGGCGCCAACAGGTGCTCGGCACCGCGCCGGTCGGCGAGGGTGAAGATGTCGTCGCCGTACTCCGTCCACCGGCCGCTGGTCCGGTAGGGCTCGGCGGGCAGTAGCGCCGGGAAGTGCACCTCCTGATCGCCGATCGCGACCAGTTCGTCGCGGACCACAGCGGTGATCCGGTCCAGCACCAACTTGCCCAGCGGCAGCCAGGTGTAGCCGCCCGGTGCGGCACGACGGACGTAGCCGGCACGCAGCAGCAGCCGATGGCTCGGCACCTCCGCGTCGGCCGGATCCTCGCGCAGGGTCCGCAGCAACAGGGTCGACATGCGTAGCAGCATGGGCGCAGCCTAGGGCCGCGCCGGCCGGCCGGGCGAGCACAATTCGTGCAGGGGGCACGGTTTCCCGAAAATCGGGGCATCCCAGTTGCCCGGACACCCGGCATCGTCGAAACCGAGTCGATCACCCGCGGGCCGGCTCATGACCTCTGCCACGTCCGCCGATCGGGGCGGTGCCGGTGACGCCTCCGGTGACAGACTGGTCGCCGCAGGCAACGAATGGCGTAAGGGGGCGCGGGTGCGCTGGCGCAGTTTTGTCGCGGTCGGGGACAGCTTCACCGAGGGAATGGACGACGCGTACCCGGACGGCACCTTCCGGGGTTGGGCGGACCTGGTGGCGACCCGGCTCGCCGCCGAGACGGGCCCCGACTTCCGGTACGCGAACCTGGCCATCCGGGGCCGCCTCTTCCCCGGGGTCGTCGCCGAGCAGGTGCCGGCGGCGGTGGCGATGAAGCCCGACCTGATCAGCTTCGCGGCCGGCGGCAACGACGTGCTGCGCCGCACCTTCGACCCGGACACGCTGGTCGCCCGCTTCGACGAGGTGGTTCGGCAACTGCGTTCGGGTGGCGCGGACGTGCTGCTGTTCCGGTTCGCCGACGTGATGGCCCGGCTGCCCGGCCAGCGACTCGTCGCTCCCCGGGTGCAGTTGCTCAACCAGGCGGTCGGCGAGACCGCGGAGCGGCACGGCGCCATCATGGTCGACCTGTACGCCGACGACACCTTCCTCAACCCGATGCTCTGGAGCACCGACCGGCTGCACCTCTCCGCGGCCGGGCACCGGCGGGTCGCGGGGCAGGTGTTGAACGCGCTGGGGGTGGGGTGCGACGAGGAGTGGCTGCTGGTCCCGCCGCACCCGGCCCCGTCGCCGTGGCTGGCCGCTCGCGCCGCCGACCTGCGGTGGGCCGGTCAGTACCTCGCGCCGTGGGTGAAGCGGCGGCTTACCGGCCGGTCGTCCGGCGACACGGTGACGGCGAAGCGCCCGCTGCTCGGGCCCATCGTCGACTGAGCATGCTCACCCTGCACACCGCGCCGCTGCTGTGCCGCGACCGGGTCGGCGAGGCGGTGCCGGAGCACGCCGTACTCGTGGGCGGCGACCGGATCGACGCGGTTGGGCCGCTGGCCGAGCTGAATGCGGCGTACCCGGGCGTTCGGGTGCGCCGTTGGCCCGGCACCCTGGGGCCGGGTCTGCTGCACGACGGTCCGCTGCCGGCGGCGCCCACCCCACGCGAGCGGGTGCACGCGCTGCTGCGCAACGGGGTGACGGCGGTGGTGGCCGAGCACCTGACCGACCCGCCGCTGCGGGCCGCCGTCGACAGGAGCGACCTGCTGGTGCTGCCCGTCGCCGTGTCGGCGGTGCTGCTTCCGGGCGGGCGCGCCGACTTCGCGGTCCACGGTGTCGACGGCGTCTGCCTGGTGACCGTGGTCGCCGGTCGGATCGTCCACCGCCGCGCCTGAACGGCACCGCCAAAATTCCCCGCGCCACATGTGTCGTTCCCGATCCCCGATGGCGGGCCGTCCGGACGCGTTGCGGCGTAGTTTGGGGATCATGTCTGTGCCGAGCGATCCTGATCCCCGCCTCCAGTCGTACGCGGACCCACAGCGGTTGGTCACCACCGAGTGGCTGGCCGAGCACCTGGGCGACGAGGGCCTCGTCGTCGTCGAGTCCGACGAGGACGTGCTGCTCTACGAATCCGGCCACATTCCCGGTGCCGTGAAGGTCGACTGGCACCTGGAGCTGAACGACCAGGTGACCCGGGACTACCTGGACGCGAAGAGCTTCGCCGAGCTGTGTGCCGCGAAGGGCATCGGCCGGGGCGACACCGTCGTGTTCTACGGCGACAACTTCAACTGGTGGGCCGCGTACGCCCTCTGGGTGTTCTCGCTCTTCGGCCACGCCGACGTGCGACTGCTCGACGGCGGTCGGCAGAAGTGGATCGCCGAGGGGCGCGAGGTGACCCGCGACAAGCCGGCTCGACCGCGCGCCGACTACCCGGTGCCGCTGCGCGACGACGCGCCGCTGCGGGCCTACCGCGAGCAGGTCATGGCGCACATCGCCGCAGGTCGGCCGCTGGTCGACGTCCGTTCGCCGGGCGAGTACACGGGCGAGACGCTGCACATGCCGGACTACCCGCAGGAGGGCGCGCTGCGTGGCGGGCACATCCCGGGTGCGGTGAGCAAGCCGTGGAAGTCCGCCGCCAACGACGACGGCACCTTCAAGTCCGCCGACGAGCTGCGCGCGATCTACGCCGACCAGCTCGGGCTCAGCCCGGACGACGACGTGATCGCGTACTGCCGGATCGGGGAGCGGTCCAGCCACACCTGGTTCGTGCTGCGGCACCTGCTGGGCTACCCGCAGGTGCGCAACTACGACGGGTCGTGGACCGAGTGGGGCAACCTGGTCCGGGCACCTGTGGTCAAGGGTGACCAGCCCGGCGGCCTGGCCGCCTGAGCCGTACGGCCGTCCCCGCGCGATTGCCCGGTCGCATGGGGACGGCCGTCAGCTGGCGAGTGCTATCGCCCCGCGCAGGTCGCGGACGATGCCGGTGATCTCCCCGGTCTCCGGGTTCCAGCGGGCCAGACCGGCCGGTTCCAGGCGGAGCAGCACCGCGCCCTGGTTGTCCCAACCCAGCACCGGGCAACAGCCCTTGGCGCGTTCCCGGCCCAGGTCGAGCAGGTGGGTCACCGCACCGGTGCGCGCGTCCAGCACGGCCACCCCCTCAGCGCCGTCGATCTCGCTGCTGGTGATCCACGCGGCGCTGGCGATCCGTTCGCCGTGCAGCCAGCCCCGGCCGTAGAACTCGTTCACCTTGTACGGCGAGGGCAACGCGTCGGCGGTGATCCGCTCCTCGGAGCGGATCGTGCCCTCGCGGGCGGTGCGGCTGCGCAGTGTCAGGCCACCCCACTCGCCGCCCAGTTCGATCAGCGCCGCCTCGCGGCCCGCCTCCGGGTCGGGTGCGACCACCTCCCAGGCCGAGACGTCGATGGTGCTCGCCGCCTCGTCATCCCGGTCCACCGCGTACGTCCGGTTGTCGCCGCCGACCAGCACCCGGTCGTTCGCCCAGACCACCAGCTCCAGGTAGCCGTCGAGGGGAACCCGGCGTACGCCCGCGCTGGTCAGGTCGACCATGATCAGCTCGTTGGTCTGTGCGAATGCGGCCCAGCGGCCGTCCGGCGACAGCACCCCCGGCTTCAGCGCGGGCGCCTCGTTGCCGCCCGCGTCCCGGGTGGGTGCCAGTGTCACGACGTCGAGACTGCGCACCACGCCGTCGTCGCCGAGGACCCGGACCGGGCCGTCCGCGCGGTTCTCCTCGTCCAGGGGCTGGAACAGCGCCAGCGCCCGCTGGACCGGTCGCGCGGAGAGCGGCACGGTCGCCGGATCGCCGAGTCGGGCCAACGGATCTGGCGGGAAGGTCAGCTCGGCGGGTGGTCGCTGCACCGGACCCGCGTGGGAGGGGTCGACGGTCGGGGTCACCGTCGGACCCACCGGAGGGGCCGGCGGTGGGTCGGCGGGCGATCGTAGGGCGGCCACCGTGCCACCGCCGACCAGTGCCACGGCCACGGCGACCGCTGCGACGGCCCGTCGGGTACGCCGGGTACGGCGAGCCCGCTCCCATCCGGCGGTGGCCGGCTGGCTGGGCAGCACGTCCTCGACGCTGACGATCAGCAGTTGGCGCAGGTCCTGCTCGTTCACGGGTTCACCTCCAGACCGTTGGCCAGGTCGGCCGAGCCCCGGCTCGGTCGGGTGTCCTGGGCGAGGTCCGGGGCGACCTCGCGAAGTCGACGCAGCGCCGCGTGACACTGGCTCTTCACGGTGCCGACCGTCACCCCGAGCGCCTCGGCGGTGGCGACCTCGGTCAGATCCTCGTAGTAGCGCAGCACCAGCACGGCCCGCTGCCGAGGTGGCAGCAGGCCCAGCGCGTCGTGCAGCGTCAGCCGTAACGCGCCGTCCCGGTCATGGGCCACCTGGTCCGGCGGTGCGGCGCTGAGCCACTCCCGCCTTCGGCGACGCCACCACGACACCGAGTCGCGGTAGAGGATGGCCCGCACGTACGCGGAGGGGTCGGCGTTGCGGACCGATCCCCATCGCAGCGCCAGCTTCATCAGGGCGTCCTGGAGCAGGTCCTCGGCCTGGTGGCGGTTGCCGCAGATCAGGTACGCCGCGCGGAGCAGCCGGTGTTGGTGGCTCTCCACGAAGGCGAGGTAGCCGTCGCGCCCGTCGTCACCCTTGGGTGCCATCCGCCCTCCTCCCGGCCGTCCCGATGCGCGTCACCTGGCAGACGCACGGGAGTGGGGAAAAGGTTGGGTCAGCTTCCCGGTGTTCCGGTCAGGTAGCGCTGAAGGGTCGGTGCGATCCAGGAGACCAGGTCCTCCGGTGGCATGTCCACCATGGGCGGCAGGCGGACGACGTACCTGGTGAAGGCGAGGCCGAGGATCTGACTGGCCACCAGCCCCGCTCGGCGGGCGGTCGTCGTCGGGTCCGTGCCGAAGGTGGCCACCGCCGCGGTGAGCTGGTTGGCGAAGATGTCGCGCATCCGTTCGGCGGCACCGGGGTTGGTGCTGGCGGCCCGCAGCAGCGCCACGAGCGTCTCGTCACCGTCCCACCGGCTGAGGAAGTGCCGGACGAGGGTCTCACCGAGTTGCTCGGGCGGGATCGGGGTCAGGTCGGGCAGGCGTAGGTCGAACTCGGCCGCCGCCGCGAAGAGACCCTCCTTGCTGCCGTAGTAGCGCATGACCATCGACGGGTCGATCTGGGCGTCGGCGGCGATGGCTCTGATCGTGGCGCGCTCGTACCCGTCCGCCGCGAACCGTTCGCGGGCTGCTCGCAGGATCGCCGCCCGGGTGGCGTCCGAGCGGCGGGGTTGGGTCGGCGGGGCGGGCGCTGTCATGTCAACGACCGTATGCCAACAACTGTTGACATGCAATCGACGGAGCCCTAATGTCGCCAACAAGTGTTTGCCAACATGTGTTGGCAACGATCCGTCCGGAGGTGGCCATGCTGACCACGAGCACCGACGTCCTGGTGGTGGGCGCCGGCCCCACCGGTCTCGCCACAGCCCTCACGCTGGCTCGGCGCGGGGTCGACGTGACCGTGCTGGACCAGATGGCCGAGCCGCCGACGACCTCCCGCGCGGCGGTCGTGCACGCGTACACCCTGGAGGTGCTGGACCGGGTCGGGGCCGCGACGCCCCTGATCGCCCAGGCGGTGCGGACGCCGCGTTTCACCGTGCGCGACCGGGACCGGGTGCTGCTGTCGGTGCCTTTCCACGAGCTGCCGTCCCGCTTCCCCTACGCGCTGCTGGTCTCCCAGTCGGTGACCGAGGCGGTGCTCACCGGGCAGCTCGCCGACCTCGGCGTCCAGGTGCGACGACCGTGCCGACTGACCGGCCTGAGCAACACCGCAGACGGGGTGCTCGCACAGGTCGACGGGAAGCCGCTGCGCGCCCGGTTCGTCGTCGGCGCGGACGGCCTGCACAGCACCGTCCGACAGTTGGCCGGCATCGGTTTCACCGGCCCGAGCGACGAGGAGTCCTTCGTGCTCGCCGACGTGCGGGTGCGCAGCGAACTGCCGCGCAACGAGGCGGCGCTCTTCCTCGCCCGCCCCGGGCCGCTGATCTGGGCGCCGCTGCCGGACGGGGTGGTCCGGCTGGTCGCCGCCGTGGCGGTCGCCCCGCCCGAGCCGGACCAGGCGTATCTCCAGGCGCTACTCGACGAGCGCGGCCCGGCGCGGCGCCCCGACCGGGTGACCGAGGTGCTCTGGGGCTCCCGGTTCCGGGTCCACCACCGGATCGCCGACACCTTTCGAGCCGGGTCGGTGCTGCTGGCGGGGGACGCCGGGCACGTGCACAGCCCCGCCGGTGGGCAGGGCATGAACCTCGGGATCTGCGACGCGGTCGCCCTCGGCACCGCGCTGGCGGACGTGTTCGACGGTGGCCCGGACACGCTGCTCGACGACTACACCGCCCTGCAGCGGCCGATGGCCGAGGACGTGCTGAGCTTCGCCGCCGGGCTGACCCGGCTGGCCACCGTCTCCCCGGCCCGCCGGCCGGCCCGTGACGTGCTGCTGCGGCTGGTCGGTGCGGTGCCGCCGGTCCGTCGGCGAATCGCGTTGCGCCTGTCCGGGCTGTCCCACCGGGAACGGACGCCGAGCTAAGCGGATCGCACCGACCGCAGTGCCCGCCACGCCGCGACGGTGACCAGCGCGAACACGCCCGCGGCCGCGCCCACCACCGGCACGGTCCCGAACGCGGCGGCGGCCAGCCCGGCGAGTGCCGCACCGATCGGCGCGGTGAGCAGACCGACCATCCGCTGGGCCGCACCGACCCGGCCGAGCAGCCCGGCCGGCACGTTCCGCTGCCCGTACGACGCCCACAGGCTGTTCCACACCACGGTCCCGGCGGCGAACACGGCCAACGCCACACCGCCCGGCACCGGATGTCGGGCCAGCGCGAACCCGGTCAGCGCCACGGTCTGCGCGGCGAGCACCGCGCCCAGCGCCGGGACCGTGCCGAGTCGGGCGGCGAGCCGACCGGCCCCGAGCGCCCCGGCCACACCCCCGACGATGGCGGCGGCGGCGAACAGCCCGTACCCGGCCGGCGGCACCCGCAACACGTCCAGCGCGTAGAGCACCAGCACCGCCATGATCCCGCTGATCGCCAGGTTGCTCGCGGCGGCGAGCAGGGTGACCCGCCACAGGGTCCGGTGCGCGTACAGCCAGCGCAGCCCCTCGGCGATCTCGCTCCACACCGATCCGCGCCGCCGTTCCGTCCCTGCGGTGATGGTGCGAGGCGGACTGAGGGCCAGCACCAGCAGGGCGGCTGCCGCGAAGGTGACGGCGTCGAGGGCGAACGGGAGAGCCGGTGCGACGGCGAAGAGGACACCGGCGGCGGGCGCCCCGAGGAAACCCCCGACAACCGCGGACCCCGCCTGAAGCTGACCGTTCGCCCGGGGCAACGCGTCCGGTGGCACCAGCGCGGGAAGCAGAGCGAACGAGGCGGAGTCGAACAGAGTGCCCAGCGTGGCGAGGAGGAACGCCGCCACCAGCAGCACCAGGACGCTGGTCCGATGGAGGGCGACCGCCACCGCCAGTGCCGCCACCACGACGGCGCGTACCCCGTCGACCAGGGCCATCGTCCGACGACGGTCCCAACGGTCCGCGTACACGCCGCCGAGCAGGCCGAAGAGCAGCGGTGGCAGCTGACCCACCACGGTGACCGCCGCGATGATCCGTGGATCGCGGGTCACGGTCGCGGCCAGGAGGGCCAGTGCGGGTGTACGCAGCGCGTCCCCGAACCGCGACGAGACGGCGGCGGACCAGAGCAGCCGGAAGTCCCGGCCGAGAGCTGAGGAGGTCATCCGGTGACCGTGCGGGTTCGACCGGGTCGAGGGTCAAGCCGCCGGGCGAAAGGGGGACGCGCGTGTCGGTGATCATCGGTACGGTGAGCGCCGGCATTTCGGGACCGGGGAGAAACACACGTGGACCACACCTTCCAGGTCGACCTCCGTGGCGTGGTCGACCTGCTCAGCCACCACCTCTACGGCAGTCCACGGGTCTACGTGCGCGAGCTGCTGCAGAACGCGGTGGACGCGATCACCGCGCGGCGCTCGATCGAGCCGGACGCGCCGGCCCTGGTCCGCATCGAGACTCCGGAAATCACCGGCGACGGGACGCTGCGGGTGCACGACACCGGCATCGGTCTGACCGAGGCGCAGGTGCACGAGCTGCTGGCGACCATCGGACGCAGCTCCAAGAGGGACGAACTCGGCTTCTCCCGGCACGAGTTCCTCGGCCAGTTCGGCATCGGCCTGCTCTCCTGCTTCCTGGTCGCCGACGAGATCCAGGTGTTCACCCGCAACGGCGACCACCCCACGGTGCGCTGGACCGGGTATGCCGACGGCCGGTACGCGGTGAGCCTGGCCCCACCGGACGCCGCCCGCGCCGAACCGGGCACCACCGTCACGCTGGTGCCCCGCCGCGACGCCGACCAGTGGTTCGCCACCCCGACCGTCACCGACCTGGCCCGTCTCTTCGGTTCGCTGCTGCCGGTCACCGTCCGGGTCGGCGACGTGGTCACCACCACCGGCGAACCGCCCTGGCCGACCGCCCCCGGCGCGCCGGTCGACCGGGCGGCGCTTGTCGCCTACGCCCGGGAGACGCTCGGCGTCGACCCGTTCGACGTGCTGCCCCTGAGCGTTCCGGAGGCCGGGCTGACCGGTGTCGCCGTCATCCTGCCCACGCCGGTGAACCCGGCGGCCCGTGCCGGGCACCGGGTCTACCTCAAGCGCATGCTGCTCACCGAGAACGCCGACGGGCTGCTGCCGGACTGGGCGTTCTTCGCGCACTGCGTGGTGGACGCCAGCGAGCTGCGCCCCACCGCCAGCCGGGAAGCCCTCTACGAGGACACCCTGCTGACCACGACCCGGGAGGCGCTCGGCGACCAGGTACGCGGCTGGCTGGTCCGGTTGGCACGGCACGACCCGCACCGGCTGGCCGAGTTCCTCCAGGTGCACCACCTGGGTGTGAAGGCGTTGGCGCTGCACGACGACGAGATGCTCCGGCTGGTCGACCGGTGGTGGCCGATGGACACCAACGTCGGCACGCTCACCCTCGCCGAGTTCCGGGAGCGCCACGGCGTGCTCCGCTACGCGGCGAGCCTGGACGAGTTTCGTCAGCTCGCCGCGGTGGCTGCCGCGCAGGACCTGGCGGTGGTCAACGGCGGCTACACGTACGACACCGAGCTGATCGAGCGGCTGCCGGCGGTGGACCGCTCGGTGCTGATCGAACGGCTGGAGCCGAGCGACCTGACCACCCGCTTCGAGGCGCTCGACCCGCAGGTGGAGTTGGCGCTGCGGCCGTTCCTCGCCGCCGCGCAGCGGGCCGTCGAACGGTCCGGCTGCGAGGTGGTGATCCGGGCGTACGACCCGGTGTCGCTGCCCGCGCTCTACCTGGTCAGCAGGTCGGCGGCGTTCAACGACCAGCTGGCGGCCAGCCGGGAACGGGCCGACGAACTGTGGGGCGGGGTCCTCGACGCGCTCGCCGCCACCGCGCCGCCGGACCGCCCGCAGTTGGTGCTCAACCACCGCAACCCGTTGGTCCGCCGGGTCACCGCGCTGGCCGACCCGGAGCTGGTCGGGCTCGCCGTCGAGGCGTTGTACGGCCAGGCGCTGCTGCTCGGCCACCATCCGATCCGTGCCGCCGACGCGGCGCTGCTGAACGATTCCTTCCTCGGCCTGCTCGGCCGGGCCGTGCCAGGACAGGAGCGAGCATGAGCGACGAGGATCTGTGGCGGGTGCTGCGCGGCATCTCCGACATGCCGTACGGGGCGGGGCAGATCGCCGCGCTTGAGCAGTTGCTGCGCCGGGTCGACGCTGCCGACGACCGGCACCTTGCCTTCGTCACCCGGATGCAGGCCACCACCGGTTACATCTACGGCGGTGAACCGGCGAAGTCCTTCGTGACCTTCTCCTGGTGTCTGTCCGAGTTCGACAGTGACCCGCAGCCTTATCACCAACGTCACCAGCACAACCTGCTGTGGCACTTCAAGTACATGATCACCGGTCTGCTGAACTTCCCGGAGGTGCCGCTCGACCGCACCTACGCGGTGTTGGACGACATGGAACGCCGCTACCGGGCCGGTGGGCACAGCCTGCAGACCGTCCACAAGCATCGGTTCCGGGTCGCCGACCACGTGGGCGACGCCGAGGCGGCCGCGCACTGGTACCGGCTCTGGCAGACCACCCCGCGCGACGACCTCTCCGACTGCGCCGGCTGCGACCCCACGAGCCAGGTGAACTACCTCGCCGACACCGGGCGGGACGCGGAGGCGGTGGCGCTGTCCGAGCCGGTGCTCGCCGGCCGGCTCACCTGCAACGAGCAGCCGCAGGCGATCCTCACCGCGCTGCTCCTGCCGTACCTGCGGACCGGAAGGGACGAGTCGGCGCGGGACGCGCACCGGGAGGCGTACCGCAGGTTGCGCGGCAACCTCGCCGACCTGTGGGACATCGGCGACCACGTCGAGTTCTGCACGTTGACCGGGAACGAGGCGCGGGCGGTGGAGCTGGTCGAACGGCATCTGGACTGGCTGGACCGGGCACCGTCGCCGGCCGCCGCGATGCACTTCGCGGCAACGGCCGCCGCCGCGCTGCGCCAGGCCGGGCAGAGTGGCGCGGCGACCGTCTACCGCCGCGCTGCCGAGGGCCGACCGGCCGGCGAGGTGTCGGTGTCGGTGCTCGCCGACGAGCTGACGCGGACCGCGACCGGGCTGGCGGAGCGTTTCGACGCCCGCAACGGCAGCACCCACCAGTCGGAGTGGATCGCCCGCCGGCTCGCTGTGCGGCCGCGCGGTGAGCACCTGCCGCTGTCCGCGAGCGTCCGCCGTCGCCCGCCACGCCTGAGCGGTGACGACCCGACCACTCCCCGCGGTGAGGGCTCTCCGGCGGCGACCGGCGGCGCGACGCGCGCCGGCATGGCCGAGGCACCCGCCCGGACAGTGCCCGCCGACGCCGGGCCGGACGAGCTTCTGGACTTCGCCGAGCAGAGCTGGGGCCGGCACGACCAGGTCACGTTCCGGGCGGCGCTGGCGGCCTACGACGAGCGGTTCGGTTCGGCAGACCTGCCTGCGCGTACGGTCGCCCACCGGATGGCGTTGCGGGCGGCCGAGCACGGCGACGAGGACCACCTGTCGAGCGCGATCGAGATGAACCGAGCGGCACTGGACCTGTACCGGACGGAAGGCGACGAGTTGTCCGCCCAGGTGGTCGCCGGGCGACTCGGCGTGCTGCTGGCCCGGTCCGACGACGACGCCGACGAGGGATTGGCGTTGGTCCGCAAGGCCGCGGAGTTGCTGGACCGGGACGGCGACGCCCGGCAGCGGGCCGCTGCCCACCACCGGGTGGCGTTGGCGCTGCTCCATCGGGAACGGTGGGACGACGCGCTCGCGGCACTGGACCGGGTGCCGGCCGACGCGGGTGGCGACCCGTACCTGGCGGCCCGGGTCGCGCTGCACCGAGCCCACCTGCTGGAGCAGTCGGAACGTTTCGACGAGGCGCGAGCCGCCGCCGCCGAAGCCCGCCGGATCGGTCGGGAAGTGGGCGTCGGCGAACTGGTCGCGGCGGCCTCCCTGGCGTACGCCCGGGCGGTGGACGACCCCGCCGACGCGGTGGCCGCCTGTGACGAGGCGCTGGCGTCGGCACCGGCGGACGCGGAGTTGCCGGTTCGCGTTGCCCGTGCCCGCGCGTTGCTCGCGGCCGGCCGGGCCGCCGACGCGGTGGACGACTTCGTCGAGGCGGTGACGCTCTGCGTGGAGCGGGGTGCCGAGGGGGACGCGTTCCTGCGCTGGGAGTTGGCGAACGCGTACCGGATGGTGGGTCGGCTGAGTGAGGCGGCCGAGGTCGCCGAGGAGGCCGTCCTCGGTCTGGACCGGCTCGGCGCCCTGGCCGAGGCGGACCGGTGCCGGCATCTACTGGCCGGCGTGTACGCCGGGCTCGGCGAGATCGATCCGGCGCTGACCCTGCTGGAGCAGTTGGCCGACAACCTGGATGGTCCCGACAACCTCCCGCACCGGGCGCAGGTGCTGGAGGAGGCCGGGGGCATCCTCTACGACGCGGACCGGGACGCGGCCGGCGCGGAGCGGTTCGCCGCAGCCGCCGAGGCGTACCGGCTCGGCGGCCTGCCGCAGGACGAGTTGCGGGCGCGCCGGCGGGAGGCGTACGCCTGGTTCTGGGCCGACGACCGGCCGGCGGCGGTTCGTGCCGTCGAGCAGGTGGATGCGCTGGCGGTGCCGCTGGCCGGGCAGTCGGAGCCACCGGTGACGTACGAGCTGGCGATGGCCGCCGAGGTCGGGGCGCGGGTGCTGACGGCCGAGAACCGGCCGGACGAGGCGCTGGCACGGCTCGCCGGGGTGCCCGACCGGCTACGGTCGATCGAGGCTTTCGGTGAGGCCGCCCAGGTGGAGGTTCTCGCCGGTGAGCTGCTGCTTCGACTGGACCGTCCGGCGGAGGCGGAGCCGCTTCTGCGACGGGTTCTCGGCGGGCTGCCGGCCGACTCGCGGCCGGTCCGCCAGACGGCCTGGCTGCTGGCCCGTGCCCTGGATCTGCTGGACCGGCCGGACGAGGCCGCCGCGCTGCGAACGGAGCACGACCTCGACCCGGACGACGACTGAGCGTCCCGCCAGGCGGCTGAGATGTGCTCAACCGCTCGGTGATCAGCGGCCCACCGTGGCCAGGTCGCGGTCTACGCTTGCCCGGTGACGGTGGAGCAGCAGGCACGGGGTGCGGCGGGCGCGGGCCGGCGCAGGTCCCGCAAGGACGAGATCCTGGAGATCGCGGTCGGTCTGTTCGCCGCCCGTGGCTACCACGGCGTGTCGATGGACGACATCGGCGCGGCGGCGGGGGTCACCGGACCGGCGCTCTACCACCACTTCGCCGGCAAGGAGGCGATGCTGGCCGCCGCATTGATCCCGGTCAGCGAGGGGTTGCTGGCTGGCGGGCGGGAACGTGCGGCTGGGCATCCGGACGACCCGCGCGGCGTGCTGGAATCGCTGATCGACTTCCACGTCGAGTTCGCGCTGGCCAACCCGGCGGTGATCGCGTTGCACCTGCACGAGTTGGACCGCCTGCCGGAGGAGCCGAGACGCCGGATCCGTCGACTGCAACGGCTCTACGTCGAGGAGTGGGTGACCGTGCTCACCGCCCTGCACCCGGGGATGCCCGACGGCGAGGCGCGGGTGCTCGCGCACGCGGCGTTCGGGTTGATGAACTCGACTCCGTTCCTCGGCGGTGAGGTGGACCGGCGTCGCCGGGCCGAGCTGCTGCGCGGCGCGACACTGGCCGCGTTGCTCGCCTGAGCCCGACTCGGCGCAGGTTCGTCGGTCATGATTCCCTAACCACCGTCCCACCATCCGGACGCCGGGAGGAAACATGATCGAGTCACTGCTGGTAGCCAATCGGGGTGAGATCGCCCGCCGGATCATCCGGACCGCGAAGCGGCTCGGCATCCGCGCGATCGCGGTCCACTCGGAGGCCGATGCCGACCTGCCGTTCGTCGCCGAGGCGGACGAGGCGGTCCTCATCGGCCCGCCGAACCCGGCGCTGAGCTACCGCAACACCGAGGCGATCCTCGCCGCCGCGAAGGCGACCGGTGCGCAGGCCATCCACCCCGGCTACGGGTTCCTGTCGGAGAACGCCGAGTTCGCCCGTACCGTCGAGGCGAGCGGCCTGATCTGGGTCGGGCCCGACGCGGACGCGATCACCGCGATGGGCGACAAGATCAACGCCCGGAACCTGATGGCGGCGGCCGGTGTTCCGGTCGCGCCGGGCACCACCGACCCGGCCGCCGACCTGGACGCGGCGGTGACGGCCGCCGCCGAGATCGGCTACCCGGTGATGGTCAAGGCCGCGGCCGGTGGCGGCGGCATGGGCATGGGCGTCGCCGTCGACGAGGCCGCGCTGCGCACCGAGTACGACAAGGTGCGCGCGTTCGCCGAGCGGATGTTCGGCGACGGGTCGGTGTTGATCGAGCGGTACTTCCCCCGGGTGCGCCACGTCGAGGTGCAGATCCTCGGCCTGGCCGACGGTCGGGTGGTGGCGCTCGGCGAGCGGGAGTGCTCGGTGCAGCGACGCAACCAGAAGCTGGTCGAGGAGTCGCCGTCGCCGGCGGTCTCGCCGGAGTTGCGGGTTCGCCTTCTGGCGGCGGCGGTGCGGGCAGGGGAGGCGGTCAACTACCGCAACGCGGGCACGGTCGAGTGCCTACTCGACCCAGCCACCGGCGACTTCTTCTTCCTGGAGATGAACACGCGGCTGCAGGTGGAGCACCCGGTGACCGAGTACGTCTACGGGATCGACCTGGTCGAGGAGCAGTTGCTGGTGGCGTCCGGGTTGGCGCCGACGTTCGACCCGGACGCGTTGACGCCGAGCGGCCACGCGATCGAGATGCGGATCAACGCGGAGGACCCGAAGCGTTTCCTGCCCGGCCCCGGTGTGGTGAAGACCTGGGTGGAGCCGACGGGTGAGGGTGTCCGGGTGGACTCGGGCTACACCGAGGGCAACACGGTCACCCCGTTCTACGACAGCCTGCTGGCCAAGCTGATCATCACCGGCGACACCCGCGAGCAGGCGATCGAGCGTGCCCGGTCGGCGGTGGGCGCCTTCCGGATCGAGGGCCCCAAGAACAACGTCGCTTTCTTCGCCGAGCTGCTGGAGAACGGGGAGTTTCTCTCCGGCGCCTACGACACCGGCATCGTCGGTCGCATGCGCTGACCCCGGTTGGTTCGAGTGCAGGATGACAATAGGAAGCTGACGACTTCCTGACATCGATCACCAAGCATCGTCTTCTGGACGGGGATCGATCCGATCATCCGTCGCTGACGAGAGGTGTATCCATGAGGAAACGGACTTTGCCCAACGGCATGGTCGCTGTCGTGCTGCTGTTGGCCGCCGCGCTCACCCCGACGCCGGCGGTCGCCGCCGCTGCCCCGCCCACCGTCGGCGCCGGCGCGGTCATGCCGCACCTCACGGCGCTGCAGGAGATCGCCGACCGCAACGGCGGTACCCGGGCTGCCGGCACATCCGGCTACACCGAGTCCGTGCGCTACGTCAAGGGCGTGCTCGACCGTGCCGGCTTCCGCACCCGGATCGACGAGTTCGTGTACGTGGACGAGAAGGGCGTCCGCCACACCAGTCAGAACGTGATCGCCGACTGGCCGGGCGGGGACGACAACGACGTGGTGATGGTGGGGGCGCATCTGGACAGCGTCCCCGCCGGCCCGGGCATCAATGACAACGGCTCCGGCGCGGCGGCGGTGCTCGCCACCGCCGAAGCCGTGGCACGGGCACATCTCGTGTCGCGTCGACACCTACGGTTCGCCTGGTGGGGCGCGGAGGAACTGGGCGAGCTCGGGTCCGCCGCCTACCTCGAACACCTGCCGAGCAGGCAGCGCAAGGCGATCGGCGCCTATCTGAACTTCGATATGACTGGCATCGACACGACCGGAATGTGGCTGGTCGTCGACACCGGAGACGGGCTCGCTAAGGGGTTCTACGACTACTTCGCGGCGCACGACATCCCCACCTGGGATATCGGGGTGGGGAGCTCCGACCACGTGTCGTTCGCCGAGCGGGGCATCCCGGTCAGCGGGTTCACCACCGGCATCGACGCCTGCTATCACCTCGCGTGCGATCGGTTGGAGAACATCTCTCCCACCGTGCAGACCACCAGCACCAACGCGATCATCTATGCCCTCTGGGGTCTCAGCGACGGGAAGCGTTCATGACCTCGTCCGTCTCCCGCAGTCGCCGCCTCCTCCGGGCCGCCTGCGCGACCACCGTCGTGGTGGGCGTCAGCCTGCTCCTCGGCGTGCCGTCCGCTGGCGCGTACCCGCAGCGATCCACTGCCCGGTCAGGCTTGGGTGACCCGTATTTTCCCGACGACGGCAATGCCGGCTACGACGTGGGGCACTACGACGTGCGCGTCGCCTACGATCCGGCGAAACCCGGCTGGCTCACCGGCGACACGACGATCACGGCGCGTGCCACCACCACCCTGCGCGTCTTCCACCTCGATCTGGTGGGCTTCGACGTCACCGCGGTGTCGGTCGATGGTCGTCCCGCGCAGAAGGTCAGTCGGGAAGGTGCGCACGAGCTGGTGATCCGGCCGGCGGTCGAGATCAAAGCGGGGCGCGAGTTCACGGTGCGCGCGCGTTACGCCGGCGCCACTGGCAAGGATTGGTACACCACGGACGGTGGCGGTGCGGTAGCGCTCGGCGAGCCGCACAGCGCCACCTCGTGGTTTCCGGCCAACGACCACCCGTCGGACAAGGCGACGTTCGCCGTGGCCGCCACCGTCCCGACAGGTTGGACCGTGATCAGCAACGGCCGACCCGGCACGACGCGCACCGACGCCAAGAGCGCCACGTTCAGCTGGCACGAGGACCGGCCGATCGCGACCTACCTGACGACCATCGCCATCGACCGGTTCACCGTTCACAAGGCGGCGATGCCCGATGGCACGCCACTGTTGTACGCGTACGCTCCCGGCACCGAGATCTGGCCCGAATCCGAGGAGGTGATGCCGTCGATCCTCGACTTCTACGCGGACACGTTCGGCCCCTATCCGTTCGGCGTCTCGGGTGCCACCGTGGTGCCCTACCTGAGCCCTCCGGGGGCGCCCTTGGCCTTGGAGACCCAGGGCAGGCCCACCTATCAGGGCGTCTTCTTCGAGGAGTCGATGGCGCACGAGGTGGCACACCAGTGGTTCGGTGACAGCGTGTCCTTCGCCGACTGGCGCGACGGATGTATCGCCGAGTGCTTCGCCACGTACGCGGCCCAGCTGTGGAGGGAGCACAAAGGTGCCGACATCGACGAGGACTACCTCGAATTGGTGGCGGAGAATCTCGGCGACCCCGAGTACTGGCGGGTCAAGCTCTACGATCCCGGGCCGGGACGCGAGCTCGACTCGGCTCTCTACGACAAGGGTGCGCTGATGCTGCACGCACTTCGCCGCACGGTGGGTGACACTGCCTTCTTCAGTACGCTTCGGCAGTGGCTGCGCGACCACCGCTACGGCAACGCGTCGTTCACCCAGTTCGAGGCGCTTGCTCAGCGCAACACCACCGTCGACCTCACCGGCTTCTTCGCCGAGTGGGCCCACGGCACCGCCGTGCCCTCCTCAGCGAACCTCTACCCCGGCTCGCTGGCGGACCATAAGTAACGGACATAATCGATCGCGTGAGGTGACTCCTTATGGCGGAACTGCCGGATTTCGTCTCCATCCGTGAGGTTGGGCCGCGGGACGGGTTGCAGAACGAGGACCCGATCCCGACCGACGCCAAGGTGCGACTGCTCGACGCGCTCTCCGGCACCGGCGTGCAGCGGATCGAGGCGGTGTCGTTCGTGCATCCGAAGGCGATCCCGCAGATGGCCGACGCCGACGAGGTGTGGCAGCGGGCCGCGAAGGCCGACGGGGTGCGGTACTCGGCGCTGGTGCCGAACACCCGGGGTGCCCAGCGGGCCCTCGCCGCCGGGTTCACCGAGATCGAGGTGGTGGTCTCGGCGAGCGACACGCACAACCGGCGCAACGTCAACCGGTCGACCGACGAGTCGCTGGACGACATCGCCGAGCTGATCGACCTGCTGCACGGCGCGTCCGCGCGGGTGGAAGTGATCGTGGCGACCAGCTTCGGCTGCCCGTACGAGGGGGACGTCGACCCGGCCCGGGTCGCCGGCATCGTCGACCGGGTGGTCCGTGACGGCGCGGACCGGGTGGCGTTCGGCGACACGACCGGCATGGGTACGCCGCGCCGGGTCCGTGAGCTGGTGACGGCGGTACGCGACCGCAACGCGCACGTGCCGGTGCTGCTGCACTTCCACAACACCCGGGGTACCGCGTTGGCGAACCTGTTGACCGCTCTGGAGTTGGGGGTTACCGAGTTCGACGCCAGTGTGGGTGGTCTGGGCGGCTGCCCGTATGCCCCCGGGGCGAGCGGCAACCTGGCTACCGAGGAGGCCGTGCACATGCTGCACGACATGGGCATCGACACGGGCATCGACCTGGAGGCCCTGATCGAGGCGGCGGAGTTGGCGGAGGAGCTGCTCGGCAAGAAGCTCCCGTCCGGCGTGCTGCGGGCCGGGCCGCGTACCCGGTTGACGCCGATGCCGAGCTGACCGTTCGGTGACGCGACGGAGGGGCCGGCGGGTGCGCCGGCCCCTCCCACGTGTCTGTCGGTCAGCTCACCGGAGCGAGCGCGGCCGGCCAGCTGTCGCGGAAGATGTCCGCGCTGCGGTCGGTGGCGCTGAACGTGCCGGCGAAGAGATTGCTCACCCGGTTCGCCTCGGCGCTGCTCGGGTACGGGTTGGTGCAGCTGGTGCCGGCGCTGCCGCCGGACATCAGCAGCGAGCAGTTGCCGTTGTAGTTGTCCGGCAGGCCGAGGATGTGCCCGATCTCGTGGGTCATGATCCGCAGCACGCTGTACTGGGCGGCCTGCTGGGTGTCGATGTAGACCCGACCGTTGCCGAGGCTGGTCCG
This sequence comes from Micromonospora sp. B9E7, assembly GCF_039871815.1. NCBI lineage: Bacteria > Bacillati > Actinomycetota > Actinomycetes > Micromonosporales > Micromonosporaceae > Micromonospora > Micromonospora sp. B9E7. Next base: position 364,233 of record NZ_JBDPLX010000005.1, read on the forward strand.
CACGGCGTACGAGCCGCCGCCGGTGATCTGGTAGATCCGCAGGTTGGAGCCGCAGTTGGCGGAGAGCGTCAGGTTGACGGTGGCGTTGTTCCAGATCGAGGCGGCCTGGTTGGCGACGCTGGCGTAGCTGCCCGCCTGGCTGGTGTTGTAGCAGATGGTCATGGCGGCGGACGCGGGCGCGGGGTTGGCGACCGTGATGCCGAGGGTGGCGAGTGCCGTCGCGAGGAACGCGACCGCGAGCCGATTGAGTCGGGAGGTCATCGCTGACTCCAATCCGGGGAGGAGGGGTGCCAGGAGCCTAGCGATATGCATTCATGTTTTTCAATGTCTTGCTCTCGGCTTCGCTGTCTGGTTCGCTCGTAGGTCGCCGACAGTCGCGCCGATGCGCTAGCCTAACGATCGTTCAGGTCAGCATGGCGGAGGAGTCGGCGTGACGCTCGACGGTGAGGCACTGGAGCAGCTGCGCAAGCGGGCCCGGTCCGGCGGCGCGGACAAGTACCACGCGGCCAACGCGGCCAAGGGCAAGCTCTTCGCCCGTGAGCGGGTCGCGCTCCTGGTCGACGAGGGTTCGTTCGTCGAAGACGGCCTCTACGCCAACACGATGGCCGAAGGGTTGCCCGCCGACGGTGTGGTCACCGGCACCGCCACTATCGACGGCCGACAGGTCTGCCTGATGGCCAACGACTCCACCGTCAAGGCCGGCAGCTGGGGTGCCCGCACCGTCGAGAAGATCATTCGGATCATCGAGCGGGCGTACGGCGCCGGCGTGCCGATGGTCTACCTGGTCGACTCGGCCGGCGCGCGGATCACCGACCAGGTCGACCTCTTCCCCGGCCGCCGTGGCGCCGGCAAGATCTTCTGGAACCAGGTGCGCGCCTCGGGTTCGATCCCGCAGGTGTGCGCGCTGTTCGGCCCGAGCGCCGCCGGTGGGGCGTACATTCCGGCGTTCTGCGACGTGGTGGCCCTGGTCGACGGCAACGCGAGCATGTATCTCGGCTCCGACCGGATGGTCGAGATGGTCACCGGCGAGAAGACCACCCTGGAAGCGATGGGCGGGGCCAAGGTGCACACCGCCGAGTCGGGCGTCGGGCACTTCCTCTGCAAGACCGAGGCCGACGCGCTCGACGTGGTGCGGACCTACCTGTCGTACCTCCCGGCGAACTGGACGCAGGCGCCGCCGACCGCGCCGGCCGTCGCCGCGCCCGCGAAGGCCGACCTGGCCGCGCTGGTGCCGGCCAGCGAGCGGCAGGCGTTCGACATGCGGCGGTACGTCAAGGGCCTGCTCGACGAGGGTTCGTTCTTCGAGATCCAGGCGCTCTGGGCGAAGGAGTTGACCATCGGCTTCGGCCGTCTCGACGGTCAGGTCGTCGGCGTGGTCGGCAACAACTCGATGTTCAAGGGCGGCGTGCTCTTCGTCGACTCGGCCGACAAGGCCACCCGGTTCGTGCAGCTCTGCGACGCGTTCAACGTGCCGCTGCTGTTCCTCAGCGACGTACCCGGCTTCATGGTCGGCAGCGCGGTGGAGAAGCAGGGCATCATCCGGCACGGCGCAAAGATGATCACCGCGATCTCCGAAGCGACGGTCCCGAAGATCTGCGTGGTGGTCCGCAAGGCGTACGGCGCCGGCCTCTACGCGATGGCCGGCCCCGGGTTCGAGCCGGACGCCACGATCGCGTTGCCGACCGCGAAGATCGCGGTGATGGGGGCCGAGGCCGCCGTGAACGCCGTCTACGCCAACAAGATCGCCGCCATCGAGGACGAGGCCGAGCGGGCCGCCTTCGTGGCCGCCAAGCGGGCCGAGTACGAGCAGGACATCGACGTCGTCCGGCTCGCCAGCGAACTGGTGGTGGACGCCATCGTCGAGCCCCACGACCTGCGTACCGAGCTGGTCCGTCGGTTCGCGGCGGCCCGTACGAAGGACCGGCACTTCTCCCGTCGCCGGCACGGCGTGACCCCCGTTTGACCCGCAAGGAAGGGCCCCCGCTTAACGCCTGGTGTATAGGAGGGGGCCCTTCCTAACGCTTCAGCCGCTTCCGCGTCACGAGCGCCCGGCGGCCCGCCCCTTCCAGGAGGAACGACATGGACTTCCGGCTCACCGACGAACAAGCGGCGCTGCGGGAGAGCGTGCGGGACTTCGCGCGCGAGGTGGTCGCCCCGGTCATCGCCGAGCACTACGAGCAGCACACCTTCCCGTACGAGGTGATCCGGCAGATGGGCAAGATGGGCCTGTTCGGCCTGCCCTTCGCCGAGGAGCACGGTGGGATGGGCGGCGACTACTTCGCGCTCTGCCTGGCCCTGGAGGAGTTGGCGCGGGTCGACTCCAGCGTGGCCATCACGCTGGAGGCGGCGGTCTCGTTGGGCGCGATGCCGATCTACCGCTTCGGCACCGAGGAGCAGAAGGCGACCTGGCTGCCCAAGCTGCTCAGCGGCGAGGCACTTGCCGGTTTCGGTCTCACCGAGCCGGGCACCGGCTCCGACGCCGCCGGCACCCAGACGCGCGCGGTGCTGGACGGCGACGAATGGGTGATCAACGGGTCGAAGGCGTTCATCACCAACTCGGGCACCGACATCACGGCCATGGTGACCGTCACCGCGGTGACCGGCACCAACCCGGACGGCTCCAAGGAGTTGTCGACCATCATCGTGCCGACCGGCACGCCCGGGTTCACCGTCGCGCCGGGCTACTCCAAGGTGGGCTGGACCGCCTCGGACACCCACGAGCTGACCTTCGACGACTGCCGCGTACCGGCGGCCAACCTGCTCGGTGCGCGGGGCCGGGGTTTCGCCCAGTTCCTGCGGATCCTCGACGAGGGTCGGATCGCCATCGCCGCGCTGGCCGTCGGCCTCGCCCAGGGCTGCGTCGACGAGTCGATCAAGTACGCGAAGGAGCGGCACGCCTTCGGCCAACCGATCGGCGCCAACCAGGCGATCCAGTTCAAGATCGCGGACATGGAGCTGAAGGCGCACACCGCCCGGTTGGCCTACTACGACGCGGCTGCCCGGATGCTGGCCGGTGAGCCGTTCAAGCGGCAGGCCGCCATCGCCAAGCTGCACGCCAGCACCATCGCGGTGGACAACGCCCGGGAGGCGACCCAGATCCACGGCGGGTACGGCTTCATGAACGAGTACCCGGTCGCCCGCTTCTGGCGGGACTCCAAGATCCTGGAGATCGGTGAGGGCACCAGCGAGGTGCAGCGCATGATCATCGCTCGCGACCTGGGCCTCTAGAAAGCTTCCACCGGCCGTCCGTACCGGACGGGCTGTCCGTACGGCTGTCGGATTTCGGCGGGTGGGCGTCAATAGCCCGACGTTCGACTGCCGACCGTCGGGGTCCATCCGTACTCTTCGTGCCCATGACTCCGGATCATGGAGGGTCGCGGAGCCCGGCTGGCCGTACCGCCCTGCCGGAGCTGCTCCGCGAGCATCGACGCGCCGCCGGCCTGACCCAGGCCGAGTTGGCGTCCCGGGCCGGGGTGGGTGTGCGGACGGTGCGTGATCTGGAGCGTGGTCGGGCGGTCCGGCCGCAGCGCACCACTGTGGACCTGCTCGCCGCGGCGTTGGCGTTGACCGGCGGCGACCGGACGGCGTTCCTGGCGGCGGCTCGCGGCTCCGGCACCGAGCCGACCCGGCCGGACACCATCTCGACGGCGCTCGCGGGCGGTGGCAGAACCACGTCCTCCGACCGATCGGTAGCTCTCCCGCCTCCGGTCACGCTGATCGGTCGGGACCGCGACATCACCGAGCTGACCGGGATGCTGACCACAGAGGGCGGGCCCCGGCTGGTGAGCCTGGTCGGATTGGCCGGGGTCGGCAAGACCGCCCTGGCGGCGTCGGTGGCGCACGCGGTGGCCCCCGCGCACCCGGCCGGGGTGACCGGGGTGCTGATCGGTGAGGGCTCGGACGGGCCGGACGTACTCGCCGCCTCGACGTCCGTACTCGGCTCGGCACGGCTGGCCGAACTCGTGGCCCAGCTCGCCGGCCGGCCGGCACTGCTGGTGATGGACGCGGTGGAACGCGCCCCGGGTCCGGTCGCCGCGACGCTGCACCGACTGATCGCAGCCCTGCCCTCGCTGCGGGTGCTGGTCACCGGGCGGCACCCGGTCGGCCTACCCGGCGAGCGGGTCTGGCCGGTCGCGCCGCTCGACGTGCCACCCCCGGACGTCGAACACACCGGTCTGGCCACCCTCGAATCGTGGCCGGCGGTGGCCCTGTTCACCGCCCGGCTGGCTCAGGTCCGCCGGGAGACACCCACCCCCGACGAGCTGCCCGCGCTTGCCGCGCTGGTCCGCCGTCTGGGCGGTCTGCCGCTGGCCATCGAGCTGATGGCCGCCCGAGGCCGGCTCCTCGACCTCACCGAGTTGCTGGACCGGTACGGCGACCGGGTGCTCGACCTGGCCGCTCCCGCCGATGCCACGGTCCATCCGGGCTGGGACGCGCGGGACGCGCCAACCCGACGGTCGACCACTCCTTCTGCGGTGGCCACTGTCACCCTGCGCGAGGCGGTGGCGACCAGCTACCGACTGCTGGCACCCGACGAGCGGGCAGCGCTGCGGCAGCTCGCCGTGTTCGGCAATCGCTGGTCGGTGGAGTTGGCCGAGGAGATGCTCGTCGACGAGGCCGACCGGGACGGCACGGTGGCGATCGATCCGGTTCCGCTGCTGGACAGGTTCGTCGAGTTGGGGCTGCTGAGCGTACGCGGTACCGGTTCGTTCCGGTTCCGGCTGCTCGACGCGGTCCGTGAGTACGCCGTCGAGCAGGCGGCTGGTGAGGGTGAGTTGACCGGCATCCGGCGGCGGCATGCGGAGGTGATCGCGAGGTTGGTGGCGCGCACGGCAGTCGACCTGGTTGGTCCGCGATCGTCCGACGCGGTGCACCGGCTGGACGAGATGACAAGTGACATCAGCTCGTCGCTGACCCATGCGGCCACGGACGACCCGTTGACCGCGCTGCGGCTGGCGGCCTGCCTGACCCGTTGGTGGCGGTTTCGTGGGCGCGACGTCGTCGGGCGGCAGTGGCTGCACCGGCTGTTGGCGGACCCGCGTACCGCCGACGCCGATCCGATTCTGCGGGGCTGGGCCGCCCTCGGGGTTGCCCGGCTCGCGGCCGAGCACGGTGCGGGCGCCGAGGAGTTGGCGACGGCACGTGCGGCGTTGGAGACCTTCCGGCGGGCCGGCGATGTCACAGGTGAGCTGGAGGCGCGGAACGTGCTCGGCACGCTGCTGATCGCCGTCGGCCGGCAGGACGAGGCGCGCGAGCAGACCGAGGCGGTGCTGCGGTTGGCCGCCCGTGATGGACGGACCCGGGACCTGGCGGTGGCCCAGAACAGTCTCGCCTGGCACGAGATCCGGACCGGTGACCTTGCCGCGGCCCGACGCCGGCTCGCTGCGGCGGACCGACTCGCCGCCGAGAGCGGGGAGCAGCGGCTGCGGGTGCTGGTCTGGGCCGGTCGAGCCGAGGTCGCCCGTCTGGAGGGTTGGTACGCCGACGCCATCGACCGTGGTCGGCGGGCGATGGCGGCGTTGTCCGAGCTGGGTGACCAGGGGCGTCGCCGCCGAACACTCGGGACGGTCGGGTTGGCGCTCGCCCAGGACGGGCGTGCCGCGGAGGCGACCGAGGTGCTCGTCGAGTTACGCGCGGGGATGGCCGAGGTTGCGGCGGCGGGATCGGGGCGAGCAGCATCTCGGCGGGTCGTGCCACGACAGCGTTCCGAGAACACGGCGCTGTCCTGGGACGGACCGGACGCCGGTCTCTGTGCGCTGATCGAGGGAAATCTGGCGCTGCACCGGGGTGACCGGGAGTTGGCGGCCGAATGGTTCGCCGCGGCCGCCGACTCGGGTCAGGATCGCCGGGACGTGGTGGAGGCGCTGGTGGGGCTCGCCGCGAGCACCGCGGACCCGGCGGTCCTCGATCGGCTCGACCGGGTCTGCCGGGAGAGTGGTATCGCGCTGCTGCCCCAGGAGTCGGGACTGCTCTACGCGCTGATCGCCGATCGGGACGGGCCGGCCGTCCCGTAGCGCCGTGGGGGCAGACGCTCCGGACGCGGTCGAGGACGAGCTGGGCCGGGAGAGTGGCGCGGGCGAAGAGCCCCCTTGTGCTACCCCTCGCTGATCGCCCGCGCCGTCACCCCCCGGTTGATCCCCGGTGCTCGAAGCCTGCCACCGCTACGGCGGCAGAAAGTCGACTTGGCCCGAATCATCCAGCTTGGTGGGGCCAGTTCTGCCGGTCTTTCTGCCGGTGCGACCACCTCGCGGGAATAAGGTGCTCAGGGCTGAGTGGTCTCGGTCTGCTCTGCGAAGCTGGTGTCGTCGCTGCCGGCGGTGGCGCACGGATGCGCGGCGTCGCGGACCCGCCGCAGCCCGTCGAGGAGGGCTGCCAGCGCCTCGGGGTCGAGTTGGCCGGTGAACCACTGCTCGATCATCTGCAGGTGGCCGGGCAGCGTCTCGTTCAGTCGCTGCATCCCTGCGGCGGTGACCACCGCGTACGAGCTGCGCCGGTCGTTCGGGCAGGCTCGACGGGTGAGTAGGCCGTCACGTTCCATCCGGTCCACCACGCGGGTAACCCCGCTGGTCGACAGTGAGGTCTGCGCGGCAAGGTCGGTCATGCGTAGCTGGTTGCCGGGCGAGCGGGCCAGTCGAGTGATGACCTCGAACTCGACCGCGGAGAGGCCGTGCTCCGCGAGTTGGGCGTCGAACCGGGCGGACAACCCGGCGTGTGCCTCGAAGAGCAGGCCGACGGCGGTGATCCGGGGATCGTCGAAGACGTTGGTCACCAGTTAATCGTAGCAGTACTTGACATCGGGAATGTTGTTGCAGTTATAGTTGCTCAAGCAGTCGTTGGGCTACTAAACAATTCTCCTGGAGGACAGCAGCATGACCAGCAGCATCGATGCGGTTACCCGCGACTGGGACGGCCTCACCATCCCGACGGCCGGCACCTACGCGCTCGACGTGGCGCACAAGCGGGTCGGCTTCGTTGCCCGGCACATGATGGTGAGCAAGGTCCGCGGTGAGTTCAACGACGCGACCGCCACCATCACCGTCGCGGAGGACCCGCTGCAGTCGTCGGTCGTCGCGACCATCCAGGCCGCCAGCATCGACACCACCCAGGCCGACCGGGATGCTCACCTGCGCAGCCCCGAGTTCCTGGACTCCGAGAAGTTCCCGACGCTCGAGTTCCGCAGCACCGGGGTCAAGTCCCGTCGCGGCAACGAGTTCGTGCTCACCGGTGAGCTGACCATCAAGGACGTCACCCGGCCGGTCGAGCTGGAGGTGGAGTTCGAGGGTGTCGGCCGCAGCCCGTTCGGCCAGGACATCTTCGGTTTCTCCGCGAGCACCGAGATCGACCGCGAGGAGTTCGGCCTGACCTGGAACGTCGCCCTGGAGACCGGGGGCGTGCTGGTCAGCCGCAAGATCAAGATCGAGATCGAGGGTGAGGCCGTCCGCCAGGCCTGATCCCTTCCGGATCACCGGTACGCAGGGCCCGCGCCGCACGTCGGCGCGGGCCCTGCGTCGTCTGCCGTCCGAGGCGACGTCGTGGTAATTGTCACGAGTTGTTCGCGCCGCATCGGGTCGTGTCGGCCCGTCACGGGGTACAGATGGCGCCACGAGTGACGTCCGCTCGGGTTGATGTCGGATCACCGCCGTCGGCCTCTGGCCCCGGTCAGGTGGGCGCTCTTACCGTGGATGGTTCACAATGCGCTTCCGGGACGGCAGGATCCCGACCGCGCCGGCTGTCGGGAGGACACATGGGCAGGGACGTCTCACAGGGTGCCTTCACCCGGGACGATCGCGTCCGGTACCGGCAGAAGGTCCGGCGGTGCCTGGACGTCTTCGCCCTCATGCTCGACGACTTCGGGTTCGACGCCGACCGGCCGATGACCGGCCTGGAGATCGAACTCAACCTGGTCGACTCGACGGCCGAGCCGGCGATGCGCAACGAGGAGATCCTCGCCGACATCGCCGATCCGCTCTTCCAGACGGAACTGGGGCAGTTCAACCTCGAGCTCAACGCCGAGCCCCGACTGATCGAGGGCACCGGCTTCGCCGACTACGAGCGTGACCTGCGCGGCAGCCTTTCCCGGGCCGACGAGCGCGCGGCCCGGTCCGACGCGAAGATCGTCCTGGTCGGCATCCTGCCCACCCTCACCGAGGGGCACCTGGTCGAGGACAATCTCTCCACGAACGAGCGCTACCGGGTGCTCAACGACCAGATCGTCGGTGCCCGCGGCGAGGACATCGAGCTGGACATCCGTGGTGTCGAGCAGTTGCGGACGCACACCGACTCGATCGCCCCCGAGGCCGCCTGCACCAGCCTCCAGTTCCACCTCCAGGTGGCACCCGACAGCTTCGCCGACTACTGGAACGCCTCCCAGGCCATCGCCGGCGTGCAGGTGGCGGTCGGCGCGAACAGCCCCTTCCTGTACGGCCGCCAACTGTGGGCGGAGACCCGGATCGCCCTGTTCCAGCAGGCCACCGACACTCGTCCCGATGAGCTCAAGGCCCAGGGGGTGCGCCCCCGGGTGTGGTTCGGCGAGCGGTGGATCACCTCGATCTTCGACCTGTTCGAGGAGAACGTCCGGTACTTCCCGCCGCTGCTGCCGATCTGCGAGGACGAGGACCCGGTGGAGGTGCTGCACGCCGGCGGCGTACCGCACCTCGGGGAGTTGAGGCTGCACAACGGCACGGTCTACCGATGGAACCGCCCGGTCTACGACATCATGAACGGCCGCCCGCACCTGCGGGTGGAGAACCGGGTGCTGCCGGCCGGTCCGACGGTGGTGGACATGCTCGCCAACGCGGCCTTCTACTTCGGGTTGGCTCGTGGTCTGGCCGAGGCGGATCGTCCGATCTGGAGCCAACTCACCTTCAGCTCCGCCGAGGAGAACTTCCACGCCGCCGCCCGACGTGGCCTCGACGCCGTGCTGCACTGGCCCGGGCTCGGTGACGTGCCGGTGACCAAGCTGGTGCTGGAGCAGTTGCTGCCCACCGCGGCGGCTGGCCTGGACGGGTTCGGTGTCGCCGCGGCCCAACGGGATCGGCTGCTCGGCATCATCGAGCAGCGCTGTCGGACCGGCCGCAACGGCGCCGTCTGGCAGACCGAGGCGGTCTGGGCGGCGGAGCGGCGGTACGGCATGGATCGGAAGGACGCGCTGCGCCACATGGTCCAGCGTTACGCGGAACTCCAGCGCTCGAACGAGCCCGTCCACACCTGGCCAGTCGACTGACCCCTCCCACCCCCACCCTTACCCCGTGTTGATCATGAGTTATTGCCCCGACACGGGCGGGATGGCAATAACTTCATGATCGAAAGGGCTGAGGCGGGGGTTGGGGTTCAGTCGGTGGTGGGGCGGGTGGAGCGGCGGGCTGGGCGGGCGCGTCGGGTGGTTGGTGTCGGGTCCTCGTCGGCAGGATCGGCTGGCCCGGAGAGGTCCGGGTTCGTCCGTGGCGCAGGCACCCTGGGGAGCGCATCGTCGTCCGGACGGGAAGTCGCCCCGGCTGCCTCCGGCGCGGCCCTGCGACGGCGACCCGTGGCGCCGGTCGACGGATCGCGAGCCGGCGGCTCCGAGTCGGCGCTGGTGGCCGGAGCGGGATCGGCCTGAGGGGTCGGGATCGGCCCGCCAACGGTGGCCGGGGTCAGCTCGGTCGGAACGGTCGAGGTCGAGTCGGCCGCCGTTGCCGGCGAGGCCGAGCCCTGGGTCGCCCGGTTCCGGTCGGCTCGCTCCGCGAGAACGGCGGCCAGCACCGAGCCGCCGACACCGGCGATCACCGCGTACGGGGCGACGAGTTGGGTGGACAGCTGCGCGGGGCCCAGCGTGGACCAGTGCGGCAGTGTGGTCAGGTAGGCGAGCGCGACGAGCACCGGGCCGGCAGCGCCGGAGGCCGCCGCGCCGACCCGGTGTCCGGTCGAGCGGGCTGCCCGCCGGGCTGCCAGAACGCCGATCAGTAGCGCGGGTACGAGTGCCAGCAGCGCACCGGGCCAGTAGAGCTGACCACCGATCCAGTACCGCGAATGGTCCGGGTCGAGCTGCCAGGTGCCCAGTTGAGCACCGGTCAGCCCTCGTCCGACGCGTACCCCGTCTATCACCGAGACCACCGCGAGCAGCCAGAGCCAGGCGGCCGTCGCGGTCACGTTGACCGCGGCTGCCCGGGAACGCAGCGCCCAGATCGCGACGACCACGCCCAGCAGGATGCCCAGCACCGCCTGGACGGCGGCGGTCCGTTGCGGTGCGCCGGTGTCCGCACCGGTGGCGACCCGTGCGGGTACGGCGATCAGCAGCACCGTCACCAGGCCGCCGATCCCGGCGCCGAGCGCGAGGGCCACCCGGCGCAGCAGACCGCCACGTTCGGCGGTCGAGGTCACCTGCTCCGTCACCGGGCCGGGGGCGTCGACCGCAGGGGGACGCCCGCCTGCCTGGGTGGCCTGCTCCGGCGCGGTAACGGAGTCGGAGGAGTCCGTCGCCTGCGACTCGACCGGCCTCGGTGCGCCGCGTTGGTGCAGTCGTTGCGCGCAGACCGCGCCGAGGACCGTTGAGCTGGCGGCGAGCCAGGTGGCCCAGGCGAGACCGTCCGCCCAGGCTGTGTCGGTGGCCCCGGCCTCGGTGGGCGTCCAGGCGATGACGCCGAGCCCGTAGCCGAAGCCCAGTTGGGCAGCGCCCGCGCCGGCAGCGACGCCGATCGCCGTGACGATCGATACTCCCCAGCCCTGTCTGGCCATGCCGGGCAGCGTAACGTCCCGTCGTCGGCGCGGCGAGTCGCAACGACCCGCCGGTGCGGATGGCCGGCGCAACAGGTTGGGCGGCGGGCGGTACGGTCGCCGGTGATGAGGCGGTGGGCGGTATGACGGACACGAACACGGGGCCGACAGGATGCCGTCGGTGGCCAGGGCGGTGCCGGCGCGGGCCGGGCCAGCGTGTTGCTGGGTGGCGGGCTGGCCGCTGTGCTGCTCGCCGCGGTCGGCGCGACCGGCGGTTGGCTGCTGGCCGGCGACGGCGAGCCGTCCTCGGAGGATCCCCTCGCCGTCGCGAGCCTGACCGGTTCGCCGACCGTCCGGGTCACGGCGCCCCGGCCGAGCACCGGGCGGGCCACCCCGTCGGCCGTCCGGACCTCCGCCAGCGCGACCAAGGGGACCGGCCTGACCGTGCCACCGGTGGTCGGCATCGACTTCGTCCAGGCCCGGGACATGTTGCGAAAGCAGCGGCTGGGCTGGCGGTTGGTCTTCGGAGGCGGTGCCGGTCGTACGGTCGAGAGCACCTTGCCCGCCGTGGGCACCGAGGTCACCCGGGGTACGACTGTGCAGCTGCGGGTGACTGGGCCAGCGCCGGCAGCCGAGGTGCCGGACGTGGTCGGGGAGAACTGCGACAAGGCCGTCAACGAGTTGATCGACGAGGGCCTCTACCCGCGTTACGTCAGTGGGCGCAGCGGAAAGGTCACCCGGCAGGAGCCGGCCGAGGACGGCGCTGCCCGGTGGAACGACGAGGTCAGCATCTGGTGCGGGACGGGCGGTGCCGAACAGCCGACCACCAAACCCACCTCCTGAGCTGTTTCCCGCACCGATCGGCGCGCTGCCTCCGGCGCGGCTCGGCACGCTGATCCCCGCCGACGGCGCCCTGGGCGACTAGGTTGACGGTCGAGGGCCATGACGCCCGTCCGGTTCGGGAAGGGACGTGCGATGAGCAGCGACCGCCAGGAGCCTCCCGCCGACGAGAACGACGACGACCGGACCCGACCCCTGTCACCGGCCGCCGACCGGCCGGATTCACCGCCACCGGCCCGACCCACCGCCGGTGCGGACGAGACGGCGCCGATCGACCCGCGCGTCCCCGCGCGTCCCGATCCGTCGCCCGACGAGACCATGCCGATCGACAGGTCTGCCGGCACGCCGGGCGACCGGACGGCGCAGATACCGCCTTCGTGGTCCGGGCGGGCCGAGGTCCGGCCGTCCCGGCCGGCCGATTCCGCCGGTGAGTGGTACGTCGAGGAACAGGGCGGCCGGCGCTGGTGGCTGCCGATCCTCTGGGGCGTGCTCGCGCTGCTGCTCGCCGGCCTGCTCGGCGGAGCACTCTGGTTGGTGCTCGCCAACCAGGACGACGACCGGGACGATCCGGGGCCCACCCCGTCGCTCCCGCCGGCCAGTGCGACAAGCGCCGCGCCGACCAGCGAATCCCCGACCTCGGCGGCGCCGACCAGCGAGTCGCCGAGCAGTTCGCCGACCACCACGGCACCGGACGAGGTGCCGGTGCCACCGCTCGTCGGCCTGCCGCAGGCCACCGCCGAGGGGTTGCTGAACCGGCTCGGTCTTGCCTACCGCGTGGTGTACCGCCCGTCGGAACTACCGCCGGGCACCGTGGTGGGCACCGAGCCGGAGGCGGGCACGTCGGTGTCGACCGACGACGAGGTGTTGTTGGTGATCTCCCAGGCCCGACCCTCCACCGGGGTGAGCCCGACGCCGACCCCCACGGTGACGAGCACGTCGTGACCGGTGGTCACCACATCCGGCGACGGGTACCGACTAGGCCGAGGCCAGCCAGCGAGATGGTGAGACCGAAGATCCCGGACCAGAACAGGGACCGACGGATGTCGGTCGCGGTGTGCCCGGCCGGAGCTGCTTCGGTGAGTTCCTGACGGCCGTCGGACTGGCCGCCGGCGCCGTGGCCGGCCACCGGCCCGGTCGGATCGGCGGCCTCGTTGTCCGGAGCGTCGGCACCGATCCAGCCGGGTTCGTCGTACACCGACGGATCTTCGTCCGACGGAGGGTCGGCGTCGACCACGGTGATCTCCGGTGCGGGCACCGGCGCGGTCAGTCGGGTGGACGACATCGCCGGGTCGCGGACGAGGACCAGCACTGTGGCCATCGCCCCGAGGAGGGCAAGTAGTCCGAATGCGTAGGCGATACGGGAGCGGTGGTGCCGCCGCAGGGCGGGCTGATTGACCATGACCATCCCAGGGTCAGGGTCCTGGACGCGCGGGTGGAACTGTGCCGGGGTGGGCGTACCGATTCTATGGCGACGGCACGCCCACCGGCGGCGGATCGGGCCGGTCAGCCCACCCGGACCGGGGTACGGGCAACCGGTCGGCGGGCCCGCACGGTGTGCGGACGGGGCTCGGGGGCGGACTGCAGTTGCTGCAGGCCTTCCCGCTGGACGAAGATCGACCGTCGGTTCACCGCGTCGCCCGCGGCGTTCAACTCGTAGCCGTCGAGCCAGAGCCAGCCGTCATAGGTGGGCCAGTCGAGCACCCGGATCACCCGGAACTTGATCGGCCTGAGGAACTGGACACTCGCCGCGCGAGTCACGTGCAGTACGTCACCGGTGCGGGGAAGCACATGGGCTCCTGGGGAGGGTTGGCCGGCGGGCTGCCGGCGGTGCCTGAACGGGGGACGTCTCGGCCGGCGACGGGGTCGTGCCTCGTGAACCGGTGGTGCGGATGGTGGTGGTCGGGCCGTACTCCGTTGGTGACGTGCCGCCACCCGACCACCACCCGGTTGCTTCCGGGACCGCGCCCGCCGCCGCAGCTTGCCGGCTTGCAGCGGCGGGGTCATTACCCCGGAGCAGGTCTCGGTGTCGTCGGCCGGGCCGGCGTCGTGCCCAACTTCCCCGGATCGGTGGGGTCACCACTCCGAGGGAGTGAACGGAGACGCTGAGTGATCCGTGCCATACGGACAGAGTGCATCAGGGACGTGCTTCATGCAAGTTGCACGTCGACTTTTGCCGATACATGAGCGTGTCGCGCGAAAGGGCTATTGAAGCCATCCGCGTCCGGGCGGCACACTGAGGGCCGGTTTCGCCCGTCGCGGCCGGCCGAGGACCGGCACCACCCCTTCGTCGCGAACGCTCGCCGGTCGACGGTCGCGCCCCCGGCGGGTGTCACCCAGTGGCGCGTTACCGGAGGTAGCCCGAGTGGGGTCGAGCAGCCAGCGGCGGGGACCACTGACTCCTGGGTTGCGCCATGAGTGAGCGGCGCAGTCCGACCATCAGACGGCGGCGGCTCGGTGCCGAGCTGCGCCGCCAGCGGGAGTCCGCCGGTATCACCATCGAGGTGGTCGCCGAGCAGTTGGAGTGCTCGGCGTCGAAGGTTTCCCGGATCGAGACCGGGCACACCACGGCCACCCCTCGCGACGTGCGGGACATGCTGCGGATCTACGGCGTGGTGGGTGCCGAGAGCGACGAGCTCGTGCAGATCGCGCGGGAGGCCCGCCAGAAGGGCTGGTGGCACCCGTACAGCACGGTGCTCGTCGGCGCGTACGTCGGGCTGGAGGCGGCGGCGAGTTCGATCCGGGCGTACGAACAGCAGGTCGTGCCGGGCCTCTTGGAGACCGAGGAGTACGCCGGGGCCATGATCCGCGCCGCTCGGCCGGACTTCACCGCCGATCAGGTGCACCAGAGGGTGCGTGTCCGTCTGGGCCGTCAGTCGTTACTGACCCAGGACGATCCGGTCGATCTGTGGGTGGTGCTCGATGAGGCGGTGGTAAGTCGGCCGGTGGGCGGGGACGAGGTGATGCGCGGCCAACTCAAGCGGTTGGTCGAGGTGGCCGAGTTGCCGAACGTGACGCTGCAGATCCTGCCCTTCGAGGTGGGTGCGCACGCCGGCATGGACGGCACTTTCACGATCCTCAGCTTCCCTGAGCCCGGTGATCCGGATGTTGTGTACGCGGAGAACGCCACGGGTGGGCTTTTCCTCGAGAAGAGCGACGAACTACAGAAGTACAGCTTCATCTTCGATCACATCCGCGCTGCGGCCATACGTCCGGAGGAGTCCGTCGCACACATCGCAAAACTGGCAGAGGAGCCGTTGTGGAAATGGCGACCAAGGGGTTCCCCGTGGACCTGACGCAGGCAGCATGGTTCAAGAGCTCGAAGAGCGGGCCGAACTGTGACAACTGCGTGGAGGTGGCGTACGTGACGGGGGCGGTCGGAGTGCGGGACTCGAAGGACAAGGCGGGCCCAGCCCTGGTCTTCGCACCGGGTGACTGGCACGCCTTCGTCGCCGGCACCCGAGGCGGTGCGTTCGGCGCGGTCTGAGTGAGTGGTCAACCGAGTCCCCGTCCGGCCCTGCCGGACGGGGACTCCGCCGTCTCGGGAGCCGGAGGATCGGCGGTGGTCGGTGAGGTTCCGTGGGCGATCCCGTCGCCACAACGCGCCCGTCTCGTTGAACCGGTCGGTACGGCGCCGGTCGATGGCCCGCCGCACCGACCCGCAACCGAGCGAGTAGGCGAGACGGATGACGACGATCGGTTCAGACAACCTCACCAACGGTCCGGCGAAGCCGGAACGATTCGGTGGCAAGTACCGCGGGGCCCGTCGGGACACCGTACTGACCGAGGTGGTCTCGACCGACCAGGAGTTGAGCGGGCGGGAGACAGCCGCCGAGTCGACGGATCCTCCGCTCTCGTTGCCCTCGCTGGACCCTAATCCGCTGATCGAGCCGTCGTTCCCGCCGACCGGGTGGCCGATGCAGCCGGCCGAGTCCCTTGCGGACCACCCGCTGCTGCGTGGCCTGCTGATGGAGTTGCCGCCGAAGGGCAGCCTGCCCTCGCAGGACTGGCTGGACCGCTGGTTCGAGGCGACCAGGGCGATCCTGGAGCTGCTATACGTGCAGGGGGCCGGCCGCCCGCGTTGATCGTGCGGCGTCCGGCTGGGCCCGCTCGGCCAGGCGGCTGTGCCGCAGCGCGTGCCGGACCGCGATGGCGGTCACCGCGAGCGCGCCCACCGTGATCGCCGGCCCGGTGACGCTGGGGTCGGCTCCGAGGTCGGTGCCGATCGCCGCGATCACCGCAGGCACCGTGGCCAGTGCGGCCGCCTGGAGGGGCAGCCCGACGAGCGGATGGGCCGCCGCGGCGCGAAGCCCGTGAGGCGCAGGTGTGGCGGGAGCGCTGACGAAGGCGCCCGCTCCGGCCCACAGCCGGCGGATCCGCCGTACCGAGCAGACCAGCGCCACGAGGGCCGGGCCGGCGGCCAGGGTGAGCCCGGCGGCGGCCCGGTCGACCGGCGCGGAGCCGGCGCTGAGCAGACCGCCGCCGAGCACGGCCGCGGTGAGTGCCAGCCCGGTGAAGGTCAGAACCAGCAACCATCCGGTACGCCGGCGAAGTGCGCGGGTGCTGCGGAGACGAGGAAGGCCGTCGGCAACGACGCCGGCGGTCAACCAGACGGCGGCGACCGGGATCAGGATGGTGAGCTGACTCTCCATGTTCGAGAGTCTTTCCCGGATCGGGGCGGGGCGAATCCGGGCCGGTCCCCCGTTCACCCCGGACGTCGGGCCCGTAGGGGGTCATCACCCGAAGGTATGGCCGTTTCGACATGTCCAAGTGCCCGGCGGCTGATCTACCCTCAGCTGAATCGGCGTGTGTCGATTGATTTCGGGACCGGTGTCACGTTCCGCCGCCGGTCAGAGGGAGGTAGGAGATGGGTCTTCCACGAAGGTCCGTACTGATCGGGGTGGCCACGGCGACCGTGCTGGCCGTCGGCACCCCGGCCCTGGCCGCCGAACCCGTCGGTGTGGTGCAGGCCGCGGGCGGCGCCACCGCAGTGCCGGACAGCTACATCGTCGTACTCAAGGACAGCGCGGTGGCCCGGGACCGGGTCGGCGACACCGCGAAGCGGCTCTCCGGCCGCCACGGCGGCACGGTGGCCCGCACCTACGGGGCGGCGCTGCGCGGCTTCGAGGTCAAGGTGAGCGCGAGCGCGGCGGCGCGGATCGCAGCCGACCCGGCGGTGGCGTACGTCGAGCAGAACCACACCGTCTCGATCTCCGGAACGCAGGCCAACCCGCCCTCGTGGGGCCTCGACCGGATCGATCAGCGCAACCTGCCGTTGGACAGCTCCTACACCTACCCCAACACGGCGAGCAACGTGCACGCCTACATCATCGACACCGGCATCCGGTTCTCCCACAACGACTTCGGCGGCCGGGCCACCTCCGGCTACGACGCGGTGGACGGCGGGTCGGCCGACGACTGCAACGGGCACGGCACGCACGTGGCCGGCACCGTCGGCGGGTCCGCGTACGGGGTGGCCAAGGCCGTCCAACTCGTCGGCGTACGGGTACTGAACTGCTCCGGCAGCGGCACCAACGCCGGTGTGATCGCCGGCGTCGACTGGGTCACCGCGAACGCGATCAAGCCGGCGGTGGCGAACATGAGCCTCGGCGGCGGCGCGAACACCTCGCTCGACAACGCCGTGCGCAACTCGATCGCCTCCGGCGTGACGTACGGCCTGGCGGCCGGCAACGACAACGGCGCGAACGCGTGCAACACCTCGCCGGCCCGTACCACGGAAGCCATCACGGTGGGCTCGACGACCAGCTCGGACGCCCGCTCGTCGTTCTCCAACGTCGGCACCTGCCTGGACATCTTCGCGCCCGGCTCGTCGATCACCTCGGCCTGGTACAACAGCAACACCGCGACCAACACGATCAGCGGCACCTCGATGGCCACGCCCCACGTGGTCGGAGCGGCTGCCCTGGTGGCCAGCGCCAACCCGAGCTGGACCCCGGCCCAGGTTCGCAACCAACTGGTGACCAACGCGACCCCGAACGTCGTGTCCAATCCTGGCTCGGGCTCGCCGAACCTGCTGCTCTACGTGGGCACCGGCACCACCCCGCCGCCGCCCACCGGCTGCACCGGCACCAACGGCACCGACGTCTCGATCCCGGACGTCGGATCGGCGGTGACCAGTTCGATCACCATCTCGGGCTGTGGCCGCAACGCCTCGTCGGCCTCCACCGTCGCGGTGAACATCGTGCACACCTACCGCGGTGACCTGGTCATCGACCTGCTCGCCCCGGACGGCAGCTCGTACCGGTTGAAGAACAGCAGCACCTCGGACAGCGCCGACAACGTGAACGCCACGTACACGGTCAACGTGTCCGGTGAGGCCGCCGACGGCATCTGGCGACTTCAGGTGCGGGACACCTACCGGGCCGACACCGGCTACATCAACACCTGGACCCTGACCGTCTGACCCGTCTCACCCGACCGAGGCCCCACCCGGAAGACGGGTGGGGCCTCGTGTCGTTCGGGATCGGGATCAGACCGAGAAGGTGGCCGGCCGGTCGTGGGCCGGAGCCGGCGGGCGGGCCTTCCACAGGCCGATCTTCTGCGCGGCCAGCCGGCCCAGGTAGGCCGGGTTGAGGATGACGTAGCGGCGCCAGAGCCGCTTCGGCTCCAGTCCGAGACGCCAGAACCACTCCAGGCCGGCACGCTGCATCCACGGTGGGGGCTTGCGGAGCAGCCCGGCGTGGTAGTCGAAGGCCGCACCGACCGCCATCAGCGGCATGTCGAGCAGCGGCCGCATGGCGTACGCGAAGACCTCCTGGCGGGGGCAGCCGAGCCCGACCAGGACGAGCCGGGCGCCGCTGGAACGGATCCGGTCGGCGATCTCGGCGTCCTCACCGGGCTCGACGGCACGGAACTTGGACGGCTCCACCCCGGCGATCTTCAAGGCGGGGAACATCTGCTCCAGGGCCGGGATCAACCTGGCGAGGGTCTCCTCGGTCGAGCCGTACAGGTAGACCGGCAGACCTTCGTCGGCGAAACGCGACAGCACGTGCAGGGTCAGCGTCGGCCCGTAGACCCGGTCGGTGAGCCCGGCGTGGTGCAGCAGGTTGAGTGCCCACCGCACCGGCTGCCCGTCCGGTGTGACCACGTCGAAGGAGTTGAGCCGCGCGTTGTGGGCCGGGTCCAGTACCCCGGTCATCACACCGTGCACGGCCAGGGCGGTGAGCGCGAGGGGACGACGCTCGTGCGCCGCGGTCACCACCGTGTCGGTCGCCGTGGCGTAGTCGGTGGCGTCGACCAGGACACCGAGCACGTTGCGTTTGGTCCGCGGCGTGGTCATGACTGGGGGACCCACTTGTCCACGTTGGCCTCGTAGATCTCCCGCAGGATCATCGGCACGTCGTAAGTGATCTTCCAGTCCGGGTACTGCGCCTCGAACCGGGCCATGCTGCTGACGTACCACTGGTGGTCGCCGGTGCGGTTCTGCTCGACGTAGTTGATCTGCGCCTCGCGACCGGTGATCTCCTCGGCGATCCGGAACGCCTCGATGTGGGAGGTGTTGGAGTGCCGGCCGCCGCCGAGGTTGTAGACCTCCGCGGATCGCGGGGCCCGGAAGAACGCCTCGAACGCGCTCAGCACGTCGCGGGAGTGGATCGCGTCGCGGACCATCTTGCCCTTGTAGCCGAACAGGTTGTACGTCCGGCCCTCCATGACGCAGCGCATCAGGTAGGCCAGGAACCCGTGCAGCTCGGCTGCGGAGTGCGCCGGACCGGTCAGCGTGCCGCCTCGGAAGCAGGCCGTCTTCATGTCGAAGTAGCGCCCGTACTCCTGGACCATCACGTCCGCGGCGACCTTCGAGGCGCCGAAGACCGAGTGCAGTGAGTTGTCGATCGACATCTCTTCGGTGATGCCCTGGTACCACCGGTGGTCCTCGGGCAACTCGTACCGCGTCTCGAGCTCGACCAGCGGCAGGCTGTTGGGCCGGTCGCCGTAGACCTTGTTGGTGGAGCAGTGGATGAACGGCGCGTCGATCGCGTGCAGCCGGGTGTTCTCCAGGATGTTGAGCGTGCCGCCGGCGTTCACGTCGAAGTCCGTGTACGGCTCCTTGGCCGCCCAGTCGTGACTCGGCTGCGCCGCGCTGTGGATCACCACGGCGATGTCCGAGCCGTACTTCTTGAAGACCTGCTCCAGGCCGTCCCGGTCCCGGATGTCCACGGCGAAATGCGTGTACGAGTTACCCAGGTCACGGCCGAGCCGTTCGAGGCTCCACGAGGTGGAGCCGTCCTCGCCGAAGAAGTACCGGCGCATGTCGTTGTCGATGCCGACCACGTCCAGGCCGAGGCCGGCGAAGTGCCGGACCGCCTCGGAACCGATCAGGCCACCCGACCCTGTCACCAACGCGACACTCACACGCCACTCCTGGTCCATCGGAGGCAGAATCCATCGCAGCATAGCGTGACGTCCGGCACGTCCCGATATGACGGAAGGGCCCCGCATCAAGCGGAGCCCTCGTCGGTGGTGGGGATGGGGGGAGTTGAACCCCCACGCCCTTTCGGGCACACGGACCTGAACCGTGCGCGTCTGCCATTCCGCCACATCCCCGTGGCACGACCCGGAACACTGTAGCCGCCCCGGTCCCGCTGTCTCCAACGGGCCTCGGGAATACTACGCTGTCCCTGGCGCTCGCCACGAGCGATTACCGTTCGTGGCGGACGAAAGATTAGCACGACAGTCCCGACCCTTCCGAACGGGCCGGGAGCAGCCGGCCGAGCGGCGTGTGAGCTGCGCGCGCGCCGGCCGGATACCATCATGTCCTCGGGACCCGAGGAGGAGCCGGTGAGCGTGCTGCAACGCTTCGAGAAGCGTCTGGAAGGCCTGGTCGAAGGGGCCTTCGCCAAGGTCTTCAAAGGGGTGGTCCACCCCGTGGAGATCCTCAACGCCATGCAGCGGGAGGCCGAGGCGCACAAGGCGATCCTGGCCGGTGGGCGCACGTTGGTGCCCAACCGCTACGTGATCGATCTCTCGCCGTTCGACCACAGTCGGCTGGCGCCGTACGCCGCCGCGCTGGCCCAGGAACTGGCCCAGTCGCAGGCGGAGTTCATCGGCGAGCAGGCGTGGACTGTCTACGGCGACGTGATCGTCGAGATCGAGCGAGGCGAGGGCCTGGACACGGGCATGTTCCGTGTCACGGCCGAGGTCTACACCGGCGGCGAGGTTGCCCCGGTGTCGGCACCCGGCTACGACGCCGGTCCGCCCGCCTACCCCGCGTACGACCAGGGCGGTGGCTACGGCCCGCCGCCGGGGCACGGTGGCGGTCGCAACGTGCGGCTGGTCTCCGGCGACGGCCGCACCTACCCGCTCCAGATGGGGTCCACGGTGATCGGCCGCGGCGACCAGGCCAACCTGCGCCTGCCCGACGTCGGCATCTCCCGGCGACACGCCCGGCTGGATTTCGACGGAGGTCAGGTCGTGCTGACCGACCTGGGGTCGACCAACGGCACCATGGTCAACGGACAGCGGGTCTCCGCCGTCGCGCTGAACCCTGGTGACATGGTCCAGCTCGGCACGACGACGCTGACCTTCCGCGTGGACGGCTGACCCGCCTTGCCGGAACTGGTCATCACCGTTGCCCGGTTCGGTTTCCTGATCCTGCTGTGGATCTTCGTGTTCACGGTGGTCGGTGTGATCCGCCGGGATCTCTTCGCGGGCGCCCGGTCCGGTCGCCTGGTGGCCGCACCACGTGCGGTGGGGGCCTCGACCGGGCAGGCGACGAAGCCGGCGAAGGTGAAACGGGGCAGGGCGGCACACCAGCTGGTGGTGACCGCCGGTCAACTGGCCGGCACCAGGATCACTCTTGGTGAAGCGCAGATCACCATCGGTCGAGCCGAGGACTCCACCCTGGTCATCACCGACGACTACGCCTCCGCGCGACACGCCCGGCTCGTGCCGCGCGACGGGCAGTGGTACGTCGAGGACCTCGGCTCGACTAACGGCACGTACCTCGATCGCGCTAAGGTCACCGGACCAACCCCCGTCCCCCTCGGCGTGCCGATCCGGATCGGCCGCACTTCCCTCGAATTACGGCCATGACTCTGACCCTGCGCTATGCGGCCCACAGCGACCGCGGTCTGATCCGAGACGGCAATCAAGACTCCGTCTACGCCGGGCCGCGGCTACTTGCCGTTGCCGACGGCATGGGCGGTATGGCCGCCGGTGACGTCGCCAGCAACATCGTCATCGGTGCCATGGCGCCGCTCGACGAGGACGTCCCGGGGGACGCTCTCGTCGATGCGTTGCGTTCGGCCGTGGGCACCGCCAACCAACAACTCCGCGACACCGTGGACGCCAACCCACAGCTGGAGGGGATGGGCACCACGCTGACGGCGACCCTCTTCACCGGCAGCAAGCTGGGCATGGTCCACATCGGCGACTCGCGGGCCTACCTGCTGCGCAACGGCGAATTCGCGCAGATCACCAAGGACGACACGTACGTCCAGATGCTCGTCGACGAAGGCCGGATCAGCGCCGAGGAGGCGAGCAGTCACCCGCAGCGGTCGCTGCTCACCCGCGCTCTGGACGGTCGGGACATCGACCCGGAGTACTCGGTGCGTCAGGTCCTGCCCGGCGACCGTTACCTGATCTGCAGCGACGGCCTCTCGGGTGTGGTCAGCGCCGAGACCATCGGCGAGACGCTGCGGGAGTACGTCGACCCGCAGCAGTGCGTCGAGCGGCTGGTCCAGCTCGCGTTGCGCGGCGGTGGACCGGACAACATCACGGTGATCATCGCCGACGCGACGGATCAGGACATCGTCGAGGCGACCCCGATCGTCGGCGGCGCCGCCGCCCGCGACCGGGGCATGGCGACCTCCGCCGACGACTCCACCCCGGCCGCCCGGGCCTCGGCGCTCTCCGCGCCGCGCCCACCCGCGCCCGAGGAGCCGGCGGCCTCCGACGACGAATCGGACCGGCCGAAGCGCCGCCCGGTGCGGACCGCCGCCATGGTGTTGGCCCTGCTGGTCATCGTCGGTGGGGCAGGCTTCGGCGGCTGGACGTACACCCAGCGGCAGTACTACGTGGGTGCCACCGAGGAGGGGCAGGTCGCCGTCTTCCGTGGCGTCCAGGGCCAGATCGCCGGGATGGACCTCTCCACCGTGCATCGGCGCAGCGGCACCCGACTGGACGACCTCACAGTCGCCGCTCAGGACACTGTCAAGGTCGGCATCCGGGCCAAGAACGAGCCGGACGCCGAGCGGCAGCTCGCCGAGCTGACCAGCGACACCCCGAGCAACCCCAACCTGAAGCCGCTCTGCCCGCTCGACCCGACCAGCACGGTGGGTGGCACTCCGTCGCCCTCGCCGGCCGGTACGACCCCGACCCCGAACGGCAGCCCGAGTGCCGACCCGTCGGCGACCCCCAACGGGGTCGTCAGCGCAAGCCCGACGGTCGGTGCCACCGACGCCGTCGGTGCGGCCGGCCCGACCACCACACCCGACGTCACGCCCTCCGACTCGGCCACGCCGGCGCTCGACCCGGCCGGTTGCCGGTCTCCTGAGTGAGCGTCGGCTGAGATACCGAGGACTCCACCCGTGACCGTAGCGGCCACACCGGCACCCTCGCCCGCCACCGCGGGCGAGCAGTCCGGCGTACGCCTGGCGCGGTCGCGCCGCAACGCCGAGCTGTCCCTGCTGCTGCTCGCGATGGTGCTGGTGGCCGCGTACGGGGCGACCGTCGAAGCGAACCTGCTGGACACGGTCACCCCGGACTTCTGGATGCCCGCCGCCGCGCTCGGTGCGGTCTTCCTCGGACTGCACCTGGTCATCCGGTTCCTCGCCCCGTTCGCCGACCCGGCGCTGCTGCCGGCGGTGGCCCTGCTCAACGGGCTCGGCGTGGGCTTCCTGCGTCGGATCGACCTGGGCGAGGCCCCGGTGGCCGACCGGGAGGAGCTGGCGATCTTCGCCGGGATCGGTGGGCGGCAGTTGGCGTGGACGCTCGCCTCGGTGATCCTCGCCGCAGGCCTCCTCGCCCTCATGCGTGACCACCGGTCGATCTCCCGGTACGCGTACACCCTGGGGTTGGCCGGCATCGTGCTGGTGATGCTCCCGGCGGTCCTGCCGTCCAGCATCTCCGAGATCAACGGCGCGAAGCTGTGGATCCGGGTGGGCGGCTTCTCCATCCAGCCCGGCGAGTTCGCCAAGTTGGCGCTGCTGGTCTTCTTCGCCTACTACCTGGTCCGCAAGCGCGAGGTGCTGTCACTGGCGAGTCGGCGTTTCCTCGGCATCGACTTCCCGCGAGGACGGGACCTCGGCCCGGTGGTCGGCGTCTGGCTGGTCAGCCTCCTGGTCCTCGTGTTCGAGAAGGACCTGGGCACCTCGCTGCTCTACTTCGGCATGTTCGTGGTGACCCTCTACATCGCCACCGAACGGGTCAGCTGGCTACTGATCGGTCTGGTCCTCTTCTTCGGCGGCGCCTACCTCGCCTACGTGCTCGGCTCGACGGTCGGTGGGCCGTTCGCCAACTTCTACCTGCGGGCGGAGATCTGGCTGGACCCGTTCGCC
This sequence comes from Micromonospora sp. B9E7, assembly GCF_039871815.1. Lineage (NCBI taxonomy): Bacteria > Bacillati > Actinomycetota > Actinomycetes > Micromonosporales > Micromonosporaceae > Micromonospora > Micromonospora sp. B9E7. The sequence continues at coordinate 388,277 of NZ_JBDPLX010000005.1, forward strand.
GACCCGACCAACAAGGGCTATCAGCTCGTCCAGGGGCTGCTCGCCCTGGGCACCGGCGGGCTCTTCGGTGCGGGGCCGGGCGGCGGCCAACCGGACATCCTGCCCGAGGTGCAGAACGACTTCATCTTCGCCGGCATCGGTGAGGAGCTCGGCCTCTTCGGCCTCTCCGCGCTGCTTGTCGTCTACCTGCTGATCGTGGAGCGCGGGCTGCGGGCCGCGCTCGCGGTACGGGACTCGTTCGGCAAGCTTCTCGCGGGCGGTCTCGCGTTCACCCTCGGCCTCCAGGTCTTCGTGATCGTCGGCGGCATCAGCAAGCTCATCCCGCTGACCGGCCAGACCACTCCGTTCCTGTCCGCCGGTGGCTCGTCGCTGATGGCGAACTGGCTGCTCATCGCGGTGCTTCTGCGGGTCTCCGACGGAGCCCGCCGGCCGCTGGGAGGGAGCGCCGGCAAGGCTGCTCGACCCGCCGGTGGCCAGCCGGAGCAGATGCACGGTGCTCCCACGGAGGTGATCAAGCCGTGAACGCACCACTGCGCCGGGTCGGCGTCGTCGTCATGGTCCTGTTCGGCCTGCTCTTCGCCAACCTCAACTGGGTCCAGTTCCAGAAGGCCGACGAGTACCGCACCAGCGACTACAACGGTCGGGTCCAGGTTGCCGACTACAAGCGCAAGCGGGGCAACATCGAGGCTGGTGGCACCGCGCTGGCCACCAGCAAGGAGACCACCGGCAACCTGAAGTTCCTGCGCACCTATCCGGGCGGCGCCAAGTACGCGCACGTGCTCGGTTACAAGCCGGTCAACCTGGCCGACCAGGGCATCGAGCAGGTGGAGAACGACTTCCTGGCCGGCACCAGCGACCAGTTGCTCGGCGACCGGTTGAAGGACATGTTCACCGGGGACGACAGCGGTGGCGGCAACGTGCTGCTCACGCTCTCCAAGAAGGCCCAGGACGCGGCGTACGACCAGCTGCGCAACAACCAGGTGGGGGCGAAGAAGGGCGCGGCCATCGCCATCGACCCGCGCACCGGGGCGGTGCAGGCGCTGGTCTCCATGCCCAGCTTCGATCCGAACCCGCTGGCCAGCCACAACAGCAGCGAAGCGGCTGCCGCGTACTCCAAGCTGGAACAGGATCCGGACCGCCCGCTGAACAACCGCGCGCTCTCCGAGACGCTGCCACCGGGGTCCACCTTCAAGATCGTGGTGGCCGCGGCGGCGCTGGAGAACGGCATCACCAAGACGACCCAGATCCCGGCCAGTTCCAGCTACACCCCGCCCACCTCGGGCACCCCGATCCGTAACGCCGCGCCGTCGATCTGCCCGGAGGCGAAGGTCACCCTGCTGGAGGCGGTCACCGAGTCGTGCAACACCGGCTTCGCCCAGCTCGGTGTGCAGCTCGGTGCCGATGTCCTCAAGGAGAAGGCCCGGCAGTTCGGTTTCGAGCAGGAGGACCTCACCGTCGGCCAGCTCGGCGAGGACGGTCTGCCCGCCGCGGCCAGCCGGACCGGGGACATGCAGAACCCGGACGGCAGCACCGACCCGGCCGCACTGGCCCAGTCCTCGATCGGCCAGAACAACGTCCGGATGACCCCGCTCGAAGGTGCCATGATCGCTGGTGCGATCGCGAACAGTGGCAGTCAGATGCGGCCGTACCTGGTCCGGCAGTTGCTCGCCCCGGACCGGACCACCAGCTACTACACCGCCACGGCCCGGGAGCTGCGCCAACCGGTCAGCTCGCAGGTCGCCACCGACCTGCGGGACATGATGGTCAGCGTGGTCCAGAAGGGCACCGGTAAGAAGGCCGCGATCGGCGGCTACACGGTCGGTGGCAAGACGGGCACCGCGCAGTCCGCCCCGGACCGGCCCGACCACGGTTGGTTCATCGGCTTCGCGATGGACAAGAACGGCAACCCGGTCTCCGCGGTCTGCGTCATGCTCGAACAGGCCGGCCCCGGTGGCAGCGCCGAGGCGGCCCGGATCGCCGGCCAGATCATGCGCGCCGCCATCGCCGATCCCGGGGGTCGCTGACATGCTCAGCCCCGGCGTCCAGCTCGGTAACCGCTACCGTCTCGACGAGCGGATCGCCAGCGGTGGCATGGGCGACGTCTGGCGCGGCACCGACCAGGTGCTCGGCCGGACGGTCGCGGTGAAGAGCCTGCTCCCGGCACTGCTCGACGACCCGGACTTCGGCGAGCGGTTCCGCGGCGAGGCCCGCACCATGGCCACCATCAACCACCCCGGCGTGGTGGACGTCTACGACTTCGGCAACGACCAGCAGATCGCGTTCCTGGTCATGGAGTACGTCGAAGGCGACGCCCTGTCGTCCACGCTGAGCCGGGTCGGGCGGCTCACGCCGGCCCGGACGATGGCGCTCGTCGCGCAGGCCGCGGACGCGCTGCACGCCGCGCACGAGAAGGGCATCGTGCACCGCGACGTGAAGCCGGGCAACCTGCTCGTCCGGCCGAACGGCACGCTGGTGCTGACCGACTTCGGCATCGCCCGCTCCGACATGGTCGGCCAGCTCACCGCCGCCGGTTCCGTGCTCGGCACCGCCTCGTACATCTCACCTGAGCAGGCAACCGGCGGCGTGGCCACCCCGGCGTCCGACGTGTACGCGCTCGGCGTGGTCGCCTACCAGTGCCTTGCCGGTCGGCGGCCGTTCGAGGGTGACAATCCGCTCGACATCGCGATGAAGCACGTGCGGGAGAAGCCCCGGCCGTTGCCGGCCGACATCCCGCCGCAGGTTCGCGCGGTGGTGGAACGGGCGCTGGCCAAGGACCCGGCCGCCCGTTGGCCGAGCGCAGCCGCCCTCGCCGGGGTCGCTCGCCAGCTCAAGGCAACGCTCTCCCAGCAGGCCAGGGCCGGTGCCAACTCCGGGCCGGTCTCCGCAGCGCCGGCCTCCCCCGCCGCACCCGGCCGGGCCCAGGTGCCGCAGGCGCACCACATGCGTCCGCCCGCTACCCGCCCGCCGGTCGCCGGGCCGAGGCCGACCGCTGTCACGCCGGCCCAGCAGCCGCGCCCCACCGCCGTCGCGCCGGCCGTCCAGCCCGGTCGCCCGCCGGTCGCACCGAACGGCTACCCACGTGGCGCCGCCGCGGTGCCGTCGGCACCGCCCCACCAGGAGCACCCGCCGGCGTACGTCCGGCAGGCCGGCCCGTCGATGCCGTCACCTGATCCTCGCCGGTCCCGGCCCGGAATGGTGCTTCTGGCCATCCTGCTGGCGGTGCTGGTCCTAATTTGCTCCGGCGTGATTTCCTACAACCTGCGGAAGCAGTCGCAGGCCGGTGAACCCGCCGGGCTGACTCCGCGCGCCGTGACGTCCGGCGCGCTACGACTCGACGGACGCGACGATCCGACCCCGACGTCGTACCGTCGAGAGGTACGACTCCAGCCGGACGGCGGCAGGACGACGACGAGCGAAGGACGACAGACGCGATGACAGCGCAGGCCCGCCTGCTCGGTGGCAGGTACCAGGTCGGCGAGCTGCTCGGCTATGGCGGCATGGCCGAGGTGCACCGCGGTCGCGACCTCCGGCTCGGTCGGGACGTCGCGATCAAGATGCTCCGTACCGACCTGGCCCGGGACGCGACGTTCCAGATGCGGTTCCGCCGAGAGGCGCAGAACGCCGCGTCGCTCAACCACCCGGCGATCGTGGCGGTCTACGACACCGGTGAGGAGACCGCGCCGACCGGTGAGACGCTGCCGTTCATCGTCATGGAGTTCGTCAACGGGCGGACCTTGAAGGAGGTCCTCGGCGCCGAGGGGCGGCTGCAGCCGCGCCGGGCGTTGGAGATCTGCGCCGACATGTGCGCGGCGCTGGAGTTCAGCCACCGGCACGGCATCATCCACCGCGACATCAAGCCGGGCAACGTGATGCTCACCCAGACCGGCCAGGTCAAGGTGATGGACTTCGGCATCGCCCGCGCGCTCGCCAGCGGTGCGACCACCATGACGCAGACCAGCGCGGTGATCGGCACGGCCCAATACCTGTCCCCGGAGCAGGCGCGCGGCGAGGCCGTCGACGCCCGCTCCGATGTGTACGCGGCCGGCTGTGTGCTCTTCGAGTTGGTGTGCGGCCACCCGCCGTTCGTCGGTGACAGTCCGGTCAGCGTCGCCTACCAGCACGTACGGGAGACGCCGCCGACGCCGAGCGACATCAACCCGGACGTCACCCCGGCCATCGACGCGATCGTCCTGAAGGCGCTGTCGAAGAACCCGCTCAACCGTTACCAGAGCGCTGGCGAGATGCGGGCCGACCTGCTCCGCGCCGCCGCCGGTCGGCCCGTGCTGGCCACCCCGGTGCTGCGTGAGGCGGAGACGGTGGCGATGGCCCCGGCCGGCGCCGGGGGCGGCTACCACCCGACTGCTGGCCGTGGGCCGCAGACCGGGCAGATCCCGGCCCGGGTCGGTGACCCGCGCCAACGCAAGGCGTCCTCCTGGCTGATCGCGACGTTCAGTGCGGTTGGTGTGCTGGCGGTGATCGCCCTGGTCGCCGCCCTGCTCTGGAGTCAGCAGCAGGGCAAGGCCAACAAGTCGGTGCCGAACCTGGTCGGCAAGAGTCAGGCCGCCGCGGTCGCCGAGATCCGTGGTGCCGATCTGCAACCGCAGGTGGGCGAATCCATCCTGGCCAACGACTGCACCGAGGGCACCGTCGCGAAGCAGAATCCCGCGCCGGCCACCCGGCTGAAGCAGGCCAGCACGGTGACCATTCAGCTCTGCGGCGGCAAGCCGGACGTGAAGATCCCCGCTAATCTGATCAACGCGCAGTTCGACAACGTCAAGACCCAACTCGAGGACCTGGGGTTGGTGGTCGAGGAGAAGAAGGTCGACAATCCCGCGCAGGAGGGCATCGTCCTCAAGCTGACTCCACCCTCGGGGACCACCGTCGCGCAGGACACGAAGGTGGTCGTCGATGTCTCCAAGGGCAACGTCAACAAGGTGCCCAACGTGATCAACTCGACGCGGGACGACGCTGCCCAGGAGCTCCGCGAGGCGGGTTACAAGGTCGAGTTCCGGGACGGCGACGAGGTGCCGGCCAGCCAGGCCGGCCGGGTGCAGAAGCAGAGTCCGAATCCGGGCACCTCGCTGGCCAAGGACAAGACGGTGACCATCGAGATCGGCATCCCGGAGAAGGTCGTCGACCCGACGCCCACCGTGACGCCGACAGGCACGCCGACGGCCACGCCGACCACTCCCGGCAACGGGGGCGGCATCGGTCTGCCGTTCCCGCCCCCGCCGAACCGGCTTCCCGAGGACTAGGGCCGATTTCGGGCATCGGGATGACCGACGCGGAGGCTTCCGGCGCTTCGGTGCGAGGGAGACCGCGTCGCCTTCGACGTCTGGCCGTCCTGGGTGCCGCCGTGCTGGTTCTCGCCAGCCTTCCGTGGCTGTGGACGACGCTCACCGCCCGGGGCCACGTGCACGCCGAGGCCGACGCGCCGTCCGCCGACGTGGTGATCGTCCTCGGCACCGCGGTGGCGGCTGACCGGCAGCGGCCAGGGGAGCGGCTCGCCGGCCGCCTGGAGACCGCCGCCGCGCTGGTGACCAGCGGACGAGCCACGGTGGTCCTGGTTTCGGGCGACGGCGGCGGCACGTCAGGTGACGAGCCGGCGGTGATGACCTCGTACCTCACCGAGCGCGGTGTCGATCCGCGTCGAATCGTGGCCGACCCCTTCGGCCTGGACACCTACGACAGTTGCGCCCGAGCGCGTCAGGTGTACGGCATCAAGCGGGCCCTGATCGTGACCCAGTCCTACCACCTGTCCCGGGCGGTGACGCTGTGCCGACATCTCGGCCTCGACGCCGACGGGATGATCGCCAGGTGTGATGGCTGCGGAACCGCCCTGCTCGCCGAGAAGTCGGTCCGGGACTACCTCGCCAGTGGCAAGGCGGCGTGGGACACGGCCCGCGGCCGTGCGCCTGCGGTCCGCTCACCCGCTGATCCGGCGATCCAGAACGCGCTGCGGGGCTGAACCGCCCCGCCCGGGTCCTGGGTGACGGGCTCGGAGGGTCCCGGTCTCAGCTGGTGGCGAAGGCGGCGAGTCGGCGGGCGTCGACCTCGGCGGCGAGCGCGGGTGCGCGCTCCAACGCCTCCTGGTGACCGCAACCGGCAAGCCAGTTGGCCAACATCAGATGGCCGCCCTCGGTGAGCACCGACTCCGGGTGGAACTGGACGCCCTCGATGGGCAGCGTCCGGTGCCGCATCGCCATCACCACGCCGGAGCCGGTCCACCCGGTCACCTCCAGCTCGTCGGGCAGCGTCTCGGGAAGCACAGCGAGTGAGTGGTACCGGGTGGCGGTGAACGGGTCCGGCAGACCGGCGAGTACGCCGACCGAATGGTGCCGCACCTCGGAGGTCTTGCCGTGCAGCAGCTCGGGGGCCCGCGTCACGGTCGCACCGAACGCCTCGCCGATCGCCTGGTGACCCAGGCAGACACCGAAGATCGGCAGCTCGCCCGCGTACTGCCGGATGACGTCCAGGCAGATGCCGGCCCGGTCGGGGCTGCCCGGCCCCGGCGAGAGCAGGATGCCGTCCGCGCCGACCCTGCCCACCTCGGCGACGCCGATCTCGTCGTTGCGGCGGACCTCGCAGTCCACGCCGAGCTGGCCCAGATACTGCACGATGTTGAAGACGAACGAGTCGTAGTTGTCGATCACCAGGACGCGCATGGTCACCTGCTCGGCGAGGACGACGGGACCGGATTGTTCCGCTCGGTGTCGTACGGCAGGTCGTGCTCGTCGCCGGCCGGGGTCTCCCCGGTGACCGGGTCGCCGTTGCCGGGCTCCGCGGGGACCCCGGACTCGACCTGCACGTCGTCGAACGGCAGCAGGGGTTCGGCCCACGGGAAGGCGACATACCAGAGAAGGGCCACCGTGGCGGCTACCAGTAGCACCGAGCCGGTCAGCTTTCCGGCCAGGCCGAACGGCAGCTTGCGCCAGATGAACGCGTACATCGGTCAGCCTCCCAGCTCCGTCGGCCGTCCCGCCGACTTGGGTTGGGTGCGGTCCAGTTCGGCGTGGATGATCAGGCGCTGGTAGTTGTCGAACTTCGGGTTGCACGTGGTCAGGGTGAGCATCCGCTTGGTCGCCTTCTTGTCCGGCTCGCCGGGCACCGGCGCGACCACCTCCACCTGTGTCGGTCGGACGATGCGCGACTGCGACACCCGGTAGACGTACCAGTCGGTCTTGCTCTCGACCACGATCGGGTCGCCGTCGTCGAGTTCGTCCAGCCGCCAGAAGGTGGCCCGGTTGCGGTGGCCGGCGACGGAGAAGTTGCCGACCTGGCCGGGCAACGCGCTGGCCGGGTAGTGGCCCGGGGCGTAGCGGATGTCCTCCTGGGTGACGCCCTCGACCACGACCCAGTTCTTGTCGAGCTTCGGGATGTAGAGGCCCGCGATCGGCTTACCGCGTACGGGTGGCGACGGTTTGACGCTCGGGCCGGCCGACGGAACCACGGTCGGGTCGTCGGTGGGCCCCCACTCCTGGGCCAGTTGGTTGTTGAGGTCGTTCTGGTGGGCGTCGACGATGGCCGACTTGCCCCAGACCTCGTAGCCGGCGAAGAGCAGCACCACGAGGCCGAAGGTGATCAGGACCTCGCCGGTGACGCGGATGCCGGTGCGTATCCGGGAACCGAGCGACGGCCGGGTGAGCTCGGAGTAGACGCTCTTGTAGCCCTCGCCGGTCTGGTGCGGCCGGAGTTGGACGACCCGTTCGCCGCGCCGGGGTCGGGGCGGCTCGCCGGGGTTGTCGCCGTCACCGGTCGGCTCGTCGGGGACGGAAGCGCGGGGAACGGCACCCATCAGTGCCGTCGAGTCCATGGCTGGCGGCCGGGTGGCGGGCATGGTGGGCACGGCCGGAATCAGCGCGGTGGCGGCCGGGTCGACGGCGCGATCCGGGCCAGCCGGGGGGACTTGGCCCGGCCCGGCGGAAGGAACGCGACCGGGACCGGTCGGCGGGACACGGTCGGACCCGCTCGCGGAGAAACCATGCTGGTCGGCTGCCGGGACGCGGTCGGGGGCGGCCGGTGAGACCGGCGCCGCCGGAGAACCGGTGGGGCGCGCCGGTCTGGCCGCGACCTGGGGAATGAGCGCGGTCGGCGAGTCGGCCACCGACGGAGTCGATGGGCCGGACGGGACGGCCCGGCTCGGGCTGCCGGAGGCCGGGCCGGTGGGCGTCCCACCGGGCGCAGTCGAGCCGCTCGGACCCGGCGTTCCACCGCGCGCAGCCGAGCCACTCGGATTGGGCGTCCCACCGGGCGCAGCCGAGCCGCTCGGATTGGGCGTCCCACCGAGCTCAGCCGAGCCGCTCGGACCCGCCGTCCCGGGCCGGGTCGCGTCGGCCCCGGGCGTGGCCGGCCGGGCGGGCGCTGCTCCGGGCGGGACCGGGCCGGTGGGGGTTGCTCCGGGGGTAGCGGGTCGGCTGGCGGCTGCCCCGGGCGTGGCCGGCCGGGCGGGTGCCGCTCCGGGCGTGGCCGGGCCGGTGGGGACCGTACCGGGCGTAGTGGGTTGCCCGGTGGGGCCGGCACTGGACCAGGAGGGGCGGGTCGGGCCGTTGTCGGGGGCGGCAGGCCGAACCGGGCCCTGGTTCGTCGGGGCCGCCGGCAGGCCGGGCGCGGGCGCGGAGCCTCCGTGCGGACCGAGCCCCTGAGCTGTGCTGCCCGGCCAAGGTGGCGGGGCGTCCCCACCTTGGCGGCCTGAGGTGCGAGGAGGCTCGGAGGTGCGGGGAGGCTCAAAAGCGCGGGGAGGCTCGGAGGCGCGAGGAGGCTCCGGGGTGACCGGCGGGCGCGACGCGCCGGGCCGCGCGGGCAGCACGGGCTCCGGCCAGTTGCCTGCCGGAGTCGCCCGGCCGGGTGCCGGCTCCGGCCGGTCGACCTTCGGTAGGAAATCAGTCGGCTCGTCGGTCTGGTTCCGGTGTCGCCCGTCGCGGCGCTCCTCCGGCCCGCTCACCTGGGCACCGTCGCCGAGCGCAGTGAGGTCGAGTCCTCGAATGCCGGCACTCGCACCGTGGAAACCGTCTCCTCGTAACCGAGTTGGTAGTCGTCGACCGCGTCCTTGAACAACCGGACTCCCTCAGAGCTGGCGAGGGCCTGCTGAAGGGCAGCGGGATCGCCGATTGCTACGATCTTGAACGGTGGGGAGTACACCCGGCCATGAAGCAGCAGGGTGTTACCGACGCAGCGTACCGCGCTGGTGGTGAGCACGCGGACGTTCATGATTGACATGGCCTCCGCTCCGCCGGCCCAGAGCGCGTTGACCACCGCCTGGACGTCCCCCTGATGCACCACCAGGTCGTCGTTGCTGGCGTCCGACTGGGTCTGGTCGAGCTGCGGCGCGTCGTTCAGCTCCACGGTGACGCCAGAGCCGGCGAGGGCGGTGAACCCGGCGGCCTGGAGGCTGCCCTGGGCGCGATTCTGCTGGTTCTTGATCGGCGCATCGGAGCCGGCCAGGGTGTTGGTCCGCTGCTCGACCTCACCGCGCAGCGTGGCGGCACGGCGTTCGCTCGCCGCGACCTGCTCGCGCCGGTCCTCGATGAGCTGGTTGAGCTGGGGCCGCCGGTCCTCGCGCAGGGCGGTGCCGTCGGCGGTGGTCGCGCTGGTGGTGAAGAGCAGCCCCGCCGCGGCGGCGATCAGGGGCACCCCGATCGACCAACCTGGTCGGCGTTGGCGCGGTCGCCGGGGCAGCAGCCCGGCGGCGGCCCGTCGGAGGACCTTCTGCCAGGAGGTTGCCCCGGATGTGTACTCCACCGAGCGTTCCTTCCGCGTGTCGGGGATCGGTCCGTGCCGGCCGGGCCGGTGATGCGAACAGTCCCGCCTCTTTCGGTCACTCCGTGCACCGGCCTGACCCCATTCGTGGTCCGGGCGGCCAATCGGGACTACGCTAGCTCTCGAACATTATTGGCCATGGACCGTCGCCCCCGCGCCCGGTTGTCAGGCCGGACGAGGTCGTCACCCCTCTGGAGAGCGCCGTGCCCAAGTCTCAGGTCCGTAAGAAGAAGGTGTACACCCCGCCGACGGACGTCCGTCCGACGACGACGGCGTCGTCGCGCAAGCCTAGCCCGGTGTGGTTGCCGGCCACCGCGGTCGCCTTGATCGTCGTCGGGATCGGCTGGCTGGTGCTCTACTACCTGTCCGAGCAGGAGTACCCGGTCATGGCGTGGGGTTACTGGAACCTCGCCGTCGGCTTCGGTGCGATGGTCGCCTCGCTGGCGTTGCTCTCTCGCTGGCGCTGAGCCGGCTCGGCGTCGCCGCACCGGCGCTTTCGCGTCACCTCATCGAGCCCCTGCCCGGCAGGACCGGGTGGGGCCCCCTATGGTGTCCGCAGGCAGCGCGGCCTACTGCGAGATGACTCACGTTACCGCTGGGTAACCTTCGCGTAGGCTGCACTGCATGACCGAGCGCAGCGAGGTCATCAGGCAGCAGACCGGGGAGGCCAACTCGATGGGCAGCGTCCAGATCGTCACCACGATCCTCGCGGCCGCCATCACCGCCGTGGCGGTGTGGCTTGCGGTGCGTGCGGTCCTGAAGATGACGGCCGTCATCCGGCTCGGCCAGCCCGCGCCGGAGCGGTTCACCGACAAGGGCGCCCGCACCAGGACGATGCTGGTGGAGACCGCCGGCCACACCCGGATGCTCAAGTGGGGCGTGGTGGGCGCCGCGCACTGGTTCGTGATGGTCGGCTTCGTCGTGCTGTCGCTGCTGGTGCTCGAGGCGTACTTCGAGGTGGTCACCCCGACCGGCGGGCTGCCGATCATCGGGCACTGGACGGTCTTCGGCCTGGCCACCGAGTGGATCGGGATCCTCGGCCTGGTCGGCATCCTGGTGCTGATGGCGATCCGGCTGCGCAACCGGCCCACCCGGCCGGGGGGTCGCTCCCGGTTCACCGGCTCGACCATGTGGCAGGGCTACTTCGTCGAGTGGATCGTGCTGCTGGTCCTGATCTTCGGGTTCGTGATCCGCGGCTTCAAGGTCGCCACCGACCACTTCGAGTACCCGCTCTGGGCCACCCCGGTCAGCCACGCGGTCGGTGCGATGCTGCCCGACTGGTCGGACGGGGCCAGCGTCGCCGCACTCATCAAGATCGCCATCTCGATGACCTGGCTGATCGTCATCTCTCTGAACGTCACCATGGGCGTCGCCTGGCACCGCTTCCTGGCGTTCCCCAACATCTTCTTCAAGCGCGAGCCGGCCAAGCCCGCCGGCTCCGGCCTCGGCGCGCTGCGCCCGATGACGAGCCAGGGCAAGCCGCTCGACTTCGAGGAGGCCGACCCGGAGAAGGACCAGTTCGGCGTCGCCCACGTCGAGCAGTTCAGCTGGAAGGGCCTCCTGGACTTCAGCACCTGCACCGAGTGCGGTCGCTGCCAGTCGCAGTGCCCGGCCTGGAACACCGGCAAGCCGCTGTCGCCCAAGCTGCTCGTGCTGAGCCTGCGCGACCACGCGTACGCCAAGGCGCCCTACCTGCTCGCCGGTGGCGGCAAGGACCTGACCGGCGAGGAGAAGGCCACCCAGGCCCAGCTCGCCCACCTGGACGTACTGTCGCTGGCCGAGGGCGACAAGCCGTTGATCGGCGATTCCGAGTCCGGTGGCGTCATCGATCCGGACGTGCTCTGGTCCTGCACCACCTGCGGCGCCTGCGTCGAACAGTGCCCGGTGGACATCGAGCACGTGGACCACATCGTCGACATGCGCCGCTACCAGGTGCTGATCGAGTCGAGCTTCCCCTCCGAGGCCGGCGTGATGCTGCGCAACCTGGAGAACAAGGGCAACCCATGGGGTGCCCCGCAGAACACCCGCGAGGACTGGACCAAGGGCTTGGACTTCGAGGTGCCCCGGGTCGGCGAGGTGGACGACTTCGAGTACCTGTTCTGGGTCGGCTGCGCCGGTGCGTTCGAGGACCGGGCCAAGAAGACCACCCGCGCGGTCGCCACGCTGCTCAACGAGGCCGGGGTGAAGTTCGCGATCCTGGGCGAGGGCGAGACCTGCTCCGGCGACCCGGCGCGGCGGATCGGCAACGAGTTCGTCTTCCAGATGCTCGCCCAGCAGAACGTGGAGACGCTGAACGAGGCGTTCGAGGGCCGGGAGAAGGCCAAGCGCAAGATCGTGGCAACCTGCCCGCACTGCTTCAACACGCTGGGCAACGAGTACGGCCAGCTCGGTGGCGAGTTCGAGGTGGTCCACCACACCCAGCTGCTGGCCCACCTGGTCGCCACCGGCAAGCTCACCCCGGTGCAGCCGGTCGACGGCGGTGTCACCTACCACGACCCCTGCTACCTGGGCCGGCACAACCGGATCTTCGCGGCCCCTCGTGAGGTCCTCGGCGACGCCATCGCGGGCGACCTCACCGAGATGCCGCGTAACAGCGAGCGCTCCTTCTGCTGCGGCGCTGGCGGTGCCCGGATGTGGATGGAAGAGAAGATCGGCAAGCGGATCAACGTGGACCGGGTCGAGGAGGCCATGGCCACCGGTGCGAAGACGGTCGCCGTCGGCTGCCCGTTCTGCTCGACCATGCTCAACGACGGGGTCAACGGCAAGGGCGCCGGCGAGCAGGTCGAGGTGATCGACGTGGCGAGCGTGCTGCTCCGTTCGGTCAAGCCGGAGCAGCCGCAGGGCGGCAGGGAGACCGCGCCGATCGGCGGCTGAGACGCGTACACCTGGGATCTGAACATCGACGACGGCGGCCCCTGCGGGCCGCCGTCGTCGTGCAAGAATCTCGCCGAGGTGAGGCGACATCGACGGCCTACTCTGGACGATGCTGTTGCCCCTGGTCGGCTTCGTGGCGCTGACCGCGGGCAACGCGTTCTTCGTCGCGGCCGAGTTCGCCCTGGTCACGGTCGACCGCGCGGAGATCGACCGGCGGGCCGCCGCGGGCGACCAGGCCGCTCTGACGGTACGCACGGCGCTGCGCGAACTCTCCTTCCAGCTCTCCGGCGCGCAGCTCGGCATCACCATCACCGCGCTGCTCACCGGTTACCTGGCCGAACCGGCCCTGGCGCGGATCTTCACCCCGCTGTTGCGCCCGATGGTCGGGGAGAACACCGGGCGGTTCACCCCGTTCCTCGCGTTGGCCCTGGCCACGCTGATCTCCATGCTCTTCGGTGAGTTGGTGCCGAAGAACGCGGCGCTGGCCCGGCCCATGCCGGCGGCACTGGCCACGGCCGGCCCGATGCACGCCTTCTCCCGGGCGTTCGGCTGGCTGATCCGGGGGTTGAACGGCTCGGCGAACCGGCTCGTCCGGGCGCTCGGCGTGGAGCCACAGGAGGAGCTGGCCAGCGCCCGCTCGCCGGAGGAGCTGGGACTGCTGGCGGCCATCTCGGCCCGGGCCGGCGCGTTGCCGTCGGACACCGCGATGCTGCTGCGCCGCACCATCCGGTTCGGCGACAAGCGGGCCGCCGAGGCGATGACCCCCCGGGTGGACGTCGTCGCGCTGCGCGCCACCGCCACCGTGGCCGAGCTGCTGGAGGCGTCCCGACGGACCGGACGGACGCGCTTCCCGGTGTACGAGGAGACCCTCGATCTGGTCACCGGGGTGGCCGGTGTGCCCGACGCGCTGGGCGTGCCGCTGGCCGCCCGGGCGTCGACAATGGTCGCCGCGGTGGCCCGCGAGCCGGTGTACGTGCCGGAGAGCCTCAATCTGGACGGCGTGCTGGCGGCGTTGAAGGCCGCCGCCGCCGACCTGGCCATCGTCGTGGACGAGTACGGCGGCACGGACGGCGTGGTCACCATCGAGGACCTGGTCGAGGAGTTGGTGGGGGAGATCGCCGACGAGTTCGACCCGGCGAGCGTGGACGACCCCGGTACGGCCGAGCTGACCGTGCCCGGCGGTGAGCGCACCGTGCTGGTCGACGGGGTGCTCCGCTCCGACGAGCTGGCCGAGCAGACCGGCTTCCGGCTGCCCGAGGGGCCGTACGAGACGTTGGCCGGGTTCCTGATGGCCCGGCTCGGGCACATCCCGCTGGCCGGTGAGACGGTCGAGGCCGGTGGCTGGGAGTTCACCGTGGTGGAGGTGGAACGGCACCGGATCGAGCAGGTCCGGGTGTTGCGCCCGGCGGAGCCGGACGACGATGACTGAGCTGCTGGTGACCGTGCTGCTGCTGCTCGGCAACGGGTTCTTCGTGGGCAGCGAGTTCGCGCTCATCGCGTCCCGTCGGACGGTGATCGAGCCGTTGGCCGCAGGGTCGAAACGCGCCCGCTGGGCGTTGTCGGCGATGAACCAGATCCCGCTGATGATCGCCGGCGCGCAGCTCGGCATCACGGTCTGCTCGCTGGGGCTGGGCGCGATCGCCGAGCCGGCCCTGGCGCACCTGCTGGAGCCGCCGTTCCACGCGGTCGGGCTGCCCGAGCGTGCGGTACACCCGGTGGCGTTCGTGCTGGCCCTGGGCGTGGTGGTCTTCCTGCACACGGTCGTCGGCGAGATGGTGCCGAAGAACATCACGCTGGCCGGTCCGGAGGTCTCCGCACTCTGGCTCGGCCCGGCGATGCTGGCGTTCTGCGTGGCCACCAAGCCGCTGCTGCTCGCGATGAAGTGGGCAGCCCGCCGGGTGCTCGCGTTCTGGCGCATCGAAGCGTCCGAGGCGGTGAAGACGGTGTTCACCGCCGAGGAGTTGGCCGGGCTCGTCTCCCAGGCGCGTACCGAGGGTCTGCTCGACGAGGAGCAGCACGTGCGGATCACCGGCGCGCTGGCCCTGCACAGCCGAACGGCGGCGGACGCGCTACAACCGTGGTCGACGGTGGTCACGGTGGCCGAGGACGTCTCGCCGGCGTCACTGGAGGTGCTGGCGACGCGGACCGGCCGGTCCCGGTTCCCGGTGGTGCAGCGCTCGACCCGTCGGGTGCTCGGCTTCGTGCACGTCAAGGACGTGCTCGGGTACGCCGGGCAGGGTCGCCGGTCGCCCGTGCCGGCCCGGGTCTACCGGCCGCTGGCGGTGGTGCCGCCGGAGCGTACGCTGGCCGACCTGCTGCTGGCCATGCGCCGCGAGCGGCGGCACATGGTGCTGGTCAGCGACGGTCGGCGCCCTCTCGGTGTGGTCACTCTCGACGATGTATTGACTGCAATCGTTGGATGAATGACCAATACCCTTGGTGTGCAAGCAGTTGCACGACAGTGATGGTTACTTCGCCCGCCTTGATTACCGCTCCGAGCTTCCCTAATGTGAGGCACCGACCGCTGTGGGTCGTCTGCCTCGGCCCTTCCCTCACGCGAGGCGCCCGGCGGTCGGTTGCAAAGGAGTCGGTGCCGGTGGCAACCATGCCCCCTCATCGTCACGACCTGAAAATGTCTGCTCGACCAGGGCGCCTCCGCCGCGGTGCCCATCGCCTGCTCGTCCTGGTCGCCGCCGCCGCAGTCGGCGCCGGTCTGCTCGCCGCGCCGGCGCACGCCGAGCCCACGGTCGACGAGATCGAGGCGCAGATCGACAAGAAGTGGGAGCAGTTGGAGCCCACCATCGAGCAGTACAACAAGGTTCGGGCGCAGCTGAAGGTCAACCGGCAGAAGTCGGCGGACCTGCAGAAGAAGATCGAGCCGCTGGCGTTGCAGAGTGAGCTGGCGCTCAATCGGGTCGGCGACCTCGCGTCCCGCTACTACATCTCCGGCCCGTCGCACGACATCGGCTCGCTGCTGGTCAGCGTCAAGCCGGACACGCTCACCGAGCAGCTCACCGTCCTCGACCGGCTGGCCGCGCAGGAGCGCAAGGAGGTCGAGGGTGTGCTGGCCGTGCGGGCCAAGTACGACGGCGAGAAGCAGAAGCTGGACGCGCTGATCGCCACCCAGACCACGCAGCAGAACGAGCTGGCAGCCAAGAAGAAGCAGATCGACGCGGACATCAAGCAGCTCGAAGCGTCCCTGCCGAAGACGACGGTGAAGACCGCCGGCTGCCCGACCATCAACGGCGTGGTCGCCGCAGCGGCCCAGAAGGCCATCAAGACCGCCTGCCAGCAGGTCGGCGATCCGTACGTGTGGGGTGCCACCGGGCCGAACTCGTTCGACTGCTCGGGCCTGACCCAGTACGCCTACAAGTCGGCCGGGATCAGCCTGACGCACCACACCGGCGCGCAGTGGAACGAGGGCAAGGTGATCTCCCGGGCCGATGCCCGCCCCGGTGACCTGGTCTTCTTCTTCAGCGACCTGCACCATGTCGGTCTCTACCTGGGCAACGACCAGATGGTGCACGCGCCACGCGCCGGCAAACCGGTGCAGGTGGCCAGCATCAACAACATGCCCGTCGCCGGGTTCCGCAGACCCGGCTGATCCACGAGCGTGACGAGGGCCCCCGGTCGGACGACCGGGGGCCCTCTGTCGTCACTGGACCCGTCGGCACCCTCGGTGACCCCGTCCAACCGGTACGGAGTGTCACGGCCGCACGGGTTGCGGATTGGTAACAGGCGTCTCTACTCTGGTCATTTGTCGGCCCGATAGCAGCTCCGCCCAGCCCGGGCGGTAACGGACCGACACCGCCGAGTCGTTTCCGAGCGAACCGGGGACCCAGGTCCCTCGGGGTGAATCCGCAGCCACTGCGGTAGGGCGCCGACTTCCCGCCCGAACCCGTCAGCTAACCCGGTAGGCGGTCAGGAAGAAGGAGTACGGAACCCCGGTGGCACTCCATGCCCCGCGGCCGTCGTCCGAGCGGTCGGCAGCAGCCGGCCCGACGCCGATCGTGCCGCGCCCACGCTGGTCCCGCTTCACCGCCGCTCTCGCCGCACTGGTCGGCGTTGCCGTCGTCCTGACGGGCAGCGCCACTGCGGCCCACGCCGACCCGTCGGTCGCCGAGATCGAGCGCCAGATCGACGAGGACTGGAACAAGCTCGAACCGATCATCGAACGGCACAACGCCACCCGGGCCGACCTCGCCGTCAAGCGCAGGCAGGCGGACGCGCTGGCCACCCGGATCGCCCCGCTCGAACAGCAGGTCGACGCTGCGATGGACAAGGTCAGCGCGCTGGCCGTGCGGGCGTACAAGGGTGAGACCGTCTCGACCGTGAACGCGATGTTGGGCAGCCGGTCACCCAGCGAGGTGGTCAGTCAGCTTGAGATGCTCGACCGGTTCGCGCACAACCAGCAGCAGGACGTACGCGAGGTGGCCGACCTGCGGGACGAGTTGGCCGCGCAGAAGGCGCCGCTGGACGAGATGGTGGCCCAACTGACCCGTACCGAGGCCCAGTTGGCGGCGAAGAAGAAGCAGATCAACGAAGAGATCGACCGGCTGCAGAAGCTGCGCCTCAAGGTGTACGGCAACGGCGGCGGCGGCCCGCTGCGTCCGGCGCCCTGCCCCGGCAGCTATCCCGGCGGCGCTGCGGGCACGGCGGTCAAGTTCGCCTGTGCGCAGATCGGCAAGCCCTACGTGTGGGGCGCCGAGGGCCCGAACTCGTACGACTGCTCCGGGCTGATGCTGGCCGCCTGGGCGAAGGCCGGTGTGTCGTTGCCGCACAACGCCGCCCAGCAGAGCCGCGTCACCAAGGACGTCAGCAGGGCCGACCTGCGCCCCGGCGACCTGGTCTTCTACTACAGCGACATCCACCACGTCGGCATGTACGTCGGCGGCGGCTGGGTGGTGCACGCCTCGCAGGCCGGCCAACCGGTGAAGATGAAGAAGGTCGACGACGGCCCGATCCACAGCTATGGCCGTCCAGGCTGATCGAGAGTGACCGGGGGCCCGTCGCGATCCGTCGCGGCGGGCCCCCGTCGTCATGCGGTCAGCGGGTCGGCCAGGTGCGCCAGTGCTGCCAGGCGCGGCTCGGTGTCGGGCCCCGCTGGCCCTGGTAGCGGGATCCGTAGACCACCGAGCCGTACGGGTGCTCGGCCGGCGAGGAGAGCCGGAAGATGCAGAGCTGCCCGATCTTCATGCCTGGCCAGAGGGTGATCGGCAGGTTCGCCACGTTGGAGAGCTCAAGCGTCACGTGACCGGAGAAGCCCGGGTCGATGAATCCGGCGGTGGAGTGCGTGAGCAACCCGAGCCGGCCCAGGGAGCTCTTGCCTTCCAACCGGCCGGCGAGCTGGTCACCCAGCGAGATGACCTCCAGCGTCGAGGCGAGCACGAACTCCCCCGGGTGCAGCACGAACGGCTCACCGTCGGGCACCTCGACCACCGAGGTGAGGTCGTCCTGCTGCATCGCCGGATCGATGTGGGTGTAGAGGTGGTTGTTGAAGACCCGGAACAGCCGGTCGAGTCGGACGTCGATGCTGGAGGGTTGGACCAGGGTGGGCTCGAACGGCTCCAGGCCCAGCGTGCCGGCCTTGATCTCGGAGACCAGGTCGCGGTCGGAGAGCAGCATCGGACCACCATAGCGAGGCACGCGATGACCAGCGTGTCGAGGTCGCTGATCGTACATTTGTTCGATAGAATGCCTGCATGGCTTCCTGGTCCGATTTCGCCGCCGACGAGCCCCGACTCGCCGACGGGATCCGCGTTCTCCTCCAGCAGTACGGGCCGGGCTTCGGCTATCTGGCCACGGTCCGCGCCGACGGCGGGCCCCGCGTTCATCCGGTCTCCCCGGTCATCACGGACGAGGGTCTGTTCTGCTTCATCATCGACTCTCCGAAACGCCGTGACCTCGAACGAGACGGCCGTTACGCGCTGCACTCGTTCCCTCCGGAGGAGAGCGACGACGAGGCTTACGTGGCGGGGCACGCTCGTCCGGTGACCGATCCGCTCCGGGTCGCGCAACTGGCGCGGAGCGCCCGGGCGGAGCCGCAGGCCGACTGGCGGCTCTTCGAGTTCACCGTCGACGTGGCCATGCTGACCCGCCGCGAGCAGCAGGTCACCGGCGTCCCGGGTGTTGCGCCGGGCCGGCCGGCTGTTCGGGTCTGGCTCGACCCGCACGCCCCGTCGGCGGCGGCGCCACTCTCCGTACCGCAGACGCGCCCGACCCGCCTCAGCCGTGATGTCCAGTGCACGGCCGCCTGACCACGGCCGGAGACGTCGGTGTCGGCTCCCGCGGGACGGAGCCGTCACCCGGGGGACGCCCGCACCGGCCCGCCGCCCCATGATCGACTCGACTTCAATGATGTCGCGGTGTCCCGGCAGCTCGGATGCCCCGACGTCCAGGAAGCCGAGTGGATCAGCAGTGGGCTGGGGAGCCTGGGTGCACAGGCTCGGCGACTCGGGTACAGTGGTGCCGCTTGCGGGTGTAGTTCAATGGCAGAACATCAGCTTCCCAAGCTGACAGTGCGGGTTCGATTCCCGTCACCCGCTCCACAGCGAAGGCCCGGCCAGGAGTTGAATCCTGGCCGGGCCTTCGGTCATGCAGGGTCAGTCGTCGAGCTTCCGGCTATCGGCGGGTTCACGTCCGCGATGACCTGGGCGGAGCTGCTCGCCGCGGCGGCGCTACCGGATGAGCGGCTGACCTGGGCGCAACGGCTCATCCTGATGCTGCCGATGCTGGGTCCGCAGGAGTTGCCCGAGGGCGCCGAGGAGGTTATGCACCGGGCGCTTGGCGGTATCGGCGCGACAAACCGGTCGGCCCTGGTAGAGGGTCTGCTCGATGCCATGGACTGGCGTGTTCACTAGCTGGCGCCCAGCACGGCCCGGCTCTACCTGCTACTTCCGGCGAGGCGGTCGGGGCGGATCACGACGGTGCTGACAGTGCCATTGCCCCACACCGTCGTCTCCAACACCATCCGGCCGTCGAGCGAGGCCATGATGAACTCGGGCACGAAGCGGTCGGTGAACAGACTGGCCAACGAGCTGCCGAGAAGAGGCCCGCCTCCGGTCAGGTTCCACTCGTCGAGCAGGCGGACCCTGACCCAGATGACCACGCTCTCCTCGGCGTCGGCATCCTCGATGCCGGCGCTGAACAGGAACTCCCTCCGGTCGTCGAGCAGCCCGTACTCGGAGGCCATCCGCCACCATGCGGCGTTGACCTTGAGTGAAAGGTCCGGATCGTCGACCCGCACCACTTCCTCTGGGCGGTTGTCGAATCGTCCGTGCTCAGGCAGGCAACTGGCGGCGGACTTCTGGGGTGGCAACGGAAGACGGACCTCGCCGTGCACCCGTTCGACGAACTGCAGGCCAGCCGGGGCCAGATCGGCGGCGATGGCCGCGTCGGTCAGCGACATCAGCGGACGATAGCGGATCGCCCGCATGCGGGGCGTCTTGCGGCCGCCGGTGACCCGCAAGCCCCTGCCGCTTCGGCAACGCGGGCGGCTTTCGCATACATGGCAAGATCTGCCGAGTGCAGGTCGGGTTACTTGGTCCATTCGAGGTTCGCACGGACGACGGCACCGTCACCGACGTGCCGGGTGCGCGGCTACGTGGGCTGTTGACCGCCCTCGCGCTCAGCCCAGGTCACGTGGTCCCGAAGGCGACTCTCGTGGATTGGATCTGGGGTGAGAACCCGCCCACCGAGGCGGCGAACGCCCTGCACCGCCTGGTGTCCCGGCTGCGAAAACTGCTGCCGGAGGGTGCGATCGAGGGGCAGACCGACG
This sequence comes from Micromonospora sp. B9E7, assembly GCF_039871815.1. Classification (NCBI taxonomy): domain Bacteria; kingdom Bacillati; phylum Actinomycetota; class Actinomycetes; order Micromonosporales; family Micromonosporaceae; genus Micromonospora; species Micromonospora sp. B9E7. The sequence continues at coordinate 408,684 of NZ_JBDPLX010000005.1, forward strand.
GCTACCAGTTGACGGTGGCACCCGACCTCGTCGACGCCGTACGGTTCGAACGCCTCGTCGCTCAGGCGCGCGACGACCAGGGTCCGCAGCGGGTCCGGCGGCTCCGCGAGGCCCTCGCCCTGTGGCGGGGTACGGCCATGCAGGACGTCGGTGTGACCGACAGCGCGGCGTTCGAGGCGGCGGTCACCCGGCTGGAGAGGCTGCGTCTGACCGCCGTGGAGGATCGCTTCGACGTGGAGATCAGCCTCGGGCGCGGTCCGGATTTGGTCGAGGAGTTGACCGACCTGGTGGCCGCGCACCCGGTGCGGGAACGGCTCGTCATGATGTTGATGCGTGCGCTCGCCGCGAGCGGTCGGGACAACGAGGCGCTGCTGGTGTACCAGCGCACGAGCGAGGCCCTGGCCGACGCGTTGGGTGTCGATCCCTCGCCGGAGCTTTCGGCGTTGCACGTCGCGTTGCTGCGCGGTGAGTTGGGCCGGCGGGAGGAGAACCGTAAGACCAACCTCCGGGCCGAGTTGAGCAGCTTCATCGGCAAGGACGACGCTGTCGCCCAGGTGGGTGCGCTCGTCGCCGAACACCGGCTCACGACACTGATCGGCCCGGGCGGCTCGGGGAAGACCCGGCTGGCCACGGAGAGCGCGCGCAGGATGCTCGGCGACCTGCCGGACGGGGTCTGGCTGGTCGAGCTTGCCGCGATCGGCGCCGACGGTGACGTGGTGCAGGCGACGCTCGCCGGGCTCGGGCTTCGCGATGCTCTGCTCGGCGAGGCACCGAGCTTGGAGCTGATCGATCGACTCGTCGCCGCGATCCGTGAGCGGGAGGCGCTGCTGATCCTGGACAACTGCGAGCACGTGATCGAATCGGCGGCGGTGGTCGCCCACCGACTTCTCGGAGAGTGTCGGCGGTTGCGGATCCTGGCTACGAGCAGGGAGCCGCTGGGCATCACCGGTGAGGCGCTGTGGCCGGTCGCGCCGTTGGCCCTGCCGGCCCCCGACGCCGACCCCGCTGAGATCGAATCCTCTCCTGCCGTCCGGTTGCTGCGGGATCGAGCGGACGCGGTGCGCAGGGATCTGGCGGTCGACGCCCACACATCGTCGACGATGGCGCGGGTGTGTCGGGCGCTGGATGGAATGCCGCTGGCGATCGAACTGGCCGCGGCCCGGCTGCGCACCATGTCCGTCGACCAGCTCGCCAGGCGGCTCGACGACCGCTTCCGCCTGCTGACCGGTGGCAGTCGTACCGCGTTGCCCCGGCATCGAACGCTGCGTGCCGTGGTCGACTGGAGTTGGGAGCTGCTGACCGACGCCGAACGAGCGGTCCTACGCCGGCTCTCGGTGTTTTCCGGCGGGGTCAGTCTGGAAGGTGCCGAACGGGTTTGTGCCGACGACGTGGTCGAGCGGGAGGAGATGCTCGAGCTGCTCACCGCGCTCGCCGAGAAGTCACTGCTGATCGCCGAGGGTGACGAGGCCCCGCGCTACCGGATGCTCGGCACGATCAAGGAGTACGCCGCGCAGCGGCTCGCCGAGGCGGGCGAGTCGGATGTCGCGCGCCACGCACACCTGGCCTACTTCACCGACCTCACCGAGACGGCGGAGCCGCACCTTCGCCGCGCGGACCAGGTGAGGTGGCTCGCCACCCTCGAACTCGAACACGACAACATCGGTTCCGCGATGCGCGGCGCGCTCGCCGTCGGCGAGGCGGACGCGGCGATGCGGTTGGCCGCGGGTGCCGGCTGGTACTGGTGGCTCGGCGGCCACCGGACCGAAGGCATGGAGCTGATCACGGCGGCCACCGAGGTGCCGGGCGAGGTGACCGACGAGATCCGGGCCACGGTGTACGCACTTGTCGTGCTCTTCCTGAACTCAGGGCCGGGCGACGAGCGCCAGGCGGCGGAGTGGATCCACAAGGCGTACGAGGTCAGCCAACGCAGTCACGGCAGCCACCCGGGCGTGGCCCTCGTCGTTCCGCTGGAACGCATGCTGCGGGCTCCGGACGCGATCCTGGCCGCGTGGGAGCCACTGCTGGACGACGAGGATCCCTGGGTACGCGCGCTGGCCCGGCTGCAACTCGGCAAGATGCGGATCATTCTCGGCCAGCACGGGCCGGAGGTGGACGGGTACCTCGAGTCGGCGCTCACCGAGTTCCGGGCTCTCGGCGAGCGGTTCGGGATCTCGTTCGCCCTGACCGAGTTGGCGGAGTTGATCGCCATCCGCGGCGAGTTCGCCCGCGCCTGCGGGTACTACGACGAGGCGATCGCGGTCGTGACCGAGGTCGGCACAGTCGAGGACATCATCCGGATGCGCTCGCGACATGCTCAGCTGTACTGGTTGTTGGGCGACGAGGAGTCCAGCGCGTCGGCGCTGGCCGAGGCGCGGCGGCACGCGAGACGGGTCACGTGGCCGGGCGCGCTGGCCGTGTTGGCGCTGTCGCAGGCGGAACTCGCCCGCTGGCGTGGCGATGCCGAGGAGGTGGCCCGGCAGATCGGTGTCGCGGCCGGCCTGTTGCGCGACGAGGCCGAACAGGCGCACATCCGCGTGGTGACTCACGACCTGCTCGGGTACCTCGCCGACGATCTCGACGAGGTCCGCCGGCACCGCTCCTCGGCCTGCGAGGCGGCGGCCGAGACGGGTCACGCACCGGCGATCGCACAGGTGCTCGTCGGAGTCGCGGACCTCGCCCTCCGGCGGGACCAGCACGAGCAGGCCGCGCGGCTGCTCGCCGCGAGCACCTCCGTACGCGGACAGCCGTATCGTTCCCACCCGGACGTCGCCCGGATCGAGCAAGCAGTGCGGCGCCGCCTCGGCGAAGTGAGATTCGCGGAGGCGGCGCTGGAGGGCACTCGGACGAGCTGGAGTGAGTTGGTCGCGGTCACGCTCGCTTCGTGAACGTGGACCGCGCCCACAGGTAGCCGACGAGTGCGATGGCGACGCACCAGGCGAGGGCGGGGATCACGTCACCGGCGGACGGCGTGCCGTTCAGGAATCCGCGCAGGGTCTCGATGATCGGCGTGAAGGGCTGGTATTCCGCGAACTCCCGGAGCCCTGGCCCCATCTTGTCCGCCGGCACGATCGCGCTACTGAAGAACGGCAGCATGACCAGCGGTACGGAGGCCAACCCGGCCGTCTCCGGCGACTTCGCCGACAGGCCCAGCGCGACGGTGAGCCAGCCTGCGGCGAAGCCGAGCAGCACGATGATGCCGATCGCGCCGAGCCAGCCGAGGAAGGTCGCCGATGGGCTGAATCCGAGCAGGAACGCCACCCCGACGAGGGCCGCGATGGCGACGAGGTTGGTCAGCACGCTGGCGACGACGTGACCGGTCAGCACCGCGCCACGGGAGACGTGCATGACTTTGAACCGGTTGATGATGCCCTTCGTCATGTCGGAGTTCACCGCGGTCGCGGTGGCACCCAGCCCGTAGCAGACAGCCAGCAGCATCAGGCCGGGAGTCGCGTAGTCGATGTAGTCGACACCGACGTTGAAGGCGTCGCCGAACATGTACACGAACATCAGCATGATCACGATCGGCATCAGCACCGCGTTGAACACCGAGGTCGGGTTGCGGGCGATGTGCTTGAAGTTGCGACGCAACATGACGATCGAGTGGGACTTGGCGCTCATTTCGCGGATACCTCCTGGGTGCGGTTGCCCGTCAGGGCGAGGAAGACGTCATCGAGGTCCGGCGTCTGCACGGAGAACCCCTCGGCACTGATCGCGTACTCGTCGAGCCGGTCCAGCAGGGCGCGCAGCGAGGCCGTCCCGCCGTCGCTCGGCACCCGCAGGGCGAGTGCCTCGTCGTCGCGCCTGGAGTCGCTGAGCACCCGGGCGGCCGCGTCGAGTTCCGCGACGGTGGCGAACCGGAGCCGGACATGTGTGCCGGGGATCTGGCGCTTGAGCTCGTCGGGCGTGCCCTGGGCGACCAGGCGACCCTGGTCGAGTACGGCGATCCGGTCGGCGAGCTGGTCGGCCTCCTCGAGGTACTGCGTGGTGAGGAAGATCGTCACCCCGTCGGCCACCAGGTCCCGGATGATCGACCACATCGTGCGTCGGCTGCGCGGGTCCAGGCCCGTCGTGGGCTCGTCGAGGAAGATGATCCGCGGGTCACCGACGAGGGTCATCGCCAGATCCAGCTTGCGGCGCATCCCTCCGGAGTAGGTCGACACCGGCTTCTGCGCCGACTCCGCAAGGTCGAACCGTTCCAGCAGCTCCGTGACGATCCGCTTGCCGTCCCTGCCCGGTACCGGGCTGAGGTCCACCATCAGCTGGAGGTTCTCCCGACCGGTCAGCAACTCGTCCACGGCCGCGAACTGGCCGGTGACCCCGATCGCCGCGCGGACGGCCTTGGCCTGTGTAGCGGCGTCGTGTCCGGCGACGCGTACGGTCCCCCCGTCGGCTTTCACCAGCGTGGTCAACACGTTCACCGTCGTCGTCTTGCCGGCCCCGTTCGGGCCGAGTAGGGAGAAGATCGTGCCTGCTGGGACGTCCAGGTCGATGCCGTCGAGCACGACCTTGTCCTTGTAGGCCTTCCGCAGTCCGGAGACCGCAATCGCTGAACTCGTCATGCGGTCTACCATCGGCGGCCGATCTGTCATCCCCCTGACGCGGCTCTGACACGGCCTCTGACACGGTGCCTCGCCTCGTCCCGCCCCGACTTCGAGCAGGACTGCAACACATTCGCCCCGACCGGCAATAGTCAGGTGTGACGAGCCAGATACAACCGTCTGACCAAGATCTGTGGTCGAGCATCGCAGCCGGTGACGAGGTCGCCTTCGGCCGGCTCTTCGACAGGTATGCCCGGGCGGTCTACAACCACGTGTTCCGGCTCACCGGCTCTTGGACACTCGCTGAAGACGTCACGCAGGCCACCTTCCTGGTGGCGTGGCGTAGGCGCGGCGAGGCGGCGGTCCTGGTGGACGGGTTGGCGCTGCCGTGGCTGCTTGTGGTCGCCACCAATACGACGCGCACCGAGTGGCGCTCAGCCCGCCGGTGGTTGACAGCCCTGCGGAGGTTGCCACCGGAGCGGGAGGCGGACGCGGACCCGGCCAGCGACATAGTCGCGCGGCTCGACGACGAACGGCAGATGACCAGGATTCTGGCGGTGGTCCGCCGATTACCTCGCGCGGAGCGGGAGGCGGTGGCCCTGTGTCTGTGGTCCGGCGTGCCGTACGGCGAGGCGGCGACGGTCCTCGGTATCAGCGAAGGCGCGCTCCGCTCGCGCGTGAGTCGCGCACGGGCTCGGCTGGCACGGATGGTTACTGACGGCAACAAGCAGGAGGATGAGCGATGAAGGACATTCTCGACACGCCTGCCGAGCGTGATCTGCCGCCAGGCAGAGCGGCGCGAATGCGAGCGGACCTGATGACGTCGGTCCGCCGGCCTCGGCGTCGCCGTGCGGTACGACTCGGGGTCGCCACGATGGCGACGGCTGCGGCGGTGGTGGCCGGTGTGGCGATGGTGCCGAACGGCGACGAGGTGCGGCACCTGGCGATGGGTTCGGGTGAACTGTCACCGACGCTGCACCGAGCGGTGGAGCAGTGCCTGGAGTGGAACGCGCAGATGGAGCGCATTCCGCTGTCCATCGACGATTTGGCCGTGGCCGCCGAGCAGGACCACCACGGCGTGGCGCTGTTCATGACGGATACCGGATATTTCACCTGCGAGGTCTCGATGCCGCCGCACAAGGAGATCAGCGGTGGTGCCACCGGTGAACGCGACTGGCCGCAACGGGACTGGTTGCCTGGCCCGATCCAGCGTCTCCTGCTCATGTCGACCGAAGCCGAAGGGGGCGACGTCGCGGTGACCGGCCGGGTCAGCGCCCGGGTGCAAAGGCTGGTTCTGGAACACGGCGACGGGCAGACGACCACGGCGCGGTTGACCAACGGGGTGTTCGGCCTGCTCACCGATGACGCCAACGTCGTCACCAAAGACGCCGAGTTGGTCGGCTATGACACCAACGGAGTTGAGATCGACCGCCGACCGCTGTTCCGTCCGTCGGACGAGTTCGATCACTGTTACGTGGACTCCTCCGGCACCCTCGTCTACGGCCAGCCGGGCGCCGACTGTCGACCCGCCGAGCCCTGGGGGCGATAGGTGAGCCCGGTGAACGCCCGCGTCTTTGTCGGGCGTTCACCGGGCTCAGCAGGTCGATCTCATCGCGCCGGCGGTAGTTCCGGTGAGGTGACGACATCCGCTGGGATCGACCGTGGTGGTTCCCGCTGGCATCGGCGCCGGCTAGTGTCCGGCTCGGAGGTGGTCCGTGTTCACCGAAGCCTTTCCGATCGTGACGACACCTGACCTGCCGCGACTGATCGCGTTCTACCGGGACGTGGTCGGCTTCGAGCTGACCTACCAGTTCCCCGAGGACGGCGACCCGGAGTTCGTCGCACTCCGACTGGGCAACAGCGAGCTGGGCCTGGCCGCCGATCCGGAGGCTGGCGACCCGGCCGAATCGCACCGCTGGGCGCTGTGCGTCTACGCCGACGACTGTGACGTCGCGGTGCACGCCCTGCGCTCGGGCGGTGCCACGGTCATCGAGGAGCCGGTCGACCAGCCGTGGGGGGAACGGTCCGCCCGGGTTGCGGACCCCGACGGCAACCAGATGCTGGTGCTGTCCCGCCTGCCCTAGGCAGTCACCGATCTTGGACAGTTTCGTTCGGGCGTGACGGAAACTGTCCAAGATCTGCGACCCGCGCGGTCATCGTCGCCAGAACAGGAGATGGGTGATCCCGCTGGGGCTGGGCACCGATTCCAGGTGGAAGCGGTCGAGGAGTTCGTCGGGGCTGTCCCACAACCGCTCACCCCGATCGAGGTCGACGGGCGCGACGGCGATGTGCATCGTGTCGACCAGGTCGGCCTCGAGGAACTCGCGGATGGTGGCGACCCCACCACCGAGGCGTACGTCCCGGCCGTCGGCTGCCTCCTTCGCCTGGGCCAGTGCCTCGCCCGGGCCGGCGTCGAGGAAGTGGAACGTGGTGTCGGCCAGGGTGAACGACGGACGTACGTGGTGGGTGAGCACGAAGACCGGCGTGTGGAACGGCGGGTTGTCCCCCCACCAGCCCTGCCAGTCATGGTTCTCCCACGGGCCACGCTGGGGGCCGAACTTGTTGCGACCCATGATCTCCGCGCCGATGTTGCACTCGGCGTCGCGGGTCAGGTAGTCGTCCAGGCCCCGGGTGCCGCCGGGTTCGGTGCGATACACGAAGCTGGCGGTGGCGGCCCGCCAGGAGAACAGCGGGGCGGGGTCGGCGTGGCCGAAGGGCCGTTCCAGGCTCTGCCCCTCTCCGGTGCCGAACCCGTCCCGCGAAACGTTGAAGCACTGCACCCGCAACAGTTGCGGCATTTCGTCTCCTCCTGGGTCGAACGGGTCGGTGCTTCAGTTCGTGGTCACCGTCGGGCCGCCGCCCCTGCCCCGATCGTCGAGCACCAGCGGGGCACGACCGTTCACGGCGTACCGGATGTGGGTGACCTGTGGTGTGTGGATGACGCGGGTCGGCGTCAGCTCGATCGCCTCCTTGTCGGGGAGGTCGAGGTCCGCGTCGAACAGCCGCAGGCCGCTGCCGAGCACGACCGGTACGACGTGCAGCTCCAACTCGTCGAGCAGACCCGCCTTGAGGACCTGCCGCACCAGGCTGCCGCCTCCGGCCACCGCGACGTTCTTGTCACCGGCCACGGCACGGGCCTGCTCGACGGCGCTGGCCACCCCGTCCGTGACGAAGGTGAAACTGGTGCCTCCCTGCCGCAGCAGACGCTCGCGGGGACGGTGGGTGACGACGAAGACCGGTGCGCGGAACGGTGGCTCGTCACCCCAGGGCACCTCACCACCGTCGGCCATCCGGCGTCCCATCACGTACGCGCCGGCCGCCTCGAAAGTTTCGGCGATCACCGTGGAATTGGTGTCGTGCTCTCCGCCGGCGAAGCCCTGTCGTTCACGCCAGGCCATCCCGTCGGTCACCCAGCGGGTGACCCGGAAGAACCCGGCGCTCTCGGCCGAGTCCATCCAGTCGCCGTCGCCGTCGAACCGTGGGCCGGCATAGAACCCGTCGGCGGACACCGACAGCTGCGCGGTCACCTTCGTCATCTCGTCTGGTTCCTCTCGTCTTACGACACCTGCCCAGGTGCCGCTCGCCGAGGGGTCGGAGCCGATCGGGACGACCCTACCGGGATGGAGTGTGACCTGTGTCACCTGCCGGCTTGACCAGCGCACCCGGGGCAACTCCTCCGGGCGGGGCCTCCAGTCGCGATAGGGCGCGAGCGCCACGCGCCAGGCGATCACCGTGAAGACGTAGAGACCCGGGCCGACCCCGGCAGGTTACGGCCCCGCGAACGCGGTGGAACGACTACTTCCAGTCGGTGATCGCCGCCTCGATGGCGGCACGTTAGCGGGAACCCCGCCCCGGTGGTGCCCCGGTCTAGGCTGGCGATCATGCGGATTGGCATCGTGATCCTGCCGGACCAGCGGTGGGCGGAGTCGCAGCGTCGGTGGCGGCAGGTCGAAGAGTGGGGGTTCGACCACGCCTGGACGTACGACCATCTGGGCTGGCGGGACCTGGTCGACGGCCCGTGGTTCGACTCGATGGGCACGTTGACCGCCGCCGCGACGGTCACCTCCCGGATCCGGCTGGGCACCCTCGTGGCGTCGCCGAACTTCCGGCACCCGGCCGCGTTCGCCCGGCAGATCACCACGGTGGACGACGTCTCCGACGGTCGGTTGCTGCTCGGCCTGGGGGCGGGTGGCATCGGCTTCGACTCGGCCGTTCTGGGCGGTGAGACCCTGCCGCCGCGTCAGCGCGTCGACCGGTTCGCCGAGTTCGCCGAGCTGCTCGATCTGATCCTGCGCGAGGACGGTACGACCTGGCGCGGTGACTGGTTCGCCGCGGTGGATGCCCGCAACAATCCCGGCTGTGTGCAGCAGCCCCGGGTGCCCTTCGTGGTGGCCGCCAACGGGCCGCGGTCGATGCGGCTGGTGACCCGGTTCGGCCAGGGTTGGGTGACCACCGGCACCGGTGACGACAACGACCTGGAGAGCTGGTGGGGCAGCGTGTCGGCGTTGTCGGCGCGGATGGACCGCTCGCTGGACGAGGCCGGCCGCGATCCGGCCACCCTGGACCGTTATCTCTCGCTGGACTCCGCGCCGGTGTTCTCGCTCAGCAGCGCGCAGTTCTTCGCCGACCAGGTCGGCCGGGCTGCCGACCTGGGCTTCACCGACGTGGTGACGCACTGGCCGCGGACCAGCAGCTGGTACGAGGGCGACGAGAACGTGCTGGCGGACGTGGCGACCCGACTGCTGCCGGAGCTGCGCGGCTGAGGGCGTCCGTCAGGTGCCCAGGTCGCCGCCGGCCACGCCGCCCTCGCCGCCGGAGACCAGTCGCAGGCGTAGGCAGACGATCGGGCTGTCACCGTCGACCGGTGTGCCGAGCCGCGCCCAGTAGGCCGAGTGCCCGGCCCGCCACTCCTCGATCGACCGGTCCCCCTCGCCCTCGGCCCGGGCGAACTCCCATGGCACGTCGGCGAAACGGACCACCTCGACTCCGGTGATCTCCACGACGCCGGCCAGCGCGTCGTCGTCGTCGACCAGGGCCAGCCGTTCCCCGACCTGCTCCAACTCCTCGCCCTCCTCCGCGTACTCGGCGAGCCGGCCGGCCGTCGCGGTCTTCACGCCGGCCAGCACGAGGGTGTTGAGAGTCGCCCGCAGTTCGCCGGGGGTGCCGAGGGCGAGGGTGCGCAGGTCACCGATCCGAGGCCACATCCTGCCGAGGCTAGGCCAGTGCGCCCCGTACCGCCGCCGCATTGCGTCGGGCCCCCGCTCGGAGCAGTCAGATCATCTGCCCGGCGTAGCCGGGGGCCGTGAGGAGCCGGTCGTCGCCACTGACCGCGTGCGCGTCGAGCACCGCGTCGGCCAGCTTGACCACGTGTTCGTCGCCGTGCCGAGCCGCTCGGGCGAAGACCTCCGCCGGGGTCGCGGCGGTCACGGTCGGTGGCGCGATGCCGTCGGTTGGGGCGTACACCGAGGTCATGGCCGCCGTCGCGGCCCAGGCCGCGGCGAGGCTCGGCGCCCACAGCGACCGGTCCAGAGCCGGCAGGGTACGCAGCACAGCGGTCGGCGCGGTGACCGCGTGCACCAGCATGACCGGCGCGGTGTGCCCGAACCGCAGGTAGTCCAGGCTGGCGCGGTACACCAACGCGGTGAGACCGTTCTCCGCCTCGGCCGGGCTCCGCGCGGGGCGCAGCGCCGCGAGCGCCGGCTCCCATCGGGGTACGCCAGGCAGCCGAGACAACCGGTCAAGGACGCCCCCGGTCTGGTCGTCGATCCGGGGTAGCCCGGCCAGCGCCGCGTCCACGTCCAACTGCCCCGGAGCGGCGGAGGGGTCGTCCGGCACCCGGTCGGCGCCCGGCACCGGCTGCCAACGCGCCGCCCAGTAGCCGAGGGCCTGGGCCAGTTCGGTGAGCCGGTGCGGGGTCGTGTCGTCTGTTTCGAGTGCGCGTACGGCGTGCCCGACCCGGATCACACCGTGGGTGGCGCCGGCGGCGATGCCCGGCAGCAGTCGGGGCCACCAGGTGCCGAGCACGTCGCGCCAGGGGTGTTCGCGCAGTTGTCGGTCGAAGTACGCCAGCCAGTCCCCGGCCCGCTTCGCATCGCCCAGCGCCCCTCGCCAGTCGGTGATCGGGTGCAGCCCCCGGGGCAGCTCGTCGAGTCGACCGAGGTAGTCGTCGAGCCAGCGGTGCACCTGCTGCTGGTGCCCGTGTCGGGTCAACGCCTCGACGGCCATCGGCCCGTGGTTGGAGAGCCACCCCTCGTACTCGGGCCCGGTGCGGTGCAGTCGTTCGTACGCCTCGTCGAGAATTCCGTCACTCATGCACCGATCGTCGGAGCTGAACCGCGGTTCAGGTCAAGCCGGTAGATCCGCGGCGTTGATCAGGCCGGTGATCCGTAGGTCGGCCGCGACCTCGGGCGGGCAGTCGACGGCCACCACGGCGGTGCCCAGCACCTCGGCGCCCCGCGCGGCACAGATGTCGTAGAGGGCGCGGAGTTGCGCGCCGGTACGCACCCAGTCGTCCACCACCAGTACCCGGTCGCCGGTGCCGAGGTGCCGGTCCCGTACCGCCAGGTCGACCCGCCGGCCCCGGTAGTCCGGTGGGCTCTGCGCCCAGGTGAGCGGCCCGGTCGGCAGTCGCCCGTCGCCGAATTTGTGTGCGGCCACGAAACCGACCCCGAGTGCGGTGGCGGCCAGCGGCCCGAGCAGCAGCCCGGTGACCGCCGGGGCGAGCACGACCGTCGGCCGGGCGGCCCGGTACGGCGCCACCAGGGCCGGTCCCAGCTCGGCCAGGACCTCCGGGTCCCGCCACCAACCGGAGATGTCGCTGACCAGGTGACTCGTGCCCGGGCCGGGGTCGACCCACCGGAACAGGGTGGCCAGGCGGTCGGTCAGCTCAGCGGGCATCCGCTCATCCTCCGGCACGTCCGGTCGACGTGTCGGCACCCGGGCCGGCCGGCCCACCCCGGATCGGATGATCGGCTACACGTACCAGCGCAAATGCGGGCATACCACGATGATCACGTTGACTTCGGAAGTGCTTCTCTCGTTACGGTCCGACCCGGTTTGTTCAGTCGACGAAAGGACCGGGCCGGTGGCAGGCAGGCACTCCCGTACCCGCATCTTCTCCTCTCCGGCGGGCATCGTGGCCACCGCGGCGGTCGGCGTCGCCCTCGCCGTCGGGGGCACGTTCGGTGCCGTGCAGCTGACCTCCGGCTCCGCCCAGTCGGGGCAGACGACCCTCGACCTCACCCCGACCACCGCCGCCAGCAGCCTCACCCCCAGCTCGCCGGCCGTTTCTCCAAGTGCCAGCGCCTCCCCGAGCGCGTCCGCCAGCCCGTCGGCCACCCGGTCGCAGCAGGCCGCCTCCCGAGGCAAGGCCCGCACCGCGTCACCGAAGCCGAGCCCGACCGCCAAGAAGACCACGGCGGCGGCGAAGGTCCTCGACAGCGGCTCGTGTGGTGCCTCGTTCTACTCCGACGGGCAGCTCACCGCCAACGGGGAGTCGTTCAACCCGAACGCCCTGACCGCCGCGCACAAGACGCTGCCGTTCAACACCAAGGTCCGGGTGACCAACCCGGCCAACGGCAAGTCGGTCGTGGTGCGGATCAACGACCGGGGTCCATTCATCGACGGACGTTGCCTGGATCTCTCCCGGGCCGCGTTCGCCACCATCGCCTCCGTCGACGTCGGCGCGCTCACCGTCCGCTACGAGATCCTCGGCTGACCGGGGCGGGTGACGCCGATTTTGGTCGCCCGATTGGCCCGGCCGGTCAGAACCTCCTCGGACGACGGGTCAGGTTCATTCACCGTTTCACGAGGATCAGGCAAACTGTCCCTCGTATCCACGCGATTCCTCCAGCCGGGCCGTCGCCCGCTGAGCCCCGGATCCCGCGCCGGTCTCGGCGCGGCCCTCGTTCTGCTCGCGATCGTGTCGGCCGTGGAGGCGGCGGACGGCCGTCGGGCGCACTACGTCGCACTGTTGGCGGCCGTGCCCTTCCTGGCCGCCGCGCTGGCCTCCTGGCCGGTGGTGCTGGGGGTGGGCGTCGCGGCGACCCTGGTCGGGGCCGCCTTCGCCCTGGTCGAGCCGGAGATGTCGCTGGAAACCTCGGTAAACGTGGTCGGGATCGCGCTCGCCACCGGGCTGGCGGCGGTGGTGACGTCGGTCCGGCAGCGGCAGGCGGAGCGGATCGTCGAGTTGACCAGGCTCGCCTCGGTCGCCCAGCAGGCGGTGCTACGCCCGCTCGGGCCGCAGGTCGGCACGCTCTCGGTCGCCGGTCGTTACATCTCCTCCACCGCGACCGCCGAGATCGGCGGTGACCTGTACGAGGCGATCGACACGCCCTACGGCGTGCGCATGATCATCGGTGACGTGCGCGGCAAGGGCCTGGACGCGGTCCGGCTGGCGAGCATCGTCCTCGGCTCGTACCGGCACGTGGCGTACGAGCGGGCCGACCTGCGCGCCGTCGTCGCCGACCTGGACCGGGCGGTGGCCCGCAACGTCGGTGACGAGGATTTCGTGACCGCAGCGCTGGTCGAGGAACGCGGTGGCACCCTCACGATCGTCAATTGCGGGCACCCGCCGCCCCTGCTGCTGCGCCGCGGCGCGGTGATCCCGCTGGAACCGCCGGCACCGGCACCTCCGCTCGGGTTCATGCCGGTGGTCCGCCCCCGGGTCGAACGCCTGGAGCCCGGGGACCGGCTACTGCTGTTCACCGACGGGCTCGGCGAGGCGCGGCGGGACGGCGAGTTCTTCCCCACCGCCGACCGGGCCTGGCGGCTGCTCGGCCACGGCACGGTCGCCAACGGGCTGGCCTCGCTGGAGACGGCTCTGATCGAGTGGGTCCACGGGCGTCTGGACGACGACATCGCGCTGGTCCTGATGGAGTACGTCGGTGCCCGTTCCGGCGCGGCTGCGGCCGTTCCGAGCTGGGAGGTCGGTGCCACCGAGGGTTGATCCCACCCGTGGGGCACGAAGGTGTGTAATCGCCGTCACTTGTGCGATCCGCTTGTCGCTGGCTACCCGCGAGTAATACAGTTGGGGTTACTGATCGGTAACACCTGTCCGGAAGCGGGGCCAGCGAGCATGACCCACTACAAGAGCAACCTGCGGGACCTTGAGTTCAACCTGTTCGAGGTCTTCGGGGCGGACCGGGCGTTCGGCCAGGAGCCGTACTCGGACCTCGACGCCGACACCGCCCGCAGCTTCCTCGCCGAGCTCGACCGCCTCGCACGCGAGGATCTTGCCGCCAGCTACACGGACAGCGACCGCAACCCGCCGGTGTTCGACCCGGCCACGCACACCGCGCCGTTGCCGGCGTCGTTCAAGAAGTCCTACCAGGCATTCATGGACTCCGAGTTCTGGCGCCTGGACCTGCCGCCCGAGCTGGGTGGCACCAACGCGCCCCGTGCCCTCTGGTGGGCGCTCGCCGAGCTGGTGCTCGGCTCGAACGCCCCCATCTGGATGTACGCCTCCGGTCCGTCCTTCGCGCACGTGCTGCACGTCGAGGGCACCGACCGGCAGAAGCAGTGGGCCAAGCTCTTCATCGACAAGCAGTGGGGCTCCACGATGGTGCTCACCGAGCCGGACGCCGGTTCGGACGTTGGTGCCGGCCGCGCCCGCGCGACGCAGCAGCCCGACGGTTCCTGGCACATCGAGGGCGTGAAGCGCTTCATCACCTCGGGCGAGCACGACCTGAGCGACAACATCGTGCACTACGTGCTGGCCCGCCCGGTCGGCGTGGAGGGTGTCGGCGGCCCCGGCACCAAGGGGCTCTCGCTCTTCGTGGTGCCGAAGTTCCACTTCGACGAGACCACCGGCGAGTTGGGTGAGCGCAACGGCGTCTACACCACGAACGTCGAGCACAAGATGGGCCTGAAGGTCTCCAACACCTGCGAGCTGACCTTCGGTGAGCATGGCGTACCGGCCAAGGGCTGGCTGCTCGGTGACAAGCACGACGGCATCCGGCAGATGTTCATGATCATCGAGTACGCCCGGATGCTGGTCGGCACCAAGGCGATCGCGACCCTCTCCACCGGCTACCTCAACGCCCTGGAGTACGCGAAGAGCCGGGTGCAGGGCGCCGACCTGATCCAGCAGGCGGACAAGGCTGCTCCGCGGGTCACCATCACCCACCACCCGGACGTGCGTCGCTCGCTGCTGCTGCAGAAGTCGTACGCCGAGGGTCTTCGTGCTCTGGTCCTCTACACCGCCTCCTGGCAGGACAAGGTCGCGATCGCCGAGGCTGCCGGCGACGAGAAGGCCACCAAGCTGGCCAAGCGGGTCAACGACCTGCTACTGCCGCTGGTCAAGGGCGTCGGGTCGGAGCGGGCCTACGAGATGCTCGGGCACGAGTCGCTGCAGACCTTCGGCGGTTCCGGCTTCCTCCAGGACTACCCGCTGGAGCAGTACGTCCGCGACGCCAAGATCGACACGTTGTACGAGGGCACCACCGCCATCCAGAGCCTGGACCTGATCTTCCGCAAGATCGTCCGGGACAACGGCCAGGCGCTGATGGCGGTAGCCGGCGAGATCCAGGAGTTCATCTCCTCCGAGGCGGGCAACGGCCAGCTCAAGGAGGAGCGGCAGGCGCTCGGTAAGGCGCTGGTCGAGGTCCAGAACATCCTCGGCGTGATGACCGGCTGGCTGGGCGAGGCGCAGGGTGGCGACACCCGGGCGCTCTACAAGGTCGGGCTCAGCAGCCGGCGCTTCCTGCTGGCGATCGGCGACCTGGTCGTCGGCTGGCTGCTCCAGCGGCAGGCCGACGTGGCGCTGAAGGCGCTGGCCGGCGATGTCTCCACCAGCGACAAGGCGTTCTACACCGGCAAGGTGGCCGCCGCCCGCTTCTTCGCCCGCGAGGTGCTGCCCCGCATCGGCGCCGACCGGCGGATCATCGAGGGTGCCGACCTCGACATCATGGACCTCCCGGAGGAGGCCTTCTGACCGTGCCACGGCACGGTTGACGGATCCGGGTCGCACCACCCGGTACCGACACCGACGGCCGGCGAGGGCGATATGCCCCGCCGGCCGTCGCCGCGTCCGGATGGATGCCCCTGCCGAGCCGGCAAGGTCACGCCCTCGCTCGGTCCGTCGTTCGCCTTTGCTCTGCTTACCCCGAGGCGACAGTGAGGGCACCGAACCGTTGCGTGGGGTTAGCAGAGTAGAAGGAGCGGATCGCGGCCGCCCTCCTCGCGCGAGAGGCGCCTGGCCGCCGGGGGCGAGCACGCATTGGGCCAGCCCGGCCGGGTATGCCGGCGTCGTGACGGGTAACCGTCGCGTGACCTCGAAAGGGAACGCCCAGAGCCACCGCACGGGGGAGTGCAGCGCATATGGGTGTAGGAAGCGGCATCTTTCTCATCGCGATCGGCGCGATCCTGACCTTCGCGCTGAGAGCCAACGTCTGGTGGATCGACGTACGGGCCGTCGGTTGGGTCTTCATCCTGGCCGGGCTGGCCGTACTGCTGACCACGCTCTGGTTCTGGCAGGACCGGCGTAAGCGGGCCCGGACCCTCATCGTGGAGGAGAACCGGCTCTCTCATCCCACCGCGATGATGCCGCCGCCGCCAGACCCGCCGCCACCAACCGCGCCGCCGTCCTGAGTACGACCTGGGCGCGTACCTCTGAGCCACCCGCCGTGACCGGCGGGTGGCTCAGTCGCGTGCGGTGTGCGCTGCCGTGATCGGGGCTCCCGCCCGACCCAGCTCCGCCCAGCCGAATCGGCCGCGATGCACTGCCAGTTCGGCGGTACGCAGACCCTCCTCTGCCGCCCCGTCCGGATCGAGGAGCGCGGAGAGTAGGGAGATGCCCGGATTGTGGGCAATGAGTAAGGTGGTCTGGGCCGCCGGGTCGACCGTGCGGACCAGCGCCAACAATTCCTCCGGGTGGGCGTCGTACGCGCCGGTCTCGTAACGGACGACCGGTCGAGGACCGGTCGGGCCGCCCTCCGGCGGCGAACCGGCCATCCCCATCGCCACCCCGTGCCAGGTCTGCCGGGTACGTCTGGCGGGCGAGCAGATCACCACGTCGGGTAGCAGGCCCTGCCGCGCCAACCACGCGCCGGCCGCTGCCGCGTCGGACTCCCCGCGTGCGCTGAGCGGCCGTTCGGCGTCGTCCGCCGCGTCGCTGCCCTGCTCGGCCTTCGCGTGCCGCAGCAGGACCAGTGTCCGTGTCTCGGAGTCGGCGTCCGTCATGCCCCCAGCTTGCCCGATTGGCGATCTCCGTGCCTGGGTAAGTCAATGCCTGCCGCACCCCTACCGACGGCCGCGGCGCGTCGTACGCCAGGTTAGAGCCGAGGAGCGAGACATGGGCATTGGTGGCAGCATCTTCTTGATCGCGCTTGGCGCGATCCTCGCATTCGCCGTGGAGGCCGACCTGGGCTGGCTGGACCTGTCCGTGGTCGGCTGGGTGCTGATGCTGGCCGGCGTCGCCGGCCTGCTCGCCACCCTCTACTTCTGGAACAGCCGCCGCCGCACGGTGGTCGCCGCCCCGGCGCGCGAGGAACGTGTGGTGGCCGACCGGGTCGTGCCGGTCCAGGACGACCAGGTCATGCGGGAGTACCGCGAGGTACGTCGGCCGGGCCACCCGGTCTGATCCTCGCCCGCGAACTCCGGGGTCCCGCAGCGGCGCGGGGCCCCGGCTCGCGTTTCGACACAGCTCGTCTACGCGTCCGGCTCGTGCGCACCCGGAGAGACCGCCGCCCCCGCCACCCGGCCCCGCCACCCCGCC